>NZ_JCAFST010000003.1:0-341947 GCF_059369535.1 Stenotrophomonas sp. YJH_SMC_122 | reverse complement strand
CCTGGTAGTGCCGGCCGCTGGCCGGCAACTACGCGATGAAGACCCCGCAGGCAGCCGGCCAGCGGCCGGCTCTACCGGAACAGCAATCAAGCAAAGGCCAGATGTGTGGCTGGCAGGCCAACGCCGCCCCGGCGGCGAAATGAAAAAAGGGGCGGGTCCGCAAGGATCCGCCCCTTCCTGGTAGTGCCGGCCGCTGGCCGGCAACCACGCGATGAAGACCCAGCGCGCAGCCGGCCAACGGCCGGCTCTACCGGAATGCCTGTCAGCTGTCCTTTTTCGCCGCCATCGCCGCGGCCAGTTCCGCCTTGAATTCCTCGAAGGTCTGGCCCTTCTCTTTCGCTTCGGCGCGCGCGGCGTCGCGCAGCGCATCGGAGTACATCAGGCGCACCGGCGTACCGTTGCGCTCGTGCAGTTCACCGGCCTGCATGATCAGCGCCAGTACCTGTGCGGCGGAGTCACTGTGGCCGGCGATACGGCCGTCCATGCCCAGCACCCATTCGCCGTCGCGGCGCACGACACCGGCCAGCAGGGTGCGCTGCGCGTCGCGCAGTTCGGCATGCGGCTCCACCGGCGAGGCCTGGGCAGCGGCCTTGTTGGCGGCCTGCTTTTCCTGGCGACGGCGCTGGTCGCGGCGGGTCTTGGAGCTGGTGGACATGGTGCAATACCGCTGCGAGGGGGGCGCAAGGATAACGCACCCCACCCGCCACGCCGCTTCACACCCGCTCAATCCAGCACTTTGCCGTGCCGCCAATAGCCCATGAAGGTGATCGCGCGGCGGTCCAGCCCGCAGTCGCGGACCAGATGGCGACGGATCGCCATCACCGCCCCCGCCTCGCCTGCCACCCAGGCATACAGCGGCCCGGCCACGCTGGCATCGGCCTGTTCCCAGAGGATCTGCGTATCGACGTCGATCTCCTCCGGCGCATCGCCGGCAGCCACGCCCGAGGCGGCTGCCAGCCGCGCCTGCACCGCCTGCAACAGAGGCGCCCCGTACGCCGCGCGCCCGCGCGGCAGCCAGACCAGCTCGGCGGTAGCCGGTGCCTTCAGCGGCACCGCGTCGCCGGCCTGCGCCACTTCCAGCAGGGCCAGCGTACGCGGCGGATCCACCATGGCCGCCAGTTCCTCAAGAATGCCAGCCACCGCCGGTAGCGCGGTTTCATCGGCCACCAGCAGCACCTGGCCGACGCCGGCCGGCGGCCTCCATTCCCAACCTTCGCTGCTGTCGGCGCAGTCGGCATCGGGAGCCAGCAACAACACGCGGTCGCCGGGGCGTGCATGGATGGCCCAGCGCGAGGCCGGCCCGGTCTCGCCATGCAGCACGAAATCAACATCGACCTCGCCCAGCTCTGCACGCAGCTGGCGGATGGTGTAGGTGCGCATCGGCGGGCGCTGATCGTCCGGCAGCGCCCGGTAGCGCGGATACCAGTCCTCGCCGCACGGCACCTGCGGCAGGTCCTGGCCAGGCAAGGGGAAAAACACCTTGATGCGCTGGTCCGGGCCTCCGGTCTTCATCCGTGCCACGTCGGCACCGGTGAACACCATGCGGTCCAGCGAAGGGGAAAGCACGCGGCGCTCCTTCAGCGCCACCTCGAACAGGCGGTAGGTCTGCTGCGCAGCCATGGGGGAACCTCATGCGACGACATCGGATCGGCTGGCTGTCGTGCATCCACGCACCGGCTGGCTGGAAGGCCCAGCCTAGTCCGGTCGTCCCCTGTCGCAAGCATTTCGGGCATCGCGGCCTGCCCTACCCCTGCACGCTGCTCAATGGCCCGTGCAGGCCGCCTGCGCCGCGCGTTCACGCCGGTGTTCCCAGTACCAGAACACGAAGCCGGCGCCGAAGAACGCCGCCTGGCCCAGCGCCAGGTGCAGTGGGCTGCCGCTCAGCAGTGGTGACACCACGCCGGCCACCACGGTGCTGATCATCAGCTGCACGAAGGCCTGCAGCGACGAGGCCAGGCCGCGCTGATGCGGGTACATGTCCAGCACCGCCAGCGCCAGGATCGGGAAGATCAGTGCCATGCCCATGCCACCCAGGAAGATCGGCAGTACCGCCCATGGCAGCACGAACTGTGGCGACAGCACCACGTAGCCGACGTTCAGCAGCACCGACAGCGCGCACAGGCCGAAACCAATGGAGACCTGGCGGGTGGGCGTGGTGTGCCCGGCCATGCGCCCGGACAGGAACGAGCCGGTGGTCATGCCGCCGATGGTGGGGATGAACAGCCACGCAAAGCCGCCCTCGCCCAGGTGCAGGTGCTGCATCACGAACACCGGCGCCGAGGAGATGTACAGGAAGATTCCACCAAAGCCGATGCTGCCGGCCAGCGCCAGGCGCAGGAAGCGCGGGTTGAAGCCGATGCGCACGTAATCACGCATCAGCACGCGCGGCGACAACGGCACGCGCGCTTCGACCGGATGGGTCTCGGGCAGGTAGCGTGCAGTGGCCGCCAGCAGGACCAGCGCGAACACCACCAGGAACCAGAAGATCAGCGGCCACCCCGCGCCGCTGAGCAGGATCCAGCCACCGATGATCGGCGCGATGGCCGGGGCGATGCCGAACAGCATCGACACCTGGCTCATCAGCCGCTGCGCGTCATGGCCGTGGTACAGGTCGCGGATCACCGCGCGGCCGACGATCATGCCGACACCCGCCGACAGGCCCTGCAGCGCACGGAACGCCAGCAGCGTGGTCAGGTCGGTGGACAGTGCGCAGCCCACCGAGGCGCCGACGAACACCACCAGGCCACCGAGGATCACCCGCTTGCGGCCCCAGGCGTCGGACAGCGGACCGTGCGCCAGGCTCATCAGGCCGTAGAACAGCAGGTAGACGCTGATGGTCTGCTGCACCGCCACCTCGTCCACCGCCAGGCGCCGGGCCAGCTGCGGGAAGGCCGGGAAGATGGTGTCGATCGAGAACGGGCCGAACATGGCCAGGCCGGCAAGCAGCAGGGCCATGCGGCGGGTGGAGGGAGCAACAGCGGCGGTCATGGGAAAGGCGTCCGGCAGGGCCATGCGTCGCACGCACGGCGGGCGCCGGTCCCCGTCTGCAGGGAGGGCGCCAGATGAATTCGGGTATCCGGCCATCATAGGTGGGGATTGCGCCCGATGCCATGCAGCGGTGCACAAAACGCATGGCCGGGCCATCGGCCATTCAGGCGCGGCGGCCGGCGCCGGGGGCGGCCGGCGGGCCCGCAACGGGCTATAATCGGCGGGCAACACGGTGGGAGAAGCGGAACACCGCTGCCGAAGGCGCAACGCCCGTAATCGCTCAGGCCCGATACCACCCGTAACAGAACTCTGGAGAGACCGGTTCGATCCGGCGCCGAAGGGGCACGAAGCCGCGGTTTTTCCGCGCTTCCAAACTCTCAGGCAAAAGGACAGAGGGGCGCCCCGCAGACCGCCGACCGGCGGCTTGTGCCCGTGCGTGTGCCCTTTCCTGACGGATCCTTCGCCATGTCCCAGAACACCCCTTCCCTGCGTGAGCTCGAGCACCACAATGCGTTCGTCGAGCGCCACATCGGCCCCAACGATGCCGAGATCGCGCAGATGCTCGACGTCGTCGGCCACGCGTCGCTGGATGCGATGACCGATGCCATCGTGCCGGCCAAGATCAAGTCGCCGGCACCGCTGGCGCTGCCGGAGTCGATGACCGAAGTGCAGGCACTGGCGAAGATCCGCGCGATCGCCGACAAGAACACCGTGCTGCGCAGCTTCATCGGCCAGGGCTACTACGGTACCCATACCCCGAACGTGATCCTGCGCAACATCCTGGAAAACCCGGCCTGGTACACCGCCTACACCCCGTACCAGGCCGAGATCTCGCAGGGCCGCATGGAAGCGCTGATCAACTTCCAGACCCTGTGCGCCGACCTCACCGGCATGGAAATCGCCAACGCCTCGCTGCTGGACGAAGCCACTGCCGCCGCCGAAGCGATGACGCTGGCCAAGCGTTCGGCCAAGTCGAAGTCGGACACCTTCTTCGTGCATGACGCCGTGCACCCGCAGACCCTGGAACTGCTGCGCACGCGCGCAGAACCGATGGGCATCGTGCTGCGCGTCGGCACCCCGGCCGAAGCACTGGAAGCGGAAGCCTTCGGCCTGCTGCTGCAGTACCCGGACACCTTCGGCCAGGTCGGCGACTACAAGGCGCTGGTTGATGCCGTGCACGCGCGCGGCGGCCTGGTGGCCGTGGCCACCGACCTGCTGGCACTGACCCTGCTGGCCGCCCCGGGCGAATGGGGCGCGGACATCGTGGTCGGCAACAGCCAGCGTTTCGGCGTGCCGTTCGGTTTCGGTGGCCCGCACGCCGCGTTCATGGCCTGCCGTGACGCCTACAAGCGCTCGATGCCGGGCCGCCTGATCGGTGTCTCCATCGATGCCCAGGGCAACCCGGCCTATCGCCTGACCCTGCAGACCCGCGAGCAGCACATCCGCCGCGAGAAGGCGACTTCGAACATCTGTACCGCACAGGTGCTGCTGGCGGTGATGGCCTCGATGTATGCGGTCTACCACGGTCCGGAAGGCCTGACCCGCATCGCCCGGCGCACCCACCGTCTGGCCTCGATCCTGGCTGCGGCACTGCGCAACGCCGGCGTGCAGGTCGGTGGCGACTTCTTCGACACCCTGCACATCACCGGCGTGCATGCCGATGAGATCCACGCCAAGGCACGCGCCGCCGGTTACAACCTGCGCGCGATCGACAGCGACTCGGTCGGCATCAGCCTGGACGAGACCGCCACCCGCGCCGACGTGGTCGCACTGGCCGCCGTGTTCGGCGCGCAGGCCGACGTCGACGCACTGGATGCCAGCACCGCCGACGCACTGCCGGCCGGCCTGCTGCGCCAGTCCGCGTTCCTGACCCATCCGGTGTTCAACACCCACCACAGCGAGCACGAACTGCTGCGCTACCTGCGTTCGCTGGCCGACAAGGATCTGGCGATGGACCGCACGATGATCCCGCTGGGCTCGTGCACCATGAAGCTCAACGCCACCGCCGAGATGATCCCGGTGACCTGGCCGGAGTTCTCGCAGATCCACCCGCTGGTGCCGGCCGACCAGGCGCTGGGCTACAAGGAACTGATCGACACGCTGGAAGCGATGCTGGTCGAATGCACCGGCTACGACGCGGTCAGCCTGCAGCCGAACTCCGGCGCGCAGGGCGAGTACGCCGGCCTGCTGGCGATCCGTGCCTACCACCGCTCGCGCGGCGAGGGCCATCGCGACATCTGCCTGATCCCGGATTCGGCGCACGGCACCAACCCGGCCTCGGCGCAGATGTGCGGCATGAAGGTCGTGGTGACCAAGACCGATGCCAACGGCAACGTCGACGTCGAGGACATCCGCCTCAACGCCGAGAAGTACAGCGACCGCCTGGCCGCGATCATGATGACCTACCCGTCCACGCACGGCGTGTTCGAGGAAGAGGTGGTCGAGATCTGCGAGATCATCCACAAGCACGGCGGCCAGGTGTACACCGACGGCGCCAACATGAACGCGCTGGTCGGCGTGGCCAAGCCGGGCAAGTGGGGTTCGGACGTATCGCACCTGAACCTGCACAAGACCTTCTGCATCCCGCACGGCGGTGGCGGCCCGGGCGTCGGCCCGTGCGCGGTCAAGGAGCACCTGGCGCCGTTCCTGCCGGGCAAGCTGGGTGACAACGGCCCGGTCGGCATGGTCAGCGCGGCCAGCTTCGGCAGCGCCTCGATCCTGCCGATCAGCTGGATGTACATCGCGATGATGGGCCGCGAAGGCCTGCGCAAGGCCACCCAGGTCGCGCAGCTCAACGCCAACTACATCGCCAAGCGCCTGGCCCCGCACTTCAAGACCCTGTACACCGGCCGCAACGGCCTGGTGGCGCACGAGTGCATCCTCGACGTGCGCCCGCTGGAGAAGACCAGCGGCATCGGCGCCGAGGACGTCGCCAAGCGCCTGATCGACTTCGGCTTCCACGCCCCGACCCTGAGCTTCCCGGTGGCCGGCACGCTGATGGTCGAGCCGACCGAGAGCGAGTCGCTGCACGAGCTGGACCGCTTCATCAACGCGATGATCCAGATCCGCGAGGAAATCAGCGCGATCGAAGACGGCCGCCTGGACCGCGAGGACAACCCGCTGAAGAACGCGCCGCACACCGCCACCGCGGTGACCGCCAGCGAGTGGACCCACGCCTACCCGCGTGAACTGGCCGCCTTCCCGCTGGCCAGCCTGAAGCAGAGCAAGTACTGGCCGCCGGTGGCGCGCGTGGACAACGTGTACGGCGACAAGAACGTGATGTGCGCCTGCATCCCGGTCGATGCCTACAAGGATGATGAAGTCGAGGCGTAAGCCTTCGATCCATCGAAAGTGAGAACGGCCCGCGCAAGCGGGCCGTTTTTTCAAGGGC
This sequence comes from Stenotrophomonas sp. YJH_SMC_122, assembly GCF_059369535.1. Classification (NCBI taxonomy): domain Bacteria; kingdom Pseudomonadati; phylum Pseudomonadota; class Gammaproteobacteria; order Lysobacterales; family Lysobacteraceae; genus Stenotrophomonas; species Stenotrophomonas sp. YJH_SMC_122. The sequence goes on along the minus strand of NZ_JCAFST010000003.1, from coordinate 335,568 downwards.
GCGTGGACCAGGGTCCACACCCACGACAATCCGATCATGGGTCCGGCATCTGCCCCAGGCTCAGCTGCCACGACACCCCGAAGCGGTCCTGCACCCAGCCATAGCGGTTGCTGAAGTCGTAGTCGCCCACCGGCATCAACCAATGGCCCCCCTCGCCCAGCACGCGTGCCGCACGCTCGAACTGCTCGGCACCGGAACACTCGACGAACAGCGAGATCGACGGGCTGAAGGTGAAGTCGTGCACATCCAGGCTGTCGAAGCACAGGTAGTGGGTGCCACCGAGCAGGAAGATCGCCTGGCGGACCTGGCCGGGCACGCCGGCGCCGGCCCCCTCGGGGTGGCGTTGCAGGGCCAGCAGGCGGAAATCGGCGAAGGCTTCGGCGTACAGGGCCAGCGCGGCCTCGGCCTGGCCGGTGAACATCAGGAAGGGACGGCTGCGCAGCATGCGGTACTCCTGGTCGACGGGCCGCTGGCGGCCCACACGATCAAGATGGCACGGCGGATGTATGCCTGCTGTAGAGCCGAGCCCGCGCTCGGCTGGCGGCCACGCGAACAGCAGCCGACCGTCGGGTCGGCTCTACAGAACATTCGGCGACCGCAGCCGACCGTGGGGTCGGCTCTACAGCAGCAATCAGGCCTCGCGCATGCGCCGGGCGATGGCGCTGCCGGCAGCGATGGTGGCGGTCAGCGCCACCATCGACAGGAACTGCAGGCGGGTATGCGATTCACTCAGCAGCAGGCCGAAGATCAACGCGAGGATCGCCAGTGCGCAGCAGGTCAGCCACGGGAAACCGGCCATGCGGAACGGCAGCCGGGTACCCAGGCGATCGGCGCGGCGGCGCAGTACCAGCTGCGACACCAGCGACAGCGTCCACACCAGCAGGCAGGTGGAACCGACGATGTTCAGCAGCACCGGCAGCACCCGGTCCGGGAACAGCAGTTCCATCACCGTGGCCGCAAAGCCGAACAGCACGCTGGCCAGCACGGCGATGACCGGCACCTGCCGTGGATCGGTCCAGCCCAACACGGCCGGTGCTTCGCGGCGCTGCGCCAGCGAGTACATCATGCGCGAGGCGCCGTAGAGGTTGGCATTGAGCGCCGACAGCAGCGCGATCACCGCGATCAGGGTGATGGCGGTGCCGGCGCCCGGAATGCGCGCGATGTCCAGCACGGCGGCGAACGGCGACTTCAGTGCTTCGCTGGTCCACGGCACCACGGCGATGATCACGCTCAGCGAGCCGATGTAGAACACCAGGATGCGCCAGGCCACGGTACGGATGGCACGGGCGATGCTGCGTTCGGGATCTTCGGTTTCGGCCGCCGCAACGGCAACGATTTCGGTGCCACCGAAGGCAAAAACGACAACCAGCAGCGCCGCACCGATCCCGGCCAGGCCCTTCGGTGCGAAACCACCGTGTCCGGTGAAGTTGCTCAGGCCAGGTGAGGTCACCTGCGGCAGCCAGCCCATCAACAGTGCCACGCCGATGGCAATGAAGGCCAGGATCGCCGCCACTTTCAGGATGGCGAACCAGAATTCGAACTCGCCGAAGTTCTTCACCCCGAGCAGGTTGATCGCAGTGAAGAACAGCATGAAGGCCAATGCAGCCATCGGCACCGGCACCGCCGGCCAGACCGTCGCCAGCAGCCCGGCCGCACCCACCGCTTCGGCGGCGATCACGATCACCAGCTGCACCCACCACAACCAGCCGACCGTGGCGCCAGCGGTGGCGCCCATGGCATCGGCGGCGTACACCGAAAACGCGCCGCTGGTCGGTTTGGCCGCCGCCATCTCGCCCAGTGCGTTCATCACGATGATCACCAGCGCGCCAGCGACCAGATACGAGACCAGAACCGCCGGGCCGGCCGCCTGCACGCCCACGCCCGAACCGAGGAACAGGCCGGCGCCGATGGCACTGCCCAGGCCCATCATGATCAGCTGGCGGGGCTTGAGCGAATGTCCGAGGCGGGACGGCGAAGCGGTCGGAATCGAATTGGGCATCGGCGGGGCTGGCGGCGGGCTACAGGGGCGACACATTACCCTGTCCCATGCCCGCGGGGATAGGCACAGCGCAGCAGGCGGCTCAGGCCAGCGCCGGCTCGCCGACACTGCCACCAATGCGGGCACGGTAGGCGCGCGGCGAGAAACCGGTTTCAGCCTTGAACTTGCGGGTGAAGGCACTCTGGTCGCTGAAACCGCAGGCCTGGCCGATGCAGGCAATGCTGTCGTCGCCATGCAACAGGTGCATGGCCATCTGGATCCGCAGCCGGGTCAGCACCTGCTGCGGGGTCATCTGGAACACCTTGCGGAAACTGCGCTCCAGCTTGGACAGCGAAAAGCCGGTGATGTCCAGCAGGGTCTGCATGCGCACGTTCTCGGCGTAGTGCGCGTTGAGGTGGGCCAGGGCCAGCCGCAGCTGCTCGTACTGGGCGCCCAGGCTGTCCTTCTGGCCCAGGTCGCGGGAAATGCCGATCAGGCCCTCGATGGCGCCATCGACCAGCAGCGGGCGCTTGCAGGTCAGGCACCAGCCCGGTTCGCGGTTGGCGAACAGGTGCAGCTCCATCAGGTTCTCGATCACCTCGCCGGACAGCACGCGGGCGTCCTGGTCGACATAGTCCGCGCTGAGGCCGGTCGGGTAGATCTCGGCCGCCGTGCGCCCGATCACGTCCTTGCGCGCGCGCAGGCCCAGCCTTCGCAGCATGGTCTGGTTGACGTGGGTGTACCGCCCCTGGCGGTCCTTGATGAAGAACAGCACGTCCGGGATGGCGTCGAACAGGGCTTCGATGTCGGCGGGCTCGACTCGCATGGGGCAAGCATACCCGAGCCTGCTTTTGCCCGTGCGTTCACCTTTGCCGGACCTGGGTTTAACGGGTTCGGTTCCAGTGTCGTGGTTCCCTTGATGATCCGGAGCCCCTCATGGCCGCCAGCAAGCCGACCGGCAAGCGCGCAACCGAAAACCACCACCGCGGCAATGGCGATGAACTGCACCAGCGCGCCGACGGCAGCCACCCGGCGATGACCACCGATCAGGGCATCCCGGTGGCAGACAACCAGAACTCCCTGCGGCAGGGACCTCGAGGACCCACGCTGCTGGAAGACTTCATCCTCCGCGAGAAGATCACCCACTTCGATCACGAACGCATTCCCGAGCGCATCGTGCACGCACGTGGCAGCGCGGCACATGGCTACTTCGAGTTGACCCGGTCTCTGGCCGCCCATACCCGGGCGCGCATCCTGACCGAGGTAGGCGTGAAGACGCCCGTGTTCACCCGCTTCTCGACCGTGGCCGGTGGCGCAGGCTCGGTGGATACCCCACGCGACGTGCGCGGCTTTGCGGTCAAGTTCTATACCAAGGAGGGCAACTGGGATCTGGTCGGCAACAACATCCCGGTGTTCTTCATCCAGGACGCCATGAAATTCCCGGACCTGGTGCATGCGGTGAAGATGGAACCAGACCGTGCGTTCCCGCAGGCCGCCACGGCCCATGACACCTTCTGGGACTTCATTTCGCTGATGCCCGAATCGATGCACATGATCATGTGGGCGATGAGCGACCGCGCCATCCCGCGGTCGCTGCGGATGATCGAAGGCTTCGGTGTGCACAGCTTCCGCCTGCTGAACGAGGCGGGCGAGTCGACCTTCGTCAAATTCCACTGGCGACCGAAGCTGGGCATCCAGTCAACGGTCTGGGACGAAGCGTTGAAACTGCAATCGGCTGACAATGACTTCCATCGCCGCGACCTGTTCGAGGCCATCCAGCGCGGCGACTTTCCCGAATGGGAGCTGGCGGTGCAGCTGTTCACCGAAGAAGAAGCGGACGCATTTCCGTTCGATCATCTGGATCCGACCAAGATCATCCCTGAATCGCTGGTACCGCTGCAGGTGATCGGGCGCATGGTACTGGACCGCTGGCCCGACAACTTCTTCGCCGAGACCGAGCAGGTGGCGTTCTGCCCGGCCAACGTGCCGCCGGGCATCGACTTCAGCAACGATCCGCTGCTGCAGGGCCGCCTGTTCTCCTATCTGGACACCCAGCTGCTGCGGCTTGGCGGCCCGAACTTCCACCAGATCCCGGTTAATGCCCCGAAGTGCCCGTTCGCCAATCACCACCGCGACGGCCACATGCAGATGCAGGTGCCCAAGGGTCGCGTCGCCTATGATCCCAGCTCGCTGCAGGCGGACTCCCCGCGCGAGACGCCTGCCGGATTCCGCAGCCACGCCAGCGCGGACGATGGCCGCAAGGGCCGCACCCGCGCCGAGAGCTTCGCCGATCACTACAGCCAGGCGCGCATGTTCTTCCGCAGCCTGGAAAAGCCGGAGCAGGCGCACCTGGCATCGGCGCTGGTCTTCGAGTTGTCCAAGGTGGAAACGCTGAAGGTGCGGGTGCGCACGGTCAGCCACCTGCGCAATATCGACGAGTCACTGGCGCAGCGCGTAGCCGATGGGCTCGCGCTGCCGGCACTGCCCGACCCCGCGCCGACCGCCACGCCGGTGCGGGACATGCCTGCCGCTCCCGAGGTGCGCGTGATCGGGCGCAACAAGCCCACCCTGCAGGGTCGCTGCATCGGCATCCTGTTCGACGAAGGCTCCGACGCGCGCGTGATTGCCAACCTGAGCAAGGCCGCCCGGAAGGCAGGTGCAGACGTGAAGCTGGTCGCACCAAAAGTGGGAGGCGCCACGCTCAGTGACGGCAGCGTACAGGCCGCCGATGGGCAACTGGCCGGCACGCCATCGGCTGTATTCGATGCGGTAGCCGTGGTGCTGAGCGTAGAGGCATCAAAGGCGTTGTCGAAAGAGAGCGCCGCCCTTGAGTTCGTCAGCCAGGCGTGGGCACACCTGAAGGCCATTGCCAGCGACGCGGGCGGCCAGGCGCTGCTGAAGGCGGCGCGGGTCGGCAACGACCCCGGCATCGTCGAAGCAGAAGACGCCAAGGCATTCCTGGCGGCGGCCGCCACCCGCCAATGGGCGCGTGAACCCAAACTGCGACTGCTGGCCTGACCACAACGAAGAGGAGAACCGTCATGCCCCGTGGTGACAAATCCGCATATACCGAGAAGCAGAAGCGCCAGGCCGAGCACATCGAGGAAAGCGAACGTGATCGCGGCGCGAGTGAAGGCACCGCCGAGCGCATTGCCTGGGCCACCGTGAACAAGCAGGACGGCGGCGGCAAGCGCGCCGGCAGTGCCCGCAAGGGCGCGAAGAAGGCGACCAGCAAGAAGGCTGCCAAGAAGGCGCCTGCCAGGAAGTCGGCCACAAAGAAGGCCGCAACCAAGACGACGGCGGCGAAGAAGGCACCTGCGAAGAAGGCGGTGGCGAAGAAGGCACCGGCTCGCAAGACCGCGACAAAGAACGCCACAAAGAAGACGACGAAGAAGGCTGCGGCCAAGAAGGCGGGTACGGCCGCCTCGCGGAGCGCCGCCGCAAAGAAGGCGGCCAGAACGCGGGCCGCGAAGAAGACCGTGCGCAAGGCGGCGGCGAAGAAAGCTGCGCGTACGCGTGCGCGCGGCTGAAGCGTCGGTCAGGAGGGGAGCGTCCTCATCCATGCGGCAACTTCGGCTGCGGCTGCGTCAGCACGGGCCTGCAGCAGCAGATGGGGCCCTTCCAACGACACATGGCGGGCCTCGGGCAACAGGGCCTGCAGTTCGGCCACGCTGGGCGGCCACAGCAGGCGGTCGTGGCACGCGTGCAGGCACAGCGTTGGCACCTGGATTGCCGGCAGCAATGCACGCACGTCGACCCGCAGGGTCGCTGCGGCGCGTTGCCGCAACGTGCTCGTCGGAGCCCGGGCCAACGCATCGCGCAGCATCGACGTGTGCCCGCGGGTGCGCCACCGCCCCAGCAACAGGCGCGCCAGCAATGCCACGGGAGGCAGCGGCCATGCCGGCGACAGCAGGGCTGCGCTGGCTGCAGGCAGTGGCACCGGCCGACGCGCAAAGGTCGCGGCAAGCACCAGTCCGCGCAGCCCGGTGGGTTGGCGCGTGGCCAGTTCAACAGCCAACGGGCCCGAGAAAGACTCGGCGAGCAGGATGAAGGGACGGCTGGGCAGCTGCGGCCACAGCTGTTGGGCAAGCATGGCGTGATCCTGTGGTCCCTGCGCGGGCAGCGTGATCGCCTGCGTCGTCAGACCGTGGGCCTGGAGTGCCGACAGGAACGGGGGCGACAGCCTGCCGGAGCCATCCAGACCGGGCAGCATCAGCACGTGCTGCGGCGCGGCCGACGCAGGGAAACAGATCGGCGTTTCCTCGCTCCCGATTCCCATGCCACCTCCTTTGCTGGCAAGCATCACCCACATCGGCAGGCAACGGAACCTCTGCTCCGGCTGTCCTGCTGCTTTGCCGGCCAAGGTTGGGCAATACTACCCGCTCTGCCGCGGGACGCGGCTACCCGGGAGAGCCGTTGATGCGAGGGACCTGCGCGCTGGTCATGATGGCCCTGATGCTGCCACTGGACAGCTCCGCCAGCGATGGTTGGACAAACGGGGATGGCAAGGCGTTGGCGGAGACCGATGCCATGAAATCCAGCGACGGCTTCGCGGCATCGCTGCTGGTCACTTCCGATGCCGACTGGCGGGCCAAGTGGGCGACCCCGCCGGAGACCACTCCCCGCTTCAACGAGGCCGACGAAGTCCACCCGGGCGGCGAGTTGTTCCTGCTGACATTCCTCTCCAACCCGCAACTGGACGAGAACCGCGTACCCAAGGTGCACTGCGACCTGCGCATGCTGCGCCCGGACGGCAGTGCCAGTATCGACGAACGCGATGTTCCCTGTTTCACCGCCGCCCTGACCGGCCCGCCAAACCTGCTGTACATGACCAACGTGCACCTGAAGTTCGTCGCCGAGGCCGGTGATCCGAAAGGCACGTGGACTGCGCAGGTGGTGGTCCGGGATCTGCTGCGGAAGGTGAGCCTGCCGCTGCAGGCCCGCTTCGACGTCCGTTGAACCGGGGCATGCGGATGAAGATGCGGCGACTCCTGAGCTGGACCGGTCTTGCGCTTTGCGTGGTCTACCTGCTGTTGACTGCATGGCTGGTTCACGGCGCGCAGTCGGAAGCGGACCCGAAGGGCACCTATATCCTGATGGCGCTCCCCATCACCCTGCAGTCTGCCGCACTCGATGCCATCGGCGCAGGCGGCCTGCTGCATGGCAAACCCTGGTCGACCGCATATGCAGTGCTGGTTCCGCCAACACTGCTGTTGCTGTACGCAGCCGGCTGGCTGATCGAACGATCCGCGCAAAGGCGCTAGCCCGCGGCATCGATCCGGTGGGTGCATCGACGCCCTGCATGCGGGACATCGCAGGCAGGGCGCCATCCAGCATCCAGTTACAGGTCGCTTACGCCGCCCGCGCCGGCATGACCGGCATGCGCGGCCCCTGCTCCAGCTGGAACACCGCCACCGACGTGGTCAGCGCATGCGCCTGTTCTTCCAGCGCGCGGCTCGCCGCAGTGGCTTCTTCCACCAGGGCCGCGTTCTGCTGGGTCACCTGATCCATCTGCACCACCACTTGGTTGACCTGCTCGATGCCGGCGGCCTGCTCCTTGCTGGCCGCTGCGATGTCGCTCATCAGCTGGGTGGTACGCGAACTCGCCTGGGCCACGCGTGCGATCGCGGCTTCGGATTCAACAGTCACCGCCAGGCCACTCTTCACCTTGGCAGCAGCGTCTTCGATCAGTTCCTTGATCTCCTTGGCGGCGACACCGGCACGCTGCGCGAGCGTGCGCACTTCGCTGGCGACCACGGCGAAGCCACGACCCTGTTCGCCTGCACGCGCGGCTTCCACTGCAGCATTCAGCGCCAGGATGTTGGTCTGGAACGCGATGCCGTCGATCACCGTGGAGATTTCCGAGATGCGTGCCGAGGACTGATCGATCTCGCCCATCACCGAGGCCATCTGCGCCATCGCCTGCTCGGTCTCGCGTACGGCGGCACCGGCGGCATGCGCTTCGCTGTCAGCCTGACGCGCCAGTTCGGCGTTCTGGCGTACGGTGGAGGTCAGCTCCTCCATCGACGCGGCCGCTTCTTCCAGATTCGCGGCCTGCTGCTCGGTGCGGCGCGACAGATCATTGTTGCCGGCGGCCAGTTCCTGGGCCGCGTTGTTGATGCTGTCGGCAGCCACCTGGATGCCGCGGACAATGCCGGTCAGCTGCGCGGTGGTGGTGTTGGCATCGTCGCGCATGCGCGCAAACACGCCTTCGTACTCGCCATCCATGCGTGCGGTCAGGTCGCCATGCGAGATCGCGCGCAGCACGTCGGAAACATCGGCGATGCTGGCCTGCGAACTGGCCATCATGCCGTTGAGGTGCTCGACCATCGTCTTGAACTGGTACTGGAACGCAGCGGCATCGCCACGCATGCTGAAATCGCCGGCGCGTGCGGCGCGGGCCAGTTCATCGATCTGCGCGTTGATTGCCATCAGGCTCTGCTTCACCGCCGCCAGGGTGCGGGTCAGCGTGCCCTTCTCGCCCGGGTAGTCCGGCAGGTCGCGGCTGAGGTCACCCATGGCGTAGCGCTGCATCACCTCGGCCATCAGCAGTTCCACCTGCACGTGCGATTCGACCAGGCTGTTGGTGGCCTGCACCATGCGACCGAAATCACCGGGGAACGCGCTGGCGTCCATGCGATAGCGGATCGCACCGGCCTCGTGCTGCTCGGCCATCTGCAGCTGCGCGCCGATCGCCGCCTGCACACTCTGGCGGACACTGGCCATCGCCTCACCCAGCTGGGTCAGCTCGTCGCGGCCACCGAGGCGGAACTCCTGGTCCAGCTGTCCCTTGGACAGGCGCTCGGCCAGGTTCACCGCGCGCGCCAGCGGACCGGTCAGGCTGCGGCCGATCATCACCGAGGCACCGATGCCGACCAGCAGTGCAACGCCGCCCAGCACCAGCAGCTGCAGCAGGCTGCGCTCGCCCAGGCGGATGGCCTCGGCGGCAGCCTCACGGCTTTCCTTCTCCTCGAAGTCCACGCCATCGGACAGTGCCTTGTTCCAGCCGTTGGCCGCTTCCTGCACCGGGCCCAGGGTCAGCGCCACGGCACCCGGGTAGTCGCCCTGCTCCATCAGTTCGCTGGTCTGCTTGTTGAGCGGGCGCGCGATGGCACGCTTGGCCGCGATGGTTTCCGCGATGGCCTTGCCCTCCGCATCGCCTGGCAGTGCCTGGTAGGCGGTCCAGCTGGCCTCATAGCGCTTGACCAGATCGGCAATACGCGTCTCATCGCTGCCGCGGTCTTCGCCCTGGCGGATCAGCATCTCGCGCCGCACCACCATCATCTGGTTGTTGGCGTCGAGCATCTGCGACAACAGGCGCACCTTGGCCACGCTGACGTCGACCACCTGCTGCATCGCGCGCTTCTGCACGACACTGGCGGTGGCGCCGGTGGCCACCACGGCGGCAACCAGCAGCAGCAACAGGCCAAAGCCCAGCCCAAGACGCCAGGCAACCCTGACGTTCCTCAAGTAGTTCATGGGGGTATCCAAAACGGGGGGATGTGGCCTTATCGGCGGCACGCCAGGCAATCTTGATCGCCACCGGCCGATGCCGTGGGGCACCATTCACCTTGGCGAGCCCCCGGCCGACGGCACCCGCGCCTGGACGGTGGCGCAACGCCTTGACTGCTCATGCCGGCGTCAGATCGCTTTCACGGCGGCTCGGCGCGGGCTGCAGGCAAGGTAGTGGCGTTATCTGCTGGAGTTCCCAATGCCCTTGCCCGTGTACCGATCCGCCCTGCTCGCTCTCTCGCTGCTGGCATCGCCGGCGTTCGCGCAGGCGCCGCCCCCTGGACTGCCCGCCCCCATTGCCGAGAAGGCCGGGCCGGACACCGCAGCACGCTCCGCCCTGCACGCCCAGGTGCTGCTGGATCGAGCAAATTTCTCGCCCGGACAGATCGACGGCGAAGTGGGCAGCAACCAGCGGCGCGCGGTGTCGGGTTTCCAAGCGGCGCACGGCCTGACCGTCACCGGTGAACTGGACGACGCGACCTGGAAGGCCCTGCAGGCTGATACGGTCCCCCCTCTGGCCAGCTACACGCTGACTGCCGAGGATGTTGCCGGTCCGTTCCAGGCGGTGCCGAAGGGCCCCGCCGCACAGGCCAAACTGAAATCGCTGGGCTTCAACAACGTCGAAGAGTCGCTGGGCGAACGCTTCCACACATCCCCTGAGCTGTTGAAGCTGCTCAATCCGGGCGTGGATCTGAGCAAGGCCGGCAACCGCATCCAGGTGCCCAACATCGCACCATCGGCGCTACCGAAGGCAGCCAAGGTGGTCGTCGACAAATCCGATTCCACCCTGCAACTGCTGGATGCCCAGGGCAAGGTGACCGCGCAGGTGCCTGTCTCATCCGGCAGCCAGCATGATCCACTGCCGATCGGCGAATGGAAGATCCTGGGCGTTTACCGCGACCCGTCGTTCCACTACAACCCCAAGCTGTTCTGGGATGCGCGCAAGGGCGAAAAGAAGGCGACGCTGCCGCCGGGCCCGAACAATCCGGTCGGCCGGGTCTGGATCGACCTGTCCAAGCCACACTACGGCCTGCATGGCACGCCCGAGCCCGGGCATGTCGGCAAGACCGAGTCACATGGCTGCGTACGCATGACCAACTGGGATGCACTGCGCGTGGCTGATGCGGTGGATGAGTCGGTGCCCGTGGTGATGCAGGAGTGAGCCGATGCGTCTTTCGCAGCTGATCGTGCTGGGTGTTCTGCTGGGACTGGGGGCCGGCTGGTGGCTGCACCGCGATGCAGGCGAGCCGGTAGCCGCCTCGCTGCCGGAAGCGCCATCGACGGTGGCCGCCGCGCCGGTGACGGAACCGGTAGCGCCGGGCGCAACAGCCCCACCCGCTTCCAACGCGCCGCCGGCCGCGCAGGCTCCGGATGCACCGCCCGGGTTACTGCTGCCGGTGCAGGGCATCCTGCCCTCGCAGCTGCGCGATACCTTCACCGATGCACGCAGCGAGGGCCGCGTACACGATGCCATCGACATCATGGCCGATGCCGGTACGCCGGTGCTGGCGGCGGCCGATGGCACGGTGGAGAAACTGTTCGACAGTGAGCGCGGCGGGCTGACGATCTACCAGTTCGAGCCCAGCGGGCGCTGGTGCTACTACTACGCGCACCTGCAACGCTACGCCGATGGCCTGGCCGAGAAGCAGGTGATCAGGCGCGGGGATGTGATCGGCTACGTCGGCAGCACCGGCAATGCCAGCGCCGAGGCCCCACACCTGCACTTCGAGGTGCATGTGCTGGGGCCGGAAAAGCAGTGGTGGAAGGGACAGTCGATCAATCCCTATCCGCTGCTGAAGTCGGCGGCACCTATGCCCGGCGCTGCCAGCGCCGCAACGCCAAAGTAATGACAGCCAACGCAGCCCCTGGAATTAGCAGGAACAGGGCCGCCATCTTCCAGAAGAAGAACGGCCACAGCCAGAGGTAATCCAGGTCGGTCAGCTTCAGCAGATCCAGCGGTGGCTGCAGCTCGATGTCTGCCGGATGCCCCGCCAGCGCCGGGCCCACCTTCAGCACGGTTACCCGCAACCATGAGCGGCCGCGTGGCAATGCGTCGCTGCGGCCATAGCCGAAGCAGGACGCCATTCTGCGTCCGCGAGGCAGGGCCAGCACAAGTACCAGGCAGGCGATGCACCACAGGCTCCACGACATACACAGGGTGACCCGCATTACCGTCTCGCCTTTCACGCTGACATCCTGGTCATCGCGTCGCTTCCCCGCTGGCCCTGCCCACACGGCAACGAAAAAGCCCCGCTTTCGCGGGGCCCTTCCTGTCACCTACGCCGGGCAGCGCCCGGCGCTACCTCAGGCAAACGGATCCTGCAGCACCATGGTGTGGTCGCGGTCCGGGCCGGTGGAGACGATGCTGATCGGGCAGCCGGCCAGCTCTTCCAGCGAACGCAGGTAGGCGCGTGCGGCCGGCGGCAGGTCGTCCCACTGGGTGATGCCGTGGGTGTTCTCGCTCCAGCCCGGGAACTCCAGGTATACCGGGGTGCACTCTTCCCAGCCCTGCGCATCCAGCGGCGCATACTCGGTGCGCTTGCCGTTGTATTCGTAGGCGATGCAGACCTTCAGCTTTTCCATGCCATCGAGCACGTCCAGCTTGGTGATGCACAGGCCGCTGATGCCGTTGATGGCCACGGCGCGCTTCAGCGCGACGATGTCCATCCAGCCGCAACGACGCGGACGGCCGGTCGATGCGCCGTATTCGGCGCCGCGGTCACGGATGCCCTGGCCGACTTCGTCGTCCAGTTCGGTCGGGAACGGGCCGCCGCCGACGCGGGTGGCGTAGGCCTTGGCGATGCCCAGCACGTAGTCGATCGAATCGGCGCCGACGCCGGAACCGGCCAGCGCACCACCGACGGTGGTGTTGGAGCTGGTGACATACGGGTAGGTACCATGGTCGATGTCCAGCAACGCACCCTGCGCGCCTTCAAACAGCACGCGCTTACCCTGCTTGCGCAGGTCGTGCAGGATGCCGGCCACGTCGGACTTCATCGGCTGCACGTATTCGCCGAACGCCAGCGCTTCGTCGAAGGTCTTCTGGAAGTCGACCGCATCGGTGTTCAGATACTTGGTCAGTACGAAGTTGTGGTAATCCAGCGCGGTGCGCAGCAGTTCTTCCAGCTGTTTCGGGTAATGCAGGTCGGCGATGCGGATGCCGCGACGCGCCACCTTGTCTTCGTAGGCCGGGCCGATGCCACGACCGGTGGTGCCGATCGCCTTGCCACCGGCAGCGCGCTCGCGCGCCTGGTCCAGGGCGATGTGGTACGGCATGATCAGCGGCGCGGCCGGGGAGATCTTCAGGCGCGAACGCACTTCCACGCCGGAGGCTTCCAGCTCGGCGATTTCCTTCTGCAGCGCGGCCGGCGAGATCACCACGCCGTTGCCGATCAGGCACAGCGCGTCGTCACGCAGGATGCCCGACGGGATCAGGTGCAGGACGGTCTTCTTGCCGTTGATGACCAGGGTGTGGCCGGCGTTGTGGCCGCCCTGGAAGCGCACGACAGCGCCGATTTCCTCAGTGAGCAGATCGACGATCTTGCCCTTGCCTTCATCGCCCCACTGGGCACCCAACACTACGACAGACTGACCCATGACGGGCTCCTCGATTTGTTGCGGCCATCGGGGCCGCGGACGGGTAAACCGTGGCGGGGCTGGCCAGCACCTGGAGGGCGGCTCCAAACGGGGAGCGGCCGGCGATGGAAGGCCCAGACACGGAAAAAGCCGAACGGGGAGGCCCGTCCGGCTTTTGTGCATTATCCGGGTTTCCGGGGTCCGGTGCCACCTTTTCGACCGGCGGCTTCACCGGCCGGTCAGCCGCCTCGCCCGGTGGTGCCGGCCGGTCAGGCCCCGCCCGGTAGTGCCGGCCGCTGGCCGGCAATCCCAGGATGCCGGCCAGCGGCCGGCACTACCCTGCTAGTGGCGGGCCCACCACAGCAGGCTCAGGCCGGCCAGCAGCACCAGCCCGCCGAAGCTGCGCAGGACCGGGCTGGGCAGGTCCAGCAGGCGCTCGGCCATGCGCTTCCAGGCGAACGGCGCCACGAACAGGAACAGGCCTTCCAGCACCGCGACCAGGCAGACGGCGGCGAACAGATCTCTCATGGGGGACTCCGGAAAAAGCACGGGGCCCGGCGTCTGGCCGGGCCCCGTGGGGTAGTGCCCTGCGACCTCAGCGGTCGTTCTTCAGGTACTGCAGGAACGGGTCGTTCTTGTCGAGCACGATCACGCCATTGCCGTCGGTCATGGAGCCACGGTAGGCCTCCAGGCTGCGGTAGAAGGCGTAGAACGACGGATCAGCCGAGCCGGCCTTGCCGTAGATGCGGGCCGCCTCGGCATCGCCTTCACCGCGCAGGCGCTGTGCATCACGCTCGGCCTCGGCGATCAGCACGGTGCTGTCGCGGTCGGCCTGGGCACGGATGGTCAGCGACTGCTCCTCGCCCTCTGCACGCAGCTTGGCCGCTTCCTGCTTGCGCTGGGCGCGCATGCGCTCGTACACATCGTTGATCACCTGGCTGTCGGTCGGCAGGTCCACCTGCTTGATGCGCAGGTCGATCATCTGCATGCCGAGGCCGGCCACCGCCTCGTTGATCCCCTTCAGCTGCTCGGCGATCAGCTCGCTGCGGTCGCCGGACACCAGCTGCTGCAGGGTGCGCGAGTTGATCTGGTTGCGCAGCGAGTCGGTGATGATCGGCGCCAGGCGGGCGTTGGCCACACGCGGGTCGCCGCCGGTGGCACGGAAGTAGTCACCTACGTTGGAGATGTAGCCGATGGCGAAGAAGTCGACGCTGACGTCCTTCTGCTCGGCGGTGAAGTAGCGCGCAGGCGCGGTGTCGAGCACCTGGAAGCGGCGGTCGAAGACCTTCACCGTTTCCACCACCGGCACCTTGAAGTGCAGGCCCGGCTTGATGTCCGAACGCACCACCTTGCCCAGATTCAGCACCATGGCGGTCTGGTCCTCACGGACCACGTACACCGAGCCGAGCAGGCCCAGCACCACCGCCACGATCACGGCGATCCAGATAGGACTCTTCATCGGCTGCCCTCCTCACGGCCGCTCGGTCGCCCGGTCGGGCGGCCCACCGGCCGGCCCGGATCACGGGAAGCTTCCACCGCTGCACCCGGCAGCGATGGCATCACCACGTCCGGGTTGGCCACTGCGGCCGGGGCCGAGGTGGTGGGACGGGTATCGCCGGTCATCGGCACGTAGATCAGCTGGCGGCCATCGCCGCCGATCACCTTGCGGTTCTCGCTCAGCACCTGCTGCACGGTTTCCAGCCACAGGCGCTTGCGGGTCACTTCCGGGGCGTCCTTGTACTGGGCCTGCAACAGGCTGAAGCGCTGCGCGTCACCCTCGGCCTTGGACACCGCGGCCTGCTTGTAGCCTTCGGCGGTGGTACGGGCGCGCGAGGCCTGGCCTCGGGCTTCCGGCACGACCTTGGCAGCGTAGGCCTGGGCTTCGTTGATCAGGCGCTCCTTGACCTGCTGGGCACCGTTGACCTCGTCGAAGGCCGGCTTCACTTCTTCCGGCGGACGGGCGTCCTGCAGGGTCAGGCCGGTCACGGTCAGGCCGGTCTTGAACGCCTTCAGCAGCGCCTGCAGGCGCTCCTCGGCCGCCACGGCCAGCGGGCCACGATTGTTCAGTACAGCGTTGAGGTCGGCACGGCCGACTTCCTCGCGCACCGCGCTCTGCGCCGACTGCTCCAGCACCTGGTCGGCATCGACAGTGCCGAACAGGTACTGCTGCGGGTCGTCGATGCGGTACTGGACGTTCAGCGAGACGTTGACGATGTTCTCGTCGCGGGTCAGCACCGGCACCTGGATCGAGAACGTCTTGATCTCGGTGGCGTTGACCTTGGTGACCGATTCGATCGGCCACGGCAGCTTGAAATTCGGACCGGGCTGCAGGATGCGCGAGAACTGGCCGAAGCGCAGGACCACGCCACGCTGCTGTTCGCCGATCAGCTGGAAGCTGGAGAACAGCACCAGCAGCACCACGGCCGCCACCACCCAACGCACGATGCCGCCGTCGAACAGGTCCTTCAGCGGCCCGGGCAAACCGCCCCAGCCACCACCATTGCCACCGCCGCGCGACCCGAACGGCCCGCGTCGATTGTCCTCGGGGCCTTGTCCGCCCTTGTTGCCGCCGGGTGTATTCCAGGCCATGCACGCTCCATCAAGATGTGGGCTGCGGCGCGGGCCCTTCCCGCGGCGCCAGCCGTGAAACCATTACCGATCATACAAGATGGGGCGGATCGGCAGGATCGAAAGGGGGGCAACGGGGTAAGGTGGCGTTTTCCTCGAAGTCAGGCAATGCCGATGGCCCCCACCACCCCGTTCACCGCCTTCCGCATCGAAAACGACGACGCCGGTTACCGCAGCGGCCTGGCCCAGCTCAAGGTCGAAGACCTCAGCCCCGGCCAGGTTCTGATCCGCGCCAACTGGTCCTCGGTCAACTACAAGGACGCCCTGGCCGGCACCGGCAAGGGAAAGATCCTGCGCCGCTTCCCGCTGGTCGGCGGCATCGACGTGGCCGGCACCGTGGTCGCCAGCACCGATCCGGAATGGCGTGAAGGCGACGCGGTGCTGGCCACCGGCTGCGGCCTCAGCGAGACCCGCGACGGCGGCTACAGCCAGTATGTGCGGCTGGAATCGCGTGCGGTGATCGCCCAGCCGGCCGGGCTGAGCCCACGCGAGGCGATGGTGCTGGGCACCGCCGGATTCACCGCGGCGCTGGCGCTGCTGCGCATGCAGGACAACCGGCAGAGCCCGGAGCTTGGACCGCTGGCGGTCACCGGCGCCAGTGGCGGCGTCGGCGCGCTGGCACTGTCGATCTTCAGCCGCGCCGGCTATACGGTGCATGCGATCAGCGGCAAACCCGACCAGACCGGTTTCCTGCACGCCATCGGCGCCACCGAGGTGCTGCCGCGTGAGGCCCTGGCCGACACCGGCCCACTGCAATCGGCGCGTTTCGGTGGGGGCCTGGACAATGCCGGCGGCGCCATGCTCGCCAGCCTGCTGGCGCAGACCGCGCCCTACGGCAGCGTGGTCAGTGCCGGCCTGGCGGCCAGCCCGACGCTGGACATGACGGTGATGCCGTTCATCCTGCGTGGTGTGTCGCTGCTGGGCGTGTCCTCGGCCAATGCGCCACGCGGGCTGCGCGAGGAAGTCTGGGCGCGGCTGGGCAACGAATGGAAACCACAGCACCTGGACCGCATCTGTACCGCCGAGGTCGGCCTTGATGGCCTGCTGGCCGTGTTCGAGCAGATGCTGGCGGGCGGATCGCTGGGTCGCACCGTGGTGCGGATCGACTGAACGTCGCAGGCAGGCGACGGACGGCAGATGCGCCCCTCCCGCCGGTAATGAGCCCGCACTACACTGCGGGCATTACATGGGGAACAACATGGCACGCATTCTGATCGTCGACGACTCACCGTCGCAGCTGTTGGGGATACAGCGCATCGTCGAGAAGCTCGGGCACCAGATCCTGACCGCCACCGATGGCGCGGCCGGGGTCGAAACCGCCAAGGCCGAGCTGCCCGACCTGGTCCTGATGGACGTGGTGATGCCCAATCTCAACGGCTTCCAGGCCACCCGCACCCTCGCCCGCGACGAGGCAACCCGGCATATTCCAGTGATCCTGGTGACCACCAAGGACCAGGACACCGACCGCATGTGGGGCATGCGCCAGGGCGCCAAGGCCTACATCACCAAGCCGTTCTCGGAAGACGAGCTGTCCGAAGTGCTGGAGCGGGTGTTTGCCGGACAGGGCTGAGACGCACGCGGTAGTGCCGGGCGCTGGCCGGCAATCACAGCTCATTGCCGGCCAGCGGCCGGCACTACCGGAAGGCGTGCTCAGATCGTCTCGCCAAACGCCTTGGCCAGGTTCCGATAGGCCTTCTTCTGCGCCTCGTCGGTCGCGGTCGGGGCCACGATCTCGATCTCGACGATCTGGTCGCCATCCGGATTGCCCGGCAGGCCACGGCCGCGCAGGCGCAGCTTGCGCCCGGCATCGGAGTCGGCCGGGATCTTCAGTTCCACCGCGCCGCCCAGGGTCGGCACGCTGATGCTGGTACCCAGCGCGGCCTGCCACGGCGTGACCGGCAAGGTGTAGAGGATGTTGCGGCCATCGACCTCGAACTGCGGGTGTGCGGCGTACTCCACTTCCAGCAGCAGGTTGCCGCCATGGTTGCCCTGCCCCGCCAGGCGGATCACCTGGCCCGGACGGATGCCCTTGGGCACGCGCACGTCCAGCTGCTTGCCGTTGACGGTGATGCGCAGGCTGTCGCCGCTGTAGGCCGCTTCCAGCGGGACCGACAGCTTGGCGCGGGTGTCGCGGTTGGGGGCATGGCCCTGGCTGCTGAACCCCGGGCCAGGGCCGGCACCGCCGCGCTGGCGCGCGAACAGGCTTTCGAAGAAGTCGCTGAAGCCGCCGTTGGCGCCACCACCGCCGAACACTTCCTCGAAATTGAAACCACCGGCGCCGCCGTAGTTCGGCGGCACGTTGAATTCCTCGCCCGGGCGATAGCCCTGCGCGCGCAGCTGGTCGTAGGCCGCGCGCTTTTCCGGGTCGCGCAGCGCCTCGTAGGCCTCGTTGACCGCCTTGAACTTGTCTTCCGCCCCGGCCTCCTTGCTGACGTCCGGGTGGTACTTGCGTGCCAGCCGGCGGTAGGCGGTCTTGATCTCCGCCTCGCCCGCGCTCGGTTCCACCCCCAGGGTGGCGTAGTAATCCTTGAATTCCATCCAGCTACCTCGATCTGCTTCGGCCGCGCCGGTGGCGCCGCCCCGGGTTCATTCTACGCGCCGGCGATGCTACGCCGCCCCTCGTGCGGCCCCGGTGAGGCCGACTGATCCTGCGCAATGCGGTTGCCATCGCCCTGCCCCAGGCTATGGCTGGAAGCCCGCTCCGCAAAGCCTGAAGATGGGGCCTGCACGCCGGTTTTCCAATGTCTTGACGTCCCTGTCCCATCCGGCCCACTACGCTGCCCCAGCAAGGAGTTCCACCATGACCATCCATGTCGGCGACCGCATTCCGGAAGTGACCCTCAAGCGCATCCGCGAGGGCATTGAAACGCTCGATACGCATTCGCTGTTCGACGCGCGCAAGGTGGTGCTGTTCGCCGTGCCCGGCGCGTTCACGCCGACGTGCTCGGCGCGCCACCTGCCCGGCTACGTCGAGAAATTCGAGGCCTTCCGCCAGCGCGGCATCGATGTCTACTGCATGGCCGTCAACGACCCGTTCGTGATGAAGGCCTGGGCCGCCGACCAGCACGTGCCCGACGGCCTGCTGATGCTGTCCGACGGCAATGCCGAACTGACCCGCGCGCTCGGCCTGGAGCTCGACGCCAGTGCCTCGGGCATGGGCATCCGCTCGCGCCGTTTCGCCCTGTACGTGGTCGACGGCGTGGTCCGCGCCGCCTGGGTTGAACAGCCTGGTCAATTCGAAGTGTCTTCGGCCGACTACGTGCTGGAGCACCTGCCCACCTGATCTCCCACCGCAAGAGGAAACGGCCAGCCATGTCCAGCAAGCCAGCCAATGCCCCCAAGCCCGCCGCGCAGATTCCCGGCATCAGCGAGCGCACGGCCCTGCGCGAGCGCGCCCGGCGCAACATCGAGGATGGTGCGATCACCGACAGCTACAGCGCCGACCGCAAGGTGGTGATCAAGCTGCTCAACGACGCACTGGCCACCGAGTACGTGTGCGTGCTGCGCTACTACCGGCACTACTTCATGGCCAAGGGCATGCTGGCCGACGCGGTGAAAGCCGAATTCCTTGAACATGCACAGCAGGAACAGGCGCATGCCGGCAAGCTGGCCGAGCGCATCGTGCAGCTCGGCGGCGAGCCCGACCTCAACCCGGATACGCTGACCGCGCGCTCGCATGCCGAATACAAGGAAGGCAGCGATCTGCGCGACATGGTCCGCGAGAACCTGGTGGCCGAACGCATCGCCATCGACAGCTACCGCGAGATGATCAACTTCATCGGCGACCGCGATACCACCACCAAGCGCATCCTCGAAGAGATCCTGGCACAGGAAGAGGAACACGCCGACGAGTTCGCCGATCTGCTGGATGGATGGATCGGGGAGTGATTGCGCTGCGGATGCTCCGGTAGATGCCCACCTTGGTGGGCAATCCTTCCTGCCTGTGCCAACCAAGGTTGGCACCCGCCGAAGCGGAGCGATGTCATCCCGCCGCGCATGGCCCGGTACCTACCGGAGGACAGTGAACCGTACCTGCGTCCACGCGCCGTCCGCGGCCAAGGCGGTCAGGGTATGCGCCCCGGGATCAGCGAACTCGCGCTGCATCAACTGCGCGCCGTGGGTCTGCGCGATCCAGCGGCCGTCCAGCAACCAGTCCACCGCCTGCTCGCTGCCCAGCGCGCGCAGCTGCAGGCGCACGCCGTGTTCCGAATTCGGCGCGCGCGCCAGCGTGGCGCCGTCATTGAGCCCATCCACATGCAGCGCGACGCTGGCCTCGCGCCCGTCGTCGCGGCAGTCCGGCGAAAGACCCGGCAACTGCGAGGCCTCGCGCGTGGCCTTGGGCAGCCACGGTGACAGCAACGCCGGCCAGCGCGCGATCTCGCGGGCGACTTCCTCATGCGGCAGGCGGCAGTCGGCAGACACGCGCAGTCCGCTGCGGGCATCGGCCAGGTAACGTTGACGCCCCGGCTGCCAGCGCCGCGCCTCGCGCTCCGGGAAGGTCGGCGGTGCAGCGCCATCGAGCAGGTAGGCTGGCATCCTGCGCTGGCACAGTGCCGCCGGCAGCCCCTCGGCACGTTCGCCAGTGGGCCAGCAGATGTCTTCCTGGCTGACACCGGCCGGCATCGGCGCAGCCGCCGAATCACCACGCTGGCGCGGCAGGCTGTCCACCACTTCGAACATCAGCGGCAGCGCGGTGACCGCGCCGTACTGGCCCGGCAACGGCGTACCGTCCGGCCGGCCCACCCACACGCCCACCGTGTAGTGGCGGGTACTGCCGATCGCCCACGCATCGCGGTACCCGTAACTGGTGCCGGTCTTCCACGCCACGCGCGGGCGGCCACCGACATCGAACGTCCCGGCGCTGTATCCCGGTCGCGGGTTTGATTCGAGCATCTCGCGCACGATCCAGCTGGCGCCCGGCGAGGCCAGGCGCCGCTCGATCATGGGCTCGTCGTCGGTGTAACGCACGCGGCCGGCGATACCGCTCCGGTTGAGCGCGGCGAAGGCGCCGACCAGGTCTTCCAGGCGCGCGCCGGTGCCGCCCAGGATCAGCGACAGGTTGGGCGTACTGCCCGGCGGGAAGCGCAGCTGGATCCCGGCGTGCGACAGCCGGGCAGCGAAGCGCGCGGCGCCGACCCGCTGCAGCAGGTCCACCGACGGTACGTTGAGCGACAGCCGCAATGCGCTGGAGGCACCGATGGGCCCATTGAAGGCCATGTCGAAGTTGCCCGGGCGGTAGCTGCCGAAACTCTGCGGTGCATCGACCAGCAGGCTTTCCGAATGGATCAGGCCATCGTCCAGCGCCATCGCATACAGGAACGGCTTGAGCGTGGAGCCTGGCGAACGCCAGGCCTGCACCATGTCCACGTGACCCAGCCGCTGGCGGTCGCCGAAGGACAATGTGCCGACATAGGCGCGTGCCTGCAGGGTCCGGTTGTCGACCACCAGCAGGGCCGCCGAGGTACGCTCGGGCAGCGTCGAGAAATAGCTGGCCACGCGCTCTTCCAGCGTGCGCTGCAGGCCGATGTCGATGCTGCTCTGGATGCGTGCCTGGCCCGGATGCGCCGCGTGCAGGCGCTGCGCCAGCAGCGCGGCATGCAGGGGCGGCCGCAGCGAGCGCGCCACCACGTTCTCGATGCGCGCATCCTCCACTTCCTCCGGTGTCCACGCGCCCAGCTCGGCCATGCGTGACAGCACCTTGTCGCGCGCCTTCTGCGCAGCTTCCGGATGGCGGTCCGGGCGCAGCCGGCTCGGTGCCTGTGGCAGCACCGCCAGCAGCGCAGCCTCGGCATGCGACAGCTGCGCCGCCGGCTTGCCCAGATAGGCCCAGCTGGCCGCTTCCACGCCTTCGATGGTGCCGCCGTAGGGTGCACGCTCCAGGTACAGGGACAGGATCTGCTGCTTGCTCAGGTGCACCTCAAGCTGCACCGCACGCAGCATCTGTTTCAGCTTGCCCCACGGGGTGCGTGAGTGCGGATCGAGAATGCGCGCGACCTGCATGGTCAGGGTCGAGCCACCGGACACGATGCGGCCGCCGCGCAGCAGCTGGCCGCTGGCACGCAGGATCGCCAGCGGGTTGATGCCCGGGTGGCGCCAGAACCAGCGGTCTTCATAAGTCAGCAACGCCTGCAGGTACAGCGGCGAGACGCTGTCGATCGAGGCCGGATACCGCCACACGCCTTCGGCATCGGCGAACGCACGCAACGGCGTACCGTCGGCAGCCACCACCAGGGTGCTGGTATCACGCTGCTCCGGCAGCGGCGGCGGGAAGGCGAGATCCAGCACCAGCAGCAGCGCCAGCGTAGCGGCCATGCCCCAGCGCAGCCACGGCCACAGCGGCCGCCACCGGCGGCGCAGGGCCGCCAGCCGGGTCGTCATCGTGTTCTTCATCGCAGGTTGCCAGCAGGACGGGCCGCGCCGTCGCGGCCCGTCCGCGCGGTCACGGCTGTACCACCGTGATCGTGGTCGGGCTGCTGCGGCCGACACCGCGCAGCTGCGGCCGGTACATGTCCTCCACCAGCGGCGGCGGCACCGAGTAGGTGCCCGGGGTCACCGCGCGCACCAGGTAGAACACGTTGGCCTTGCTGCCACGCGAGAGCTTCAGCGCGGCCACGTAGCGGTCGTCGCGGAACTCCTCGTGCTTGGTATCGGCGGCCTCGCCCCGGTCGCTGATGGTGATGCCATCGACCACCACGTCGGCCCACTGCTTGGCATCGCCCAGGTTGAAGTTCTCGATCTCCAGGCCCGCCGGCAGCAGGTCGGTCAGCAGTGCATCGGGCATCGTGGTGTCGGCGGTGACGGTGACGCGCACGATCAGTGCTTCGCCTTCCTTCAGCGGGCGCGGCGACCACGGTTTGCCATCGGTACCGAAGTAGCTCCGTTCAATACCCAGCACGCTGTTGTCCGGCGCCGGTGCACTGCGCGGGATGCCGGCCACGTCGATGCTGGCGAACATCGGTGGCTGGCCCTGCGGGGTGAAGCGCACGCCGCTGGCCAGTTCACTGGCGCTGAAGTTGCGTCCGAACAGCTTGCGCTCGCCGATGGCTTCGGTGTTGCCACCGATCACCAGTTCACCGGCCACCAGCGCCTTCTGGTTGGCGGCGAGCGCCTTGCCGAGGCGGGCAATCGCCACCTGTTCCTGCGTGCTCAGCCACATCCAGCCGGCATTGCGGCGCGCATCCAGGCCACGACCGAGGTCGACCGCGCGGGCGTCCCAGGCCGGCTTGGCCAGCTTGTTCTCGTGGGTCAGCGCGATCATCAGCGCGTCATCGCGGATCGCGCTGCCGTAGTCGCCGAAGTACGACGGGCGCTCGCTGCTGGACTTGGCGAAGGCCGCCGCCAGCGCGGCCTGGCCACGCTTGGCATCGCCCTGCAGTGACAGCGCCACGCCCAGGTGGACCAGCGACAGGCCGCCCACCGCCTTGCTGCGCTCGTTGTCGTACAGCGTGCGCAGGGTACCGAGCGGTGCACGGTTGACCCGGGCCAGCACGTAGCCCGAATAGGCCTGGTTGGCGAACTTCAGCTTCTCGCGGTCGTCCTGGCCGTAGAACTGGTTGCCGCCGGACAGCAGATCCTCGCTGAGCCGGTTGAGCGCCTTCTGCAGCACGTTGTCGGGCACCGCAAAACCGGCATCCTTGGCGTCGAGCAGGAACTCGGTGATGTACGGGGTCAGCCACGGGTTCACGTAGCCGTCGTCACCCCACATCGAGAAGTTGCCGTTGGCCACCTGCATCGACGCCAGGCGACCGAACGCACCTTCCATGCGCTCGCGACGGGTCTTGGCAT
The DNA here is from genome assembly GCF_059369535.1 of Stenotrophomonas sp. YJH_SMC_122. Classification (NCBI taxonomy): domain Bacteria; kingdom Pseudomonadati; phylum Pseudomonadota; class Gammaproteobacteria; order Lysobacterales; family Lysobacteraceae; genus Stenotrophomonas; species Stenotrophomonas sp. YJH_SMC_122. The sequence continues at coordinate 312,089 of NZ_JCAFST010000003.1, read as the reverse complement.
CCAGGCCGTCGGCACCGAGCATCGACGACGTCGCCTGGTCCAGGATCAGCGCCGCGTAACCCTTGCTGGTGGTCTGCTCGGCACAGCCATATGGATAGTTCAGCGCGCCCTGCAGTGCACTGGCGAACGGAATCGGCGGCAGCGGGCTGACCAGCAGGCGGGCATTGACCGACTCGGCCATCAGGCCATCGGTCAGGCTGTTGTCGAGGCTGACCGCCGCCAGTGGATCGAGCGTACGCACCTGCGAACGCAGCACCTGCGGCCACGCCGCACGCACCGGCAGGTCGTAGCGGCGATCGGCCTTGAAGCCGTTGCCGTCCACCCGCACCCTCACCTTGGCCACGCTGTGGCCTTCGCGTGCCGACAACGGGAAGCTCAGCGTGGTCTTGGCGTCGGCATTCAACTGCACGCTGCGGCTGCCCTCGCCCAGGTTCAGCGGGCCTTCGCTCTCCACCTTCACGTTGAACTGCCCCGGCTTGCCGGTGAAGTTCTGCACGTCCAGAGTCACCGTGCTGCGGTCGCCCGGGGCCAGCACGCGCGGCATGCTGGCTTCGGCCAGGATCGGGGCGCGCACAATGGTTTCCACGTCACGCTTGCCGTACTGGTCATCGCTGTAGACCAGCGCCGACACGCGCAGGGTGCCGTTGAAGTCCGGCACCTTCAGGCGGATGCGGGCATTGCCCTTGGCATCGAGCTGCACCGGGCCGGAGAACAGGTCCACGGTCTGCACGCGCGCGGTCGGGCGCTTGGCCTGCGGCAATGCCTGCAGCGCCATGTCGCCGCCGAACTTCAGCTTGCCGCTGCCGCCATCGAAGCTCTCGATCACCCGGCTGTAGATGTCGTAGGCATCGATACCGAGGCGACGCTGGGCGAAGAAGTGTGCACCGGCGTCGGGCACCGGGAAACGGGTGATGTTGAGGATGCCCACGTCCACCGCCGAAACGGTGACGTGCGCGGTCTTGCCGGCCAGCTGCGGCGCACTGACGGTTACCGGCAGGTCCTGCTCGGGCCGCATCTGCTTGGCCGCGACCAGGCCGACGGCCACGGTGCGGCCCTTGCGGTCCATCGGCACATGCACCACGCCCACGGCACGGGCCGGGGTGATCTTGCTCGGCGCACTGCCGCCACGGAACACCAGCGCGGTGATATAGACGTCGTGGCGTTCCCAGTCGGCGGTGACCGGAATCTTGAAGGTCGAACCCGGCTTGGCGTCGATGTCCTGCACGTACAGCATGCGGTCGGTCTCGACCATCAGGATGCCCTTGCCGGCGTGCGGCGGGGTCACCGTCACTTCCAGGGTGTCACCGGCCTTGTAGCCGGTCTTGTCCAGGCCCAGCTTGACCTTGTCCGGGCGTGCATCCAGGCCACGGTTGTCATCGCCCCAGCTCCAGCCGGCACGGAACGGGTAGCGGCTGGTCAGGCCGGTGGACGGATCGAACACGTCCACCCGGTACTCGCCCCACTCCACCGGGAAATCGAAGGCAACCGCACTGCTGCCGGCATCGACGGTGCGGGTTTCCTTGTTCTCGAAACGGCGGGTGAAATCGTAATCCCAGCGGTTGTCGTTGAAGGTCCAGTGGTAGTCGCGCAGTTCGCGCACCAGGGTGATCTTCAGGCCCTTGGCCGGCTGCGACGTGCCCGCGGCGTCCACGCGCATCAGCTCGAAGCGCGCGTTGCCGTTGGCATCGGCACCATCGTCCGGGTTGAACAGCGGGCGCACGCCGACCAGCGCGTTGGCCGGCCACATCACCCGCTTCAGGGTACGGGTGACCGTGCGGCCACCGGTTTCATACAGGCTGCCGGACAGTACCACGGCGATCGGCGCCTTGGCCTTGGCCGCCTCTTCCGGCAGCGCCACATCCTCACGCAGCTGGCCATTGGCCGGCAGCGTGGTATCGATCACGTCCTTGGCCTCGCGCGGCAGCTGCAGGGTCGGGTCACCGAAGAAATAGCCCGGCAGGCCTTCCACGGGCTTCTGTTCGGCGGCAACCCCCATGCGTGCGGTGAAGCGGTTGCCATCGGCCGGTGCGCCATACAGGTAGGCACCATTGGCCTGCAGGCGCAGGTCCTCACCCGGCTTCAGCGTCTTCTGCGCGCTGTCCAGGTCCAGCTTCATGCGTTCGGGCAGGAACTCCTCGATGCGCAGGGTCATGCCCTGGATCGCTTCCTTGCTGGCCGGGTCGGTGCGGAACTCGACCTGCCAGCGGCCGGTCGGCGCCTCGGCGGGGATCACCTGCTCGAAATTGATGTAGCCCTGGTCGCCCGGCTGCAGGCGGGTCTCGCGGAAGGTCTTGCCGTCGGGCTGCTTCAGGCGCAGGAACACCGGTTGTGCCTTGACCGGCTTGCCGTCGTTGTCGCGCAGCAGCGCGGACAGGCGCACGGTCTCGCCCGGGCGGTACAGGTCGCGCCCGGACCAGGCGTAGACGTCGAACCACGCGTTGTCGCGGCCGGCCACAGCGAACTCGCTCAGGTCCAGCGCCGGCTGGTTGAACGGCAGGAAGCTGGTGTCCTTGCCACTGCTGGCGACCAGCACGTGGGTGGCATCCAGGGTGTAGTTCAGCAGCGCGTTGCCGTTGCCGTCGGTGCTGCCCTTCAGCACCACCTCACCCTTGGCGTCGAGCACGCGCAGGTCGATGCCCTTCAGTGGCGCGCCATCCTTGAGGCCGGCGGTATGGACGAACAGCTTGTCCTTGTAGGCGCGGGTATGCAGGCCGATGTCGCTGACCGAGAAGAACGCGGTATCGAACTCGCCTTCGTAGTCACCGGTGCGCTTGAGCAGGGCGAAGTACAGGCCCGGCTCCTGCAGTTCCTTGATGTCCTGGGTCGGCAGGTAGGTCAGCACCCGCTCGTTCTGCTTGCCCCCCAGGATGAAACGGTTGACGTACACCGGCTCGGCCAGCTTGTTGATCGGGCTGCGCTCGTAGTCGCTGCTCAGCTCCCAGCTGCCACGGCGGCCGCCGCGCTGGTACTGGCTGAAGAAGGTCGGCAGGTCCTTCTCGCGCACGCGCAGGAATTCGACGTCGACTTCGGGCACGTTCACCGAGACCACCGGCAGGCCACGGCTGTCCTTGGCAGGCAGCACGCTGCCCTGCGAGGCGAAGCCAACCACCGGCTTCAGCTCGCCGCTGAACACCTTCTGCTTCAGTTCCTTGCCCAGGCGGCTGCCATCGGCGGCCAGCAGGTCCGGCGAGACCACCAGGCTGAACTCCTTGCCGGCCTCGACGAACGGGTAGCGCAGGGTCAGGCCGTCATCGGACAGCGTCCAGCTGCTGTCCTCGGTGCCGACCTTCTCCTCGAAGCGCACCAGCGTGTCGAAATCCTGGGTGCCGACCAGCGGGCGCGAGAACTCCAGCGCCAGCGACAGGCCGTCATTCTTCTGGTCCGGGTAGGCGCGCAGCAGGGTGAATTCCTTCACCTGCTCGGCCTTGGTGGTGATCGCCTCGCCACTGGCCTTGGGCAGCTGCCCGCTGTCGTTGCGGCAGCCGGCCAGGCCCAGCAACAGGCCTCCTGCCAGTACCGCCGCCGCCCATCCCCACCGCTTCCGCCGTGCCGGACCGCTCATGTCGTCACTCCTTGATCGAGGTGGCCATTATAGGCAGGCCGCGTCAAGGCGTTGGCGCAAATCCGGCAATTGCCCGGGGCGGGTAGTGCCGGCCGCTGGCCGGCAGGATCGGTAACCGCCAACCTCGGTTGGCGTCGGCCGTGCCAACCAGGGTTGGCACCTACCTAAGCGCCCCTCCCCCGCCGCGCCAGGCACCGGCCGATGCCGGCAACCTGTCTGGCTTGGGATCGGGCGCTCCCCCAATCGTGGTGCGTAATGTCCCGGCGGAGAGAAGACCGAAGCCGCCCCAAAGTGACGGGTTCAACCCTCGATTGAGCGACTTCCCAATCGGCCTTCAGTCGCCGCTGTAGCATCGGCATCAGGCCTTCTGAACAGCAGTGAACATTGCAATGACACGAGTACGCATGATTCAGGATCCAGCGACCGGTAAGGTCTGGGGTACGCGGTGTGACCGAGGTACTGTCGAAGTCACCTCCGGAAGCCCCGGGAAGCTGAAGTCACAGTTGAAAGACTTCCCGAGTCCCGACGAGGCACTGAAATGGGCCATCAAACAGGAGTGGTCGCGGCTGAAAAAGGGCTTCGTACTGGTAAACCCTGTCGCCGAGGCTGGGCAACCGAGCATGCACAGGTACATCGGCGGTGGCTATACGGGGGCACTGACGATTGCCGGGTGCCATGGCAGGATGGTGACCAACCGTTATCAGGATGAGGATGCGTCTGGTGCAGCGACCGACATGCTGCTGCTCGTTGGGGACGACGCCGGGATCCTCCATGATTGGCGACCCGGCAAAACGGACCTTGCATGGTCGGCACTCCCTGCAGATGACGGCAAAGGGTTCCTGATCCGACTCGACTCCGGCATTTACCTTTGGCCATCCGATGGCCGTACTCCCCAGCGGATCAGCGATGCAACGGTGATGTCATCGCCGTTCCTGACAACCTCAAACGGATACGTCGCGTGGCATGACGGTGATCATGTAACGGTAATGAGACTCACCGATGGACAGCGCTTCCTGCAGTTGGCACGTACCCCAGCGATGGTGGGTGGGCATTCGAGGCAGATGATGGGCGCGCTCTCTCCGGATGCCACGACGCTTGCCTGCTGCGCCACGCCCGGTGAGATCGAGTGCATCGATATTGCTCAAGCGGATACTGTCCGCCGACATCGAAGTGACTTCGAAATGATCACCAAGATGGAGTGGAGTGCCGACGGGCGTTGGCTGCTGGCATTGGAGCAATATGGAAAATGGCGCCTGCTGTGCCTGGATGCGGCAACGGGAGAATGCCGTCCCGGGTGGCCGAAGTTCGCTGACATGACACGAACTGACTTTGCGCTGGATAGCGATAGCAAGCGACTCGCCATCCTGCACCGTGGACATATTGCCCTTCATGACTTCACGGATATGAGGGAAATTCGACGCTTTCCCGTAGATCATGTGGTCCGTACCGCGCATATTGCATGGACGGGAGACAATGCCATTTCGGTGCGCACCGACTATGGATGCCTTTCCACATATGCGATTTGATCCGGCGCACACCCTGGAAGCCGCCAACCTTGGTTGGCGCCCTCCTGCCAACCAAGGTTGGCATCTGCCAGAGCGCCCCTACCCCGGCAGGTACAGGTCCACGTAGTCGGGCACCGGCATTGCCGCCAGCGCCACCGGATCCAGCGATGCGGCCAAGATGCGCTGCTGCTGGGTGGTCGGGAAGCGATGGGCCAGGTGCCGGCGGAACTTGTCCATCAGCAACGGAATGCCCTCCTCGCGTCGGCGCGCGTGGCCCAGCGGGTATTCCACCAGTACCTCGGGCAGCTCAGTGCCGTCGCTGAAGCGCGCGCTCAGGCCGTTGGCGATGCTGCGCTTGTCCGGGTCCAGGTAGTCGGCGCTGAGCTGCGGATCCTCATGACAGGCCATCTTCGCGCGCAGGGCATCGATGCGCGGATCAGTGGCAACGTCGTCCTCGTAATCCTCGGCCACCAGCCGCCCGTGCAGCAGCGCGATGGCGACCATGTACTGCACGCAGTGGTCGCGGTCGGCCGGGTTATGCAGCGGGCCCTGCTTGTCGATGATGCGGATGCAGGCTTCCTGGGTCCGGATCGCGATGTGCGCGATGTCCTCGACCCGCCGCCCCGTCGCACGCAACTGCTGGTGCAGCGTGATGGCCGCCTCCACCGCGGTCTGGCCATGGAACTCGGCCGGGTAGCTGATCTTGAAGAGCACGTTCTCCATCACGTAGCTGCCCAGCGGTCGCCCCAGCGTCAGTGCCTTGCCATGCATCGACACCGCTTCAAAGCCCCAGGTCGGCGCGCTGAGCACGCTGGGGTAGCCCATCTCGCCACTGGCCGCTATCAGCGCCAGCCGCACGCCACGGCTGGTCGCGTCGCCGGCTGCCCAGCTCTTGCGCGAGCCGGTGTTGGGTGCGTGCCGGTAGGTGCGCAGGGCCTGGCCATCGACCCAGGCCAGCGACAACGCATTGAGCATGCGTTCGCGATCCAGGCCGAGCAGCTGCGCAACCACGGCGGTGGTGGCCACTTTGACCAGCACCACGTGGTCCAGCCCGACCCGGTTGAAGGAATTCTCCAGCGCCAGCACGCCCTGAATCTCGTGCGCCTTGATCATCGCCAGCAGCACGTCGCGCACGGTCGGCGGGGGGCGCCGCAGGGCCTGCGCGTTGCGGCCCAACCAATCGCAGACGGCAAGGATGCCACCCAGGTTGTCCGAAGGGTGCCCCCATTCGGCCGCCAGCCAGGTATCGTTGAAATCCAGCCAGCGCACCATCGCGCCGATGTTGAAGGCGGCCTGCACCGGGTCCAGCACGTAGTGCGTACCCGGAACGCGCGCGCCGTTGACCACGCTGATGCCCGGCACCAGTGGACCAAGCAGTTTGCTGCAGGCCGGGAAGGACAGCGCTTCCAGGCCGCAGCCCAGCGTGTCGAGCAGGCAGTGGTGTGCGGTCTGGAACGCCAGGGGTGAGTCGATGCGCGCCTCGCGCACGTAGTCGACGATGCCCACCAGCAGCGCATCCCACGCTGCACGCTCGTTGGATGGGGTGTGGCTGTCGGACATTATCGGTCTCCTCGCCGGAAAGCAGGTCAGGTCGCGCGTCCCGGTAGCCGCCAACCTTGGTTGGCGCTTGCATGCCAACCAAGGTTGGCATCTACCAGAGCACTACTCGGCCGGCACCCGCACCTTGCCTTCCATCAGCACGCGGGCACTGCGGCTCATGATGGCCTTGGTCACCGTCCACTGGCCGTCAACGAGACCGGCCTGCGCACCCACGCGCAAGGTGCCGGAGGGATGGCCGAAGGTCACCGCTTCGCGTTCGCCGCCTCCAGCAGCGCGATTGACCAGCGTGCCCGGAATCGCTGCTGCGGTGCCGATCGCCACGGCGGCAGTCCCCATCATCGCGTGGTGCAGCTTGCCCATCGACAACGCACGCGCATGCAGGTCGATCGCCGACGCCGGAATGGCCTTGCCACTGGACGACACGTAGTCCTGCGCCGGTGCCACGAAGGCCACCTTCGGCGTGTGCTGGCGGGTGGCCGCATCTTCCAGGTTCTTGATCAGACCCATGCGCAAGGCGCCGTAGGCGCGGATGGTCTCGAACTTCTGCAGCGCGGCCTTGTCTTCGTTGATCGCCGGCTGCAGTTCGGTGCCGGTGTAGCCCAGGTCGGCCGCATTGAGGAAGATGGTCGGAATGCCGGCGGTGATCATGGTCACCTCGAAACTGCCAACGCCCGGCACGTCCAGGGTATCGACCAGGTTGCCGGTCGGGAACATCGCGCCCGCATCGCCGTCATCGGACGGATCGATGAACTCCAGCTGGATCTCGGCGGCCGGGAAGGTCACGCCATCCAGCTCGAAATCACCGGTCTCCTGCACTTCGCCATCGCGCATCGGCACGTGGGCGATGATGGTCTTGCCGATGTTGGCCTGCCAGATGCGCACGGTGCACAGGCCATCGCGCGGTACGCGGGCCGGATCGATCAGCCCATTGGCGATCGCGAACGGACCCACCGCGGTGCTGAGATTGCCGCAGTTGCCGCTCCAGTCGACGAAGGCGGTGTCGATCGACACCTGGCCGTACAGGTAGTCCACATCGTGGTCCGGCACAGAAGCAGTGGAGATGATCACGCACTTGCTGGTGCTGGAGGTGGCGCCCCCCATGCCGTCAGTCTGCTTGCCATACGGATCGGGCGAGCCGATCACGCGCATCAGCAGCGCATCGCGTGCGGCGCCCGGCACCCGCGCGGCTTCGGGCAGGTCCTGCAGGCGGAAGAACACGCCCTTGCTGGTGCCACCGCGCATGTAGGTGGCGGGAATACGGAGTTGCGGGAGGAAGGTCATGGATGTGTTCCTTGCAAAGAAAGACGGCCCGTTGCCGGGCCGTCGGATGTCTTACGCCACCTTGGCGCCTTCCAGGAAATCCTGGGCAAAGCGCTGCAGCACGCCACCCGCCTCGTAGATCGCCACTTCCTCGTCGCTGTCCAGGCGGCAGGTGACCGGCACGATCAGGTCCTGGCCGTCGCGGCGGTGGATGACCAGGGTCAGGTCGGCGCGCGGGGTGCGCTCGCCCACCACGTCGAAGGTCTCGGTGCCATCGATGCCCAGGGTCAGGCGAGTGGTGCCCGGCTTGAACTCCAGCGGCAGCACGCCCATGCCGATCAGGTTGGTGCGGTGGATGCGTTCGAAGCCTTCGGCCACGATCGCTTCCACACCGGCCAGGCGCACGCCCTTGGCGGCCCAGTCACGCGAGCTGCCCTGGCCGTAGTCGGCACCGGCAATGATGATCAGCGGCTGCTTGCGCTCCATGTAGGTCTCGATCGCTTCCCACATGCGCATCACCTTGCCTTCCGGCTCCACGCGCGCCAGCGAACCCTGCTTCACGCTGCCATCGTCGTTGCGCACCATTTCGTTGAACAGCTTCGGGTTGGCGAAGGTGGCGCGCTGCGCGGTCAGGTGGTCACCGCGGTGGGTGGCGTAGGAATTGAAGTCTTCTTCCGGCAGGCCCATCTTCGCCAGGTACTCACCGGCGGCACTGGAGGCCAGGATCGCGTTGGACGGCGACAGGTGGTCGGTGGTGATGTTGTCCGGCAGCACCGCCAGCGCGCGCATGCCCGACAGCGTGCGCTCGCCGGCCAGTGCGCCCTCCCAGTACGGCGGACGACGGATGTAGGTGCTCTGCGGGCGCCAGTCGTACAGCGGGCTGACCGCCGCGCCATGCTCCACGCGCACGTTGAACATCGGGTTGTAGACGCGGCGGAACTGCTCCGGCTTCACCGAGGCCTTGACCACGGCGTCGATCTCGGCATCGCTGGGCCAGATGTCCTTCAGGCGCACTTCGTTGCCGTCGGCGTCCACGCCCAGCACGTCCTTCTCGATATCGAAGCGGACGGTGCCGGCGATGGCATAGGCGATCACCAGCGGCGGCGACGCCAGGAAAGCCTGCTTCGCATACGGGTGGATGCGGCCATCGAAGTTGCGGTTGCCCGACAGCACGGCCGTGGCGTACAGGTCGCGATCGATGATCTCCTGCTGGATGGCCGGATCCAGCGCGCCGCTCATGCCGTTGCAGGTGGTGCAGGCGAAGGCGACGATGCCGAAGCCGAGCTTCTCCAGGTCCGGCAGCAGGCCGGATTCTTCCAGGTACAGCTGCACCGCCTTCGAGCCCGGCGCCAGCGACGACTTCACCCACGGCTTGCGCAGCAGGCCACGTTCGTTGGCCTTGCGCGCCAGCAGTGCCGCGGCGATCACGTTGCGCGGGTTGGAGGTGTTGGTGCAGCTGGTGATGGCGGCGATGATCACCGCGCCATCCGGCATCAGCCCCTGCGCCTGCTCGGCCTTGCCCGCTGCCAGCTTGGCCTCGTCGGCGATGCCGCGCTCGGCCAGCTCGGCGGTGGCCACGCGCTTGTGCGGGTTGGATGGACCGGCCATGTTGCGCACCACGCTGGACAGGTCGAAGCGCAGCACGCGCTCGTACTGTGCAGTGACCAGGTCGTCGGCCCACAGGCCGGTGGTGCGCGCATAGTTTTCCACCAGCGCCACCTGCGATTCCTCGCGTCCGGTCAGGCGCAGGTAATCGATGGTCTGCCCGTCGATGTAGAACATCGCGGCGGTCGCGCCGTATTCGGGGCACATGTTGGAAATGGTGGCGCGGTCACCGATGGTCAGTGCCGCAGCCCCCTCGCCGAAGAACTCAAGGTACGCACCGACCACGCGCTCCTTGCGCAGGAATTCGGTCAGCGCCAGCACCACGTCGGTGGCGGTGATGCCCGGCTGCGGCCTGCCGGTCAGCTCGACGCCGATGATGTCCGGCAGCCGCATCCAGGAGGCACGACCGAGCATCACGTTCTCGGCTTCCAGGCCGCCCACACCGATCGCGATCACGCCCAGCGCATCCACGTGCGGGGTGTGGCTGTCGGTGCCCACGCAGGTGTCGGGGAACGCCACGCCGTCCTGCACGTAGACCACCGGCGACATCTTCTCCAGGTTGATCTGGTGCATGATGCCGTTGCCCGGCGGAATCACGTCCACGTTCTGGAACGCCTGCTTGGTCCAGTCGATGAAGTGGAAACGGTCTTCGTTGCGGCGATCCTCGATCGCACGGTTCTTCTCGAACGCCTGCGGGTCGAAACCACCGCACTCCACCGCCAGCGAGTGGTCGACGATCAGCTGCACCGGCACCACCGGATTGACCTTGGCCGGGTCACCGCCCTTGTCGGCAATCGCATCGCGCAGGCCGGCCAGGTCAACCAGTGCGGTCTGGCCGAGGATGTCGTGGCAGACCACGCGCGCGGGGAACCATGGGAAATCGAGGTCGCGGCGGCGCTCGATCAGCTGCTTCAGCGAGTCGACGAGCGTGGCCGGATCGCAGCGGCGCACCAGGTTCTCGGCCAGCACGCGCGAGGTGTACGGCAGAGTGGCATAGGCGCCGGGCTGGATCGCATCGACGGCGGCGCGCGCGTCGAAATAGTCCAGCGCGCTGCCGGGGAGGTTCTTGCGGTAATCGGTATTCATGGGCTGGCGGAATGCTTGGGGCGGGCCGGGTGCCGGCGGTGCGGCGGCGAAAGCATCCGGCCGGCACGCGGCCGGCCGGATGAGTACAGCAGGTGGATCAGACGCGCTTGTCGATGGCGACGAAGTCGCGGTCTTCCGGACCGATGTAATTGGCGCTCGGGCGGATGATCTTGCCGTCGATGCGCTGCTCGATGATGTGCGCGCTCCAGCCGGCGGTGCGGGCGATTACGAACAGCGGAGTGAACATCGCGGTCGGCACGCCCATCATGTGGTAGCTGACGGCGCTGAACCAGTCCAGGTTCGGGAACATCTTCTTGATGTCCCACATCACCGATTCCAGGCGCTCGGCGATGTCGTACATCTTCATGCTCGACTGCTCTTCGGACAGCTCCCGGGCCACGTCCTTGATCACCTTGTTGCGCGGATCGGAGACGGTATAGACCGGGTGGCCGAAGCCGATCACCACTTCCTTGCGCTCGACGCGGGCCTTGATGTCTTCCTCGGCTTCATCCGGGTTGTCGTAGCGCTTCTGCACTTCGAACGCCACTTCGTTGGCGCCGCCATGCTTGGGACCGCGCAGCGCGCCGATGCCACCGCAGATCGCGCTGTACATGTCGCTGCCGGTGCCGGCGATGACGCGGCAGGTGAAGGTCGAGGCGTTGAACTCGTGCTCCGCGTACAGGATCAGCGAGGTGTGCATCGCCTTCACCCACGACTCCTGCGGCTTCTCGCCGTGCAGCAGGTGCAGGAAGTGGCCACCGATCGAGTCGTCATCGGTTTCCACGTCGATGGCGCGGCCGTTGTGGCTCCAGTGGTACCAGTACAGCAGCATCGAACCGAGGCAGGCCATCAGCTTGTCGGCAATGTCGCGCGCGCCTGGATGGTTGTGGTCATCCTTCTCCGGCGCCACGCAGCCGAGCACGGACACGCCGGTGCGCATCACGTCCATCGGATGCGCCGACGGCGGCAGCTCTTCCAGCGCGGCCTTCACCGCGGCGGGGATGCCACGCAGCGACTTCAGCTTGGCCTTGTACGAAACCAGCTCGGCGCGGGTCGGCAGCTTGCCGTGCACCAGCAGGTAGGCGATTTCCTCGAACTCGCTGGTGTTGGCCAGGTCCAGGATGTCGTACCCGCGGTAGTGCAGGTCGTTGCCGCTGCGGCCCACGCTGCACAGCGCGGTGTTGCCGGCCGCGGTGCCGGACAGGGCGACGGACTTCTTCGGCTTGAAGGTCGGGGTTGCGGTCGTATCGTTCATGTTTCCCTCCGAAACTTGATGGTGCAGGGTACTGCTTATTTCTTGGCGGCGAACAGCGCATCGAGCTGCTGCTCGAAGGCGTGGTAGCCGATGCGGTCGTACAGCTCTTCGCGGGTCTGCATGGTCTCCACCACGTTGCGCTGGTGGCCATCGCGGCGCACCGCCTGGTACACGTTCTCGGCCGCCTTGTTGGCCGCGCGGAACGCCGACAGCGGGAACAGCTGGATGGCAACGCCGGCCGAGGCCAGTTCATCGCTACTGAACAGCGGGGTGGCGCCGAATTCGGTGATGTTGGCCAGCACCGGCACCTTCACCGCGTCGACGAAGCGACGGTAGGTGTCCAGGTCGTAGGCCGCCTCGGCGAAGATGCCGTCGGCACCGGCCTCGACACAGGCGATGGCACGCTCGATGGCCTTGTCCACGCCGTCCACCTGGATGGCGTCGGTACGCGCGATCAGGAAGAAGTCCGGGTCGGTCTTGGCATCGGCGGCAGCCTTCACGCGGTCGACCATTTCACCCTGCGAGACGATCTCCTTGCCCGGGCGGTGACCGCAGCGCTTGGCGCCAACCTGGTCTTCGATGTGGCAGGCAGCCGCGCCGGCCTTGATCAGCGACTTCACGGTGCGCGCGATGTTGAACGCGCTCGGGCCGAAGCCGGTATCGATGTCCACCATCAACGGCAGGTCGCAGACATCGGTGATGCGGCGCACGTCCACCAGCACGTCTTCCAGGGTGTTGATGCCCAGGTCCGGCAGGCCCAGCGAGCCTGCGGCAACACCACCGCCGGACAGATAGATGGCGCGGAAGCCGGCGCGCTTGGCCAGCAGGGCGTGGTTGGCGTTGATGGCGCCGATCACCTGCAGCGGCGATTCGGCAGCCAGCGCCTCACGGAAGCGGGCACCGGCGGAGAAAGGGGCGGAAGCGGTCATGCGGCGATCCAGGTTGAAGTACGGGACAGAGGGCGCAAGCCCCATGCCAAGCTGCAAGCCGTTGATTTCACAGGCATGACCACCCCGCAACAGTGAAACATATGAAACATTGAAACAGATGTATCATGAAACACTGCTACCAATCGCTGCCCTCATGTACCTGCCCCGCTCCCCGCTGCGCCACGCCGATGCCGACCCCGGCCGCCCGGTGATCTGGACCGTCAGCGTCTCGCGCCTGACCGGCCTGCTCGGCGACGTCATTCCCGAGTTCGACCGCCGCGCGCGCATCGAGCAGATCAACCTCGGCTTCGAGGAAGCGGTGGACGTGATCGGCCAGCGTCTGCGCCGCGAGCACTGCGACGTAGTGATCGCCGGCGGCTCCAATGCGGCCTGGCTGCGCGGCAGGCTGGAGTTGCCACTGGTGCCGATCCAGGCCAACGGCTTCGACCTGATGGAAGCGCTGGCCCGTGCCCGCCGCATCGCCAGCCGCATCGGCCTGGTCACCCACGCCAGCGACGTACCCGTGTTCAGCAACTTCCAGCAGAGTTTCGGCCTGGATATCGAGCATCGCCGCTTCGTCACCCGCGAGGACGCGCGCGACTGCATTGCTGACCTGCGCGCCAACGGCATTGAGGTGATCGTCGGCACCGGTATGGCCATCGACCACGCCGAACAGGCCGGCCTGCCCGGCGTGCTGCTGTACTCGGCAGATTCGGTACGGCAAGCGTTCGAACACGCCCTCGAACTGACCCAGACCCTGGCCCGCTCCAGTGGCAACCGATCCACCCCGCGCCGGCGCCCTGCAACGCGTGCCGATACGCACGAACTGCTCGGCGACAGCGACGCGATGGCGCAGGTGCGCGCACAGATCGCGCTCTACGCACCGCACGACAGCACCGTGCTGGTCACCGGCGAAACCGGCACCGGCAAGGAACTGGTAGCGCGCCAACTGCACGCCGCCACCGGCCGTCGTGGCCGCTTCGTGGCACTGAACTGCGGCGCCATCAGCGAATCACTGCTGGAAGCGGAACTGTTCGGCTACAGCGACGGCGCCTTCACGGGTGCACGGCGCGGTGGTCGCGTCGGCCTGGTCGAGGCCGCCGATGGCGGTACGTTGTTCCTGGATGAGATCGGCGAACTGCCGCTGCCGTTGCAGACCCGCCTGCTGCGCGTGCTGGAAGAACGCGAGGTGCTGCGTGTCGGCGCTACCGAACCGACCGCAGTCGACCTGCGCGTGGTGGCCGCCACCCTGCAGTCGCTGGAGCAGCGCGCGGCGACCGGCAGCTTCCGTCGCGACCTGTATTACCGGCTGGCCGCACTACGCATCGCCCTGCCCCCGCTGCGTGCGCGGCGCAGTGACATCCCGCTGCTGGCACAGCACTTCTTCCGCCAGCTGCGCGGCATCGACGCGCCACTGGATGAGGCGGCGCTGGCGCTACTGTGCGCGGCCGAGTGGCCGGGAAACGTGCGCGAGCTGCGCAATCTGGTCGATCGCCTGCGCATCCACTGGCAGCCCGGTGAAGGGCTGATTGATGCCGCGCGACTGCTGCAGCTGGCACCCGAGCTGGTGAATGAGGGCGCCGCTGCGCTACCAGTGGAAAGCAACGGCAAGCGGCCGCCGCGTGCGCAGCTGGAAACGCTGTTGCAGGATCACCGCAATGACCGCGAGGGGATGGCACACGCGTTGGGGGTATCCCGCACCACGCTGTGGCGCTGGCTGCGCGCAGAAGGGTTGTAGAAGTCGAGCTTGCTCGACTGCTTCATCTAAGCCGCCCGATCATCATCGTTGATGTACCAAACAATGAAATCCACGAAATTCTTCCAACGGGCAGGAGTTTCACCTGAAAGAAACTGATCATGCCGAGCCAGGCAATAGTCATGCACATCTTCCTTTCGCACATCGTATAAATACATCCCCTCACCTTCGTCAGATGACAACGGAAGAAAATCCGCTGGGAGCTCGTAACGATCCCAAACGTACTCAGCCTGGTCTGGAATCTTCGGAATTCCAGGACCAACGATACGCAACAATTCAAGCCTACCGCTCGCAGCAGGCAGCGCGCCATTGACCGCCATGTAAAAAATCCACATATCGCAGTGAGGAGCAACGCCCAAGCGACAATGACGTCGGCCGCCGAAGCGCAATCAGGATTCCGACGATCCGGGTACGCGCGAACCACGCGCTGGATCAGATCATTCATCCGCATTCAATTGCCTCCGCATCACTCAATGTTCAACGCGCCCAGCGCGCTTCGATCGCGAACCGTCCACTCCCCACTGCGGCAATCCATAGCAGCAGTACGCCCAGCGGCACTTCGCTCAGGTAGAAGAACCAGCTCAGCCAATCCGGCACGCTCAGTCCCGCAGGAATGCGCGCGATACCATCGGTCAGCGCCGCCACTGCGCAGATCGCCGCCAACAGCAGGGCCGAAGGGCGGCTCACCAGCCCCAGCACAAGCAGGCCGCCGGCGATCCATTCAATCGCACCGAGCACCGGCGCACTGAATACCGGGAACGGGATACCCGCATCGACCAGCGTATGCACCATGCGCTCGCGCCCGGCGTCAGTGAACACCTTGTTCCAACCGGAGACGCAGAACATCACCCCGGCCACGATGCGGGCGAGCAACAGCAGGAGCGCTTCCACGCCGCGACGCGGGGGAGGTACGGCGAACAGGCATCGCCAGGAAGGCATGGCAACTCCGGAAGTCGAGATCATCCGTCGGAGTGTGCCGGTTGGTTGCCTGCCCGCAGATGAAGCAAGCCGGTCCATTTGCGACAGCCTGCTCTTGTAGAGTCGAGCCCTGCGCCTCATGCGTCGGGGCAGCAGCCGAGCATGGCACGGCTCTACAACCGCCGTGCGTCGGCCAGCAGAAGCTCAATTTCCTCCACCTGCACCACCGGCGCCTGCCACGGGTGATGCGGCGCGATGCCCTGTTCGAAGATGCGCTGCAGCCGCTGCGGATCGCGCGGCAGGCAGAATTCCAGGCGTACGCTGTCGACCACTTCGGTGCGCCCCGCCTCACCCTGTACGGGCGACGCACCCACGCGCGGGCGGAACTGTTCGAACCCCGGCGCCGACCATCACATCCCGTGCTCGTAGTCGCCGGCCGCCAGCGCGTCCACCGCCAGGATGCCCTGCTTCACTGCGCCCAGTGCTGCCGACGGCACGAACACCACCACGCGGTACAGCGCCACGCGATTCACGCCGATGGTTCCAGCTGCATGCGAAAATAGACGACCCGTTCGGTCTCTTCGAAGCCGCAGGCCCGATGCGCGGCGTGAGCCTGCACGTCTTCCACGCGACTGTCCGAAGCCAGTTCGCGGCAGCCCGCATCGCGCGTCCACGCCTGCACCGCCGCCAGCAGGGCGCGGCCGACGCCGCGGCCTTGCCACTGCGGCTGCACGTACCAGCCCTCCAGGAACCCCACCGGCGAAGACTCGGTGCCGTTCACGTAGTCATGGCGCAGGCGCACTTCAGCGAAACCAACCGCCTCGCCATCCGCCGCACAGGCCACGAACACAGCACCTTCGGCATCTGCCAGCGACTGCGTCAGTTCCTCCAGCGGATCATCGGCATCAGGCCACAGGCCGAGACGCAACTGCGCCCACGCGGCCGCATCGGCCGGCGTGGCCTGGCGGATCGTGGGCGCGCTGTCGATCACGGATACAGCAGGCGCTTGCTCCAGCGCCCTTCAGCACCGGCTTCATAGCACCAGCGCTCGTGCAGGCGGAACTGCGCGCCGTACCAGAACTCGATGCGGTCGGGCACCACGCGCAGGCCGCTCCAGCCGTCCGGGCGCGGCACGTCCTTGCCCTCGAAGCGGGCTTCGACCTCGGCCACGCGCGCGTCGAACTCCTCGCGCGTGGCCAGCGTCTTCGACTGCTGCGAGGCCCACGCGCCGATCTGGCTCATGCGCGGACGGCTGGCGAAATAGGCGTCGGCCTCGGCAGCGGCAACCTGCTCGACGCGACCCTCGATGCGCACCTGGATACCGGCCTCGCGCAGGCTGCGCCACAGGAACAACAGCGCGGCCTGCGGATTGGCCTGCAGCTCCCGGCCCTTGTGGCTGTCCAGGTGGGTGTAGAACACGAAACCACGCTCGTCGAACGCCTTCAGCAGCACGGTACGTGCCGAGGGACGGCCGTGCGTATCGGCAGTGGCCACGGTCATCGCGTTCGGCTCGACCTCGCGGCTCTGTTTGGCTTCTTCGAACAGGCCGGTAAACGTGGACAGGGCTTCGGCGTACAGGTCGCTCATGATTGCGTTCTTCTCACACGGATTGGGCTATTGTGGCTGCATGGCCGCTGCTGCGTATATGCCCCAGGTGAAAGGATTCCCCGAAACATTGGCCGAACAGGTGCTGGACGATGCACTGGGCAGTGGTGCAGCGGTTCCAGTATTGGCGATCAGCGGCCTGCAGGGGAGCGGCAAATCGACGCTGGCCGCGCAGGTCGTGGCCCGCGCCCAGGCACGCGGCCTGAACGCAGCCACGCTGTCGATCGACGACGTCTACCTGACCCGCGCACAGCGCCAACGGCTGGCCCGCCAGGTGCACCCACTGCTGATCACCCGCGGCCCACCCGGCACCCATGACCTGCCGCTGGCCCATGCAGTGCTGGATGCGGTGGCCGCGCGCCAGCCCTTCGCGATGCCGCGTTTCGACAAGCTGGCCGACGAACGCCTTCCCGAAGCGCAATGGCCGCGTCTGCAACAACCGCTGGACCTGCTGGTGTTCGAAGGCTGGTTCCTTGGCACGCCCGCGCAGGATGACGACGCGCTGGACAGCCCGTTGAACGCACTGGAACGCGAGGCCGACGCCGATGGCCGCTGGCGGCGCTGGTGCAACCAGGCGCTGGCCCGCGACTACCCCGCGCTGTGGCAGCGCTGCGACCGCCTGTGGTTCCTGCAGCCGCCGGATTTCGCGGTGGTACCGCGCTGGCGCTGGCAGCAGGAGCAGAACCTGCAGGCCGCGCAGCCGGGCCGGCACGGCATGAGCCGGCCGCAGCTGGAGCGTTTCGTGCAGTACTACGAGCGGGTCAGCCGGCAGGCACTGCGCACGCTTCCCACGCTCGCCGACCACGTCGTGGTCCTGGACGGCCAGCGGCAGGTGCAGGCCGTGCGCTGAGCGCGGCTATTCCACCAGGAAGGTCACCCGCAGGTTGACCCGCCATTCGGTGATCTCGCCGCTGCCGTTGGTGACCACCTTGGTCTCGTTCACCCAGGCGCCCTGGATGCCCTTGACCGTCTCGGAGACCTTCTTCAGCCCGCTGCGCACGGCGTCCTCCACGCTTTTCGGCGAGGAGGCGGTGATTTCGATGACCTTGGCGACCGTCATGGCCTGTACTCCGGCTGGCGCGGGAGACCCCGCTGGAACGCCTACCCTGACGTGAAGAACGTAAAGGCCAGGGCACGGAGGTGTTAGCATCAGAGGGCATGAATCCTGCTCCGAACCTGATCCTGATCGGCCCGATGGGCGCCGGCAAAACCTGCATCGGCCGCCGCCTGGCCGAGCGCTTCACGCTGGACTTCGTCGATGTCGACCAGGCCATCGTCGATGCCGCCGGTGCCAGCATCCCGACCATCTTCGAGCACGCTGGCGAAGCCGGTTTCCGCAACCATGAACGCGAGGCCCTGGCCCGCGTGCTGGAAGGCCGCGGCCAGCTGGTCTCCACCGGCGGCGGCGCGGTGCTGGACCCCGGCAACCGTGCACTGATTGCCCGGCGCGGCTTCGTGGTCTACCTGCGGGTCAGCGTGGCCGCGCAGCTGGAACGCTTGGCCCGCGACAAGGGCAGGCCGCTGCTGCAGCGCCCGGACCGCGAGCAGGTACTGCAGGATCTGGCCGCACAGCGCGACCCGCTGTACCGCGAACTGGCCGACCTCACCCTCGATACCGACCCGTATACCGCTGCCGACGCGACTGCCCAACTGGTAGTCAGGCTGGCCACGCAATGGCAGCGCCAGGACATGACCGCATGACTTCCCCCGCCCTGCTGCAGGTCGCCGTTGGCGGCGATCGCCCCTACTCCATCACCATCGGCGCCGGTGCCCTGGCCGATGGCGCTGCACTGGTTTCACACGTGCGCGGCCGCCATGTGCTGCTGCTCAGCGATAGCGAAGTGGCTCCGCGCTATCTGGCGTCGGTCAAGCAGACGCTGCTCGCCGCTCGCCCCGACCTGATCATCGGCGAGCACGTGCTGGCCGCGGGCGAAGCCTCCAAGACGCTGGCCGAATTCGGCCGCGCGATCGAAGCACTGGCCGCGCTCGGCGCCACCCGCGACGCCTGTGTGTTCGCCCTCGGCGGCGGCGTGGTCGGTGACCTTGCCGGTTTTGCCGCCGCCTGCTGGATGCGCGGCGTGGACTGCGTGCAGCTGCCGACCACCCTGTTGGCGATGGTCGATTCGTCGGTGGGCGGCAAGACCGCGGTCGACATCCCTGCCGGCAAGAACCTGGTCGGCGCGTTCCATCCACCGCGTGCGGTGATCGCTGATACCCGCGTGCTGGCCACCCTGCCGCCGCGCGAACTGCGCGCGGGCCTGGCCGAAGTGGTGAAGTACGGCGCGCTGGGCGATGCGGTGTTCTTCGAATGGCTGCAGCAGCATGCCGATGCGCTGCTGGCCGGCGAGGATGCCGCGCTGGCCGAAGCCATCGCGCGCAGCTGCCGGCACAAGGCCGCCATCGTCGAGCGCGATCCGTTCGAGAAGGGCGAACGTGCCCTGCTCAACCTCGGGCATACCTTCGGCCATGCCATCGAGACCGAACAGGGCTACTCGGCTCCGGGCCGCGATGCGCTGAACCATGGCGAGGCGGTGGCGGTGGGCATGGTGCTGGCGGCAAAGCTGTCCACCGACCTGGGCCTGGCCGACGATGCCGACCGCGCACGCCTGCAGGCGCTGCTGGAACGCCTCGGCCTGCCGGTGGCAATCCCGGCCGGCCTCGACCCGCAGGCCCTGCTCGGCCGCATGCGCCTGGACAAGAAGAACGTGGCCGGCCGCCTGCGCCTGGTGCTGTGGCGCGGCATGGGCCGCGCCGAAGTGATGCCGGACGTCGATGAGGCGGCGGTACTGAAGGTGCTGTCAGCCAGGTAGAGCCGGCCGCTGGCCGGCAACGTCAGCAACGGGGAAGCCGGCCAGCGGCCGGCACGACCAGGCTGCACGGCAGGATTGCCGGCCAGCAGCCGGCACTACCACGTTGCGGCAGGGGTCACCCCTGCCCCGCTACAATCGGCGCCATGCACGTCTACCTGCAACATCCCGACGCCGGTGCGCAGGCACCGCGCTTCCTGCGCCTGAGCCTGCTGCCGGACCTGTTCGGCGGCTGGGAGCTGCTGCGCGAGAGCGGTCGCGTCGGTGGCCGCTCGCAGCTGCGGCGCGAGCTGTTCCTGCAGGCCGACGACGCCCGCCACGCCTTTGAGAAGGCCCGCGATGCCGAACTGCATCGCGGCTTCCAGATCCTTTCGCACGGCGACTGACGCCGCTGCTCCTCCCGTCCAAGGAATGCCCATCGTGACCAGCCCTCTCCGCAACGATCGCCTGCTGCGCGCCCTGCGCCGCGAACCGGTGGACTGCACCCCCGTCTGGCTGATGCGCCAGGCCGGCCGCTACCTGCCGGAATACCGCGCGACCCGGGCCAAGGCCGGCAGCTTCCTGGCCATGGCCAAGACCCCGGAGATCGCCTGCGAAGTCACCCTGCAGCCGCTGCGCCGGTTCCCGCTGGACGCAGCCATCCTGTTCTCGGACATCCTCACCATTCCCGATGCGATGGGCCTGGAGCTGTACTTCGTCGAAGGCGAAGGCCCGAAGTTCCGCCATCCGGTGCGTGATGAAGCGGCCATCGCCAAGCTGGCGGTGCCGGACATGGAGCAGGACCTGGGCTACGTGATGGATGCGGTACGCCTGATCCGCCGCGAGCTGGACGGCCAGGTGCCGCTGATCGGCTTCTCCGGCAGCCCCTGGACGCTGGCCTGCTACATGGTGGAAGGCGGCGGCAGCAAGGATTTCGCACGCATCAAGGCGATGGCGCTGAACCATCCGCAGGCGCTGCACCGCCTGCTGGAAGTCACCACCGACGCGGTGATCGCCTACCTCGGTGCGCAACGCGCGGCCGGTGCGCAGGCGCTGCAGGTGTTCGACACCTGGGGTGGCGTGCTGTCCCCGGCGATGTACCGCGAGTTCTCGCTGCGTTACCTGCAGCGGATTGCACAGGGCCTGGATCGCGGCGAAGGCAGCGAGCGCACGCCGCTGATCCTGTTCGGCAAGGGCACCGGCCTGCACCTGGAAGCACTGTCGCAGACCGGCGCCGATGCCCTTGGCCTGGACTGGACGCTGGACCTGGACGAGGCAATGCGCCGCACCGGTGGTCGCGTCGCCCTGCAGGGCAACCTCGACCCGACCACGCTGTACGCCTCGCCGGATGCGATCGCCACGGCGGCAGCGCGCGTGCTCGACACCTATGCCGCCGGCAACGGCGGCTCGCGCGAAGGCCATGTGTTCAATCTCGGCCACGGCATGTCGCCGGACATGGACCCGGCGCACGTGCAGGTCCTGGTCGACGCGGTGCACGCGCACAGCCAACGCTGAGCATTCCGTATGCCATCACGGCGCGATGTTGATCGCGCCGTGACCCGCAGTGCGCGATCATGGCGGCCCCCACGCTGCACCGGCCACACTCCATGTCCACATCGCCATCGACCTACAACCGCCAGCGTCCCCTGCTATGGCTGGTGTCCCTGGCGATCTTCATGCAGATGCTGGACTCGACCATCGTCAACACGGCGTTGCCGGCGATGGCGGCCAGCCTGGGCGAGAGCCCGCTGCAGATGCAGTCGGTGGTGTTCAGCTATGCGCTGGCGGTCGCCACCTTCATTCCCGCCTCGGGCTGGATCGCCGACCGCTATGGCACCCGGCGCACCTTCCTGGTGGCGATCATCCTGTTCACCCTCGGCTCGCTGGCCTGCGCGTTGGCCCAGCACCTGCACCAGCTGGTCGGCGCGCGCGTGCTGCAGGGCATCGGCGGTGCGATGCTGCTGCCGGTCGGTCGGCTGGCGGTGATGCGCTCGGTGCCGCGCGAGGATTTCCTGCGTGCGATGAGCTTCATCGCCATCCCCGCGCTGGTCGGCCCGCTGATCGGGCCGACGCTGGGCGGCTGGCTGGTCGAGATCGCCTCATGGCACTGGGTGTTCCTGATCAACCTGCCGATCGGCGTGATCGGTTTCATCGCCGCGATGAAGATCATGCCCGACCACTACGCCAGCCATCGCACCCGTTTCGACCTGCGCGGCTACATCATGCTGGCCTTTGCGATGGTGGTGCTGTCGCTGGCATTGGACGGCATCTCCGGACTCGGCACCCCGCACGCGCTGGTGATGTTGATGACGGTCGCGGGCCTGGCTGCGCTGGTGGGCTACTGGCTGCATGCCGCCAATTCCACCGCGCCCTTGTTCTCGCTGGCCCTGTTCCGCGTACCCAGCTACCGCATCGGAATCCTCGGCAACCTGTTCTCGCGCATCGGCAGCAGCGCCATGCCGATGCTGATCCCGCTGCTGCTGCAGGTCGGCCTCGGTCTGGGCCCGATGAACGCCGGCCTGATGATGGTACCGGTGGCGGCCGCCGGCATGGTCTCAAAGAAACTGGCAGTGAAGCTGGTCGAACGGTACGGCTATCGCCGCGTGCTGATGACCAACACCGTGCTGGTGGGGCTGGCAATGGCCAGCTTCATCCTGATGACACCTGGCCAGCACCTGGCCTGGCGCCTGGTGCAGCTTGCGTTCTTCGGCGCGGTCAATTCATTGCAGTTCACCGTGATGAACACCGTGACGCTGCGCGACCTTGATCGCGAATTCGCCAGTTCCGGCAACAGCCTGCTGTCGATGGTGATGATGCTGGCCGCCGGTTTCGGCGCCGCGGCGGCCGGCAGCCTGCTGGCCGCATTCGGCAATCACCTGGACAGCAACAGCGCGACCGCCGCGCTGCATGCCACATTCCTGTGCGTGGGCGCGATCACCCTGACCTCAACGATGATCTTCTGGCAGCTGCCTGACACCAAGCCCGAACCGCGGCAGGTCGAGCACGTCGCGGAGTAAGCGGGTCCGGCAGGGCCTGCGGCCCTGCACCCGCGGTAGTGCCGGCCGTTGGCCGGCAACAGCAACAGCCAAAGCGGCATTCCGTGGGTTGGCGGGGCGGTGTCGCAGTGCGGGGACGCCGCAAGTACGTCCCTGTAGGCTTGGCAGCCGCATCCATGCGGCTGACACCCCGCACTGCGACACCCCCCACCTCTGACAGATGGTCGCTGCTGTTGGTGGGTGTCGACCTTGGTCGACACATCTGTCAGATATCGAAATACATCTGGGGTCAGATCCGTTTTCCTTCGGAAAACGGATCTGACTCCGAGCGTCGTTCCGACAGATCGCGGAAAACTATC
Organism: Stenotrophomonas sp. YJH_SMC_122; assembly: GCF_059369535.1. Classification (NCBI taxonomy): domain Bacteria; kingdom Pseudomonadati; phylum Pseudomonadota; class Gammaproteobacteria; order Lysobacterales; family Lysobacteraceae; genus Stenotrophomonas; species Stenotrophomonas sp. YJH_SMC_122. The sequence continues at coordinate 288,907 of NZ_JCAFST010000003.1, read as the reverse complement.
GAAGGCGGGGTGGGTCCGGTTGCGGGAGTGTCCGCGGCATGGATGCCGCGGCCAAGCCCCCATGGATGGGTTTACGGCGTCTCCCGCAACCGGATCCACCCCGCCATCCCAAGGAATGCAGGCTTTTGACGTTGACGTTGATTCTGCAGGTGCAGGGCTGCAAGCCCTGCAATAAACCCTACCTGCCCATCGCCCTGGCGATCGCCTCCACCAGCAGCTCACCGGTTACTGGCTTGCGCAGGAACCCGCCAATGCCGGCTGCTTCCACCTGCTGCTGCAGGTCCGGATCGGTGCGTGCGGTCACCGCCAGCAACGGCAGCATGTAGCCCTGGTTACGCAGGTGCTGGGCCAGTTCGAAACCGCTCAGGCCCGGCAGGTCCAGATCCAGCAGGCCGACGTCGAAATCGCCGGCACTGATCTCGCGCAGCGCCGCCAGCGCATGGCCGGCATGCACCACCTCGTGGCCGCGTGCGCTCAACAGGCCACGCACCACGTCGGCCACGGTGGCATCGTCCTCGACCAGCAGCACCCGCAGCGGAGGCATGTTCGCCGTTTCGTCGCGATGCCCCTCGGCCGATGCCTCGGCATCGCTGTTCACCACCAGCGGCAATGGCAAGGTCACGCCGAAACAGGTGCCCCGGCCCAGCTGGCTCTCCACCTGGATCCGCCCCTGCATCGCATGCGCCAGCTCGCGGCAGATCGCCAGACCGAGGCCACTGCCACCGTACTGCGCCGCGGTACGTGCACCATCGGCCTGCTCGAAGCGACGGAACAGGCGCTGCTGTTGTTCCTGGCTGATGCCCGGGCCGGTATCGCGCACCTCGAAGTGCAGCGCACGCAGCTCGCCATCGCAACGTGCGTGCAGGGTGATAGTGCCGCGGCTGGTGAATTTCACTGCGTTCGACAGCAGGTTGAGCAGGATCTGCCGCACGCGCATGGCATCACCGGTCGCCTGCAGGCCCGGCGGCAGCTGGTTGTCGAGGACGAAGCGCAGGCCCTTCTGTGCAGCCAGCGGGCCCATCAGCGCCGCCAGATCCTGCAACAGGCCATTCAACGCAAACGACTGCGACTGCAGTTCCAGGCGCCCCGACTCGATCCGCGCCAGGTCCAGCGCATCGTTGACCAGGTGCAGCAGGTGCTCGCCAGCATGCCGGATCGACTGCGTGTAGCCACGCTGCTGCGGGTCCAGTGGCGAGGCCAGCAGCAGCTCGCTCATGCCCAGCACGCCGGTCATCGGCGTACGGATCTCATGGCCAAGGTTGGCCAGGAAGCGGGTCTTGGCCGCCGACGCCTGCTCGGCCAGTTCCTGCTTGTGCAGCGCCAGCTGGTAGGCGTGGCGCCGCTGCAGGCGGCGTCGGTACAACCAGGCAAACCAGCTGGTCAGCAGCAACCCCACCGACGCCAGCACCAGCAGGCCGGACAGGCTGCGCCACCACGGCGGCTGCACGCGGAATTCCAGGCTCTGCACCCGCGACCACACATGGTCGGCCGACCGGGCCTGTACTTCCAGCCGGTAGCTGCCCGGCGCCAGGCGCGAGAACAGGCGCTCGCCGGCCGGGCCGACTTCGACCCAATCGGGGTCGTAGCCGGCCAGGCGGTAGCGGTACGTATTGGACGCGGAGTCGGCGAAGGACAGCAATCGCGCGACGATGCGCAGGTCGCGGTCGCCATCGGCGATCTGCAACGGCGCATCGTGGGTCATGTCCAGCACCTGCTCGTTGCGGCGCACTTCCACCCGCTCGATCACCAGCGGGGCGCGACGGACCGAAGGCCGTACCTGCTCCGGGTCGAACACCACCGCGCCCGCCGCCGTTCCGGCCACCAGGTGGCCATCGGCCGCTGCGATCAAGGTGTGCTCGCGGAATTCCTGGCTTGGCAGGCCGTCGTGCACGCCGTACAGGCGCACGCTCTGCCCATCGGCACTGACGCGTACCAGGCCGCGTGCGCTGGTCGCCCAGGCCACGCCCTGCGCATCCACCACCAGGCCGGAGGCGGAGATCGCCGGATAGCCCTGTTCGGCACCGACCACCGCCTGCCGTTCCAGCCGCCCCTGGCTCCAGCGGTAACGGGACAGGCGACCATCCTCGGACAACCAGACCTGGCCGTCACGGCCCACATGCAACGCATGGATCGCCGTTGCCGGCGCACCCGGCACCGGCTGGAAGCGCTCGCTTTCCGGCAGCCACTGCAGCAGGCCACGGCTGCTGGCCAGCCAGATGTGGTCCTGCGGACCGCATTCCACATCGAGGTTGAGCTGGCCCTGCTGCAGGCCGCGCTGGCCATTGTCCAGCTGGCGCCGAACGTGGCCGTCGAGGTCGCGCTGCTGCAGGCCTGCGGGCAGCATCAACCAGAGGCTGTCGCCGTCGCAGGTCATCATCGCTTCGACGACCCCTTCCATCGCCGCATCTGCACCGGCATCACGGCCCCAACGACGCAGTTCGCGCCGTTGCGGGTCGTAGCGCACCAGCGCATCGGTCGATCCAATCCAGACCTGGCCGCGCCGGTCCTCACGCACCGAGGTCAACCAGTGCATGCCATTGACCCAGGTGCGATGCTGCTCGATCCTGCCGGTCTTCGGATCGAAGCGGTCCAGCGCGCCATGGCTGCCCACCGTCCAGACGCCGCCGTTGCTGGAGGGGCTGGTACCCAGCACGAGCGCATTGCGCAGCGAGCTGGGGTCGTCCTCCAGGCGCGACAGCACCGAGAACTGCCACCAGCGTGGCAGCAGGTGCCACAGCCCGGCATTGGTGCTGGCCAACCAGATGCCACCTTCGCGGTCCTCGTAGGCCCCGGTCCAGTTCGGCCGTACCGGACCGCGCGCGATCGCGCTGTACAGCGGCACGGTCTGGTACTGGCCATCGACCGCACGCCCCAGCCCGGTGCGCGTATCCAGCCAGTGCCCGCCCTGCTCGTCGCGCAGCATCATGCCCAGCACCTGCTCGCCCGGCGGCAGCTTCCACGGGGGGGCTTCGAAGCGGCCATCCGGGCGGCGCACGGTGGCGCCGGCCATCGTGCTGATCCAAAGGCTGCCATCCGGTTCGGCGGTCAGCCCGTTGATCAGCAGGCTGGGGATGATGTCCGTGCCGACACGCTCGAAGTCGGTCCCGGTCCAGCGCGCCACGCCATGCTTGGTGCCGATCCACAGGCTGCCATCGGCCAGCGTGGCCAGGTAGGGCACCGACGACGAAGGCAGGCTGCGCGGATTGTTCGGCTCGGGCAGGAAGCGCTGCAGGCGATCCTGGCTGTCCAGGCGGTACAGGCCGCCTTCGTGGGTACCGAACCAGATCGAGCCATCAGGTGTACTGGCCAGGCTCCAGACCGTGTTGGTACCCATCAACGGCTGGCTGCTGCGGTCGTAGAAGTGCAGCTGGCGGCGGTCGGCCGACATGCGCACCAGGCCGGCGTTCTCGGTGCCTATCCACAACTGGTTGCGGGCATCGACCAGCACCGTCCAGATGCGGTTGTCACGCAGTCCATCCTCGGAACGCCACACGCGGTAGGTGCGGCCGTCATAGCGGGCCAGGCCATCGTTGGTGGCGATCCACAGGTAGCCGTAACGGTCCTCGGCCATGCGGTTGACGGTATTGGATGGCAGGCCATCGAACACCGTCACCTGCCGCGGGCTCGGAGGCACCGGCTGTGCCGCAGCGGGCAACGCGCAGCACAGGAGGACCAGCAGCAGCATCGCCGCCCGCAGATACACCACCGATTGCCTCCTCACGCTGGTCCTGATGATTCCCGCGCTGCGGGCGTCGGCATGGTAAACCGAAAGTCGCGCCGTTCACGCCCGGCGTCGGCGTCGTCACGCAGTCGCCTGTCGTTTCGCGCGCGCCTGGACGATGGCCGTCACCAGCAGGTCGCCGGTCACCGGCTTGCGCAGGAAGCCATCGAAGCCCGCGGCCAGCACCTGGGTTTCGGCATAGGCATCGGAACGCGCGGTCACCGCCACCAGCGGCAGTTCATAGCCCATGGTACGCAGCTGGCGGGCGATGGCCGTACCGTCCAGCGCGGGCAGATCGAGATCGAGCAGGCCGACGTCGAAACCATCGGTGGCGATCTCCGACAGCGCGCCCAGGCCATGCAGCACGTGGACCACCTCATGCCCGCGCACGCGCAGCAGACCGGCGATGACCTCGGCCACCGTGGCATCGTCCTCGACCAGCAGGATGCGCAGCGGCGGCAGTTCCGGCAGGGCCGCCACGTCGCCCGCACTGTTGGCGGCCTGGCGCGTCCAGGGCAGGGGCAGGCGCACGCGGAACCGCGCGCCCTTGCCAGGCTGGCTGTCCACTTCGATGCGCCCCCCCATCGCCACCGCCAGTTCCTGGCAGATCGCCAGCCCCAGCCCACTGCCGCCGTAGCGCGACGCGGTACGCGGGCCGTCGGCCTGTTCGAAACGATGGAACAGGCGCTGCTGCTGCTCGGCGTTGATGCCCGGGCCGCTGTCATGGACTTCGAAGCACAGGCCGCCCTTTTCTTCCAGGCGTACGGCCAGGCCGACGTGGCCGCGCTCGGTGAATTTGATCGCGTTGCCGAGCAGGTTCAGCAGGATCTGGCGCACGCGCATCTCGTCGCCACTGACACTGATCGGCCCGGGCGGGTCATCGCCGCGCTGGAACACCAGCTGGCGTTGCTGCGCCATCGGCTGCATCAGGCCCTGCACCTGGTCCAGCAGGTCCCCCAGATCGAACGGGCGCAGGTCCAGCTCCAGCCGCCCGGCTTCGATCCGGGCCAGGTCCAGGGCATCGTTGACCAGCCGCAGCAGATGGCTGCCGGCCTGCTGGATGGACCCGGCGTAGCCGCGCTGCACCGGATCCAGCGGGGTCGCCAGCAGCAGTTCGCTCATGCCCAGCACGCCGGTCATCGGCGTGCGGACTTCGTGGCCCAGCGTGGCCAGGAAACGGCTCTTGGCCTGCGAGGCCTGCTCGGCCAGCTGCTGCTTGTGCACCGTCAGCTGCCATTGCTGGCGGCGGCGCAGCCGCGCGCGGATCGACCAGACCAGAACCACCAGCAGCAACGACCCCAGCAGGATGTAGCCGAATATCGCCATGCCGCTGCGCCACCACGGCGGCAGCACCTTCACCTGCAACTGCTGCGAAGGTGTCCACGCGCCCCGGGCGGTCGCGGCCTGCACCTCGATGACATAGCGGCCGGTCGGCAGCCGCGACAGGGTGCGCTGGCCATCGCCCCCCTGCTCCACCCAGTCCTGGTCGTAACCCTGCACGCGGAAACGGTACCGGTTGCCCTGCGGGCTGGCATAGGACAGCAGCCGCGCATCGATCTGCAGATCGCGGTCGTCCGGTCCCAGCAGCAGGGTGCCGGTGAGCGGCAGCGGTTGCCAGCCGCGTGCGTCGTCGCGGCGCACCCGTACTTCGGCGATCACCAGCGATGAAGGCGGCAGCACCGTGTCGTCGGCATTCACATCAAAGGCGACCAGGCCGGTCTGGGTAACCGCCAACACGCGGCCATCGGCATTGACCGCAGGTGGCCGACCGGTGAACTCGGCATCGGACAGCCCATCGCGTTCATTGAACTGTTGCAGGCGCCGCGTCTTCGGGTCCCACCGCAGCAGGCCGCGCGGCGTCGTGGCCCACAGCTGGCCATTGTCGGCCAGCGCCAGCCCCCCCATGGTCACCGGCGGCACGCCCGCACTGCCGTCGATGCGCTGGATCAGGCGCAGGCTCATGCCATCCCACTGGTAGCGCTCGAAGGCGCCTTGGCGCGCCAGCCACAACTGCTGCGGATCGATCCATACCAGATCGTAGATCGGACCGCGCGAAACACCGGGCACTGCCTCGAAGCGTCCGGCCTGCTCACGCCAGATGCCCATGTCGCCCATCACCCAGGGCCGGCCGTGGGCGTCGAAGCGGATCTGCTCGATCGGCGCATCGGCCGTCCCGCGGAAATGTTCCAGCGGATGGCTGTGCAGCAGCCGGCCCTCTGCATCGCGCTGCTGCAGGTCCAGGCCCATCACCGACACCCACACCGTGCCATCAGGGGCCTGCCGCATCAGGTCGATGCGCTGGCGCAGGTCGGCACTGCCATCGATCCGCAGATCACGCAATGCGCCGGTGGCCGGATCGTAGACGGTGATGCGGCCGCCGCGTCCCAGCCACAGGCGACCATCCGGGCGCGGCAGCACCGACCACACCACGCCGTTGCCGAGCTGCCGGTCGCTGGCCAGCAGACGCAGGGTGCCCTGCGCATCGAGCTGGTACACCCCTCGCGCCGAGCCGACGTAGTAGTTCTTCCCGTCGCTGGCCGCGCTCAACAGGTACTGGCTGTCCAGCGGCTTGCCGTCGAGCTGGTTCCAGATCGAGAAGCGCCGCCAGTCCGGTGGCAGATAGGCCAGGCCCTGGGTCAGCAACGCCACCCACAGTCCGCCCTCGTGGTCCTGCAGCAGGTCAAGCACACCGCTGTGCGCGGTCAGGAAGCCGCTGCCGCGGTCCCCTTCCAGCCGGCGCAACGCCGCCGCATCCCCTCGCAACAGGCCATCGGAGGTACCCGCCCAGTAGCCCCCCTGGCGATCGGCCAGGACCAGGGCCGACCGCAGCTGGGCACTGTCGGCCCATCGCGGGCGACTGACCCGGTCCTGCCCATCGATGCGATAGAGGCCATCGTTCTGGCTGCCTACCCAGATCGAACCGTCTGCATCACGGCTCAACCGGAGCACGCTCAGCCTACCCAGTTCCCGCGCGGCCACCGGCTCGAAGCCGCTGCCGTTCCAACGCGCCACACCGGCTTCGGTGCCGACCCACAGGCGGCCCCGCGCGTCGACCAGGCTGGTGAAGATGCTGTTGCTGGGCAGGCCACCCGGGTGCGCGGGATCACGGGTGTAGAGGCGCACGCTACCGTCTTCGCCGAAACGGCAGACGCCATGGTTGTTGGTCCCGATCCACAAGGCGTCGTCGACATAGGCCAGTGCCCAGAACTGCCCCTGGCAGGTGGAATTGACCGTATCGAAGGTCTGGAAGCGCTCGCGGTCGGCATCCAGGCGTGCCACGCCCTTGCCGTTGATGCCCACCCAGACCCGGTCCAGCGGGTCGATCAGCAGGGTCTCGATCTCGTTGCCAGGCAACGAGCCCGGCTGTTCCGGGTCGTGCTCCCAGACCCGCAGGCTGTTGCCGTCATAGCGGGCGAGTCCACCATCGGTGGCAGCCCACACGTGGCCCTGGCGATCCTCGGCCAGCGCCACCACCATGCGAGACGGCAAGCCTTCGGCGGCACCGAAGCGGCGCAGGCGTGGTGTTTCTGCCATGTCCAGGGTCGCAGCCGCCGTGGCCATCGCCATCAGCAGCAGTCCCATACCTGCGATGCCACGGCACCACAGGCGCCAGCCGCTCGTCATCCTGAACCCCCTGTCCTGCGCCGATTGTCACACAGGGCCGGGTTCATGGCTGCAACAGCCTGTTTCCAGCGGCGGCACCACCACGAACTGTTGCACCCATGCACGCAACGTTGGCAGGGGGCTGTGCGTATGATCGCAGCGTCCCCTTCCGGAGCCCGCCATCGATGCGTCCCTGCCTGGCCCTGTTGCCGATGCTGCTCGCCACCGCCCCCGCCTGGGCGGCCGCTGACACCTATCGCCTCGATCCGGTGCACACGCGGGTGCTGTTCTCGATCGACCACGCAGGCTACTCGCAGGCCATGGGCACGGTATCGGGCAGCGAGGGGCGCGTGCGGTTCGATCCCGACAACTGGCGCGACGCCACCGTGGAAGTGGATATTCCGGTGTCGCGACTGGACCTTGGTGATGCCAAGTGGAACCAGGCCACGTTGGCCCGCAGCCTGCTCGACGGCGAGCGTTTCCCGACCGCGCGATTCGTCTCCACCAAGGTCGAGCCGATCGATGCCAGGCGCGCGCACGTGACCGGCACGCTGACCCTGCGCGGGGTCAGCCAGGAAATCACGCTGGATGTCACCCTCAACGCCATCAAGCGCTACCCGCTTCCCCCGTTCCGACGCACCGCCGGTTTTTCCGCCAGCACCACGCTGAGCCGGCGCGCGTTCGGCATCACCGCCTGGCCGGGCGTCATCGGTGATGCAGTACAGCTGAGGATCGAGGCTGAAGCCACCCTCGACCGCAGCGACGCCCCGGGAACTCCCGCTCCCGTTCCGCACTCCGACCCCAAGACGGCCCCCTAGAGGACCCCTCATGACCGCCAAGAACACCCCCGCCGCCTGGGGGAGTGTCAGCCAGATCCTGCATTGGTTGATCGCACTGCTGATCCTCGCCCTGGGCGTGGTCGGCCTGACCATGGGTGAACTGCCCAAGACCCCGAAGTACTTCTGGGTCTACACCGCGCACAAGTCGATCGGCATCACCGTGCTGGCGCTGGTGCTGTTCCGCCTGGGCTGGCGCCTGTACGCCGGTGCACCGAAGCCGGTGCCGGGCGTGCCCAGCTGGCAGGAGCGCATCGCCAGCGCCACCCACGTGCTGCTGTACGTGCTGATGTTCGCCATCCCGCTGTCGGGCTGGCTGTACGACTCGGCCAGCGGCCTGCGCCCGTTCCGCTGGTTCGGCCTGGTCGACGTGCCCAAGCTGAGCGGCCCCGACCCGCAGGTTGTCGCGGTATCGCATGCCATCCACGAATACGGCTTCTGGCTGTTGATCGCGGTGGTGCTGGCCCATGCCGGCGCTGCCTTCTACCACCACCTGTTCCAGCGCGATGCAACGCTGTCCCGCATGTTGCCGCGCGGCTGGCTTGCCTCCCCTCAGAAGGACTGACCGATGAACCTGAAACTGACCACTCCGGCCGCCGTGGCCGCCGCCCTGGCCGGCATGCTGGCCACCGCCCCGGCACTCGCCGCGGACTATGCACAGGCCCCGGGTGCCGGCTCGATCCTGGTGTTCGCCACCAAGTACGACGGTGAAGTGTTCACCGGCAGCTTCCCGGGCTTCGCCACCAAGGCCAGCTTCGACCCGGCCAACCCGGCCGCCGGCTCGCTGGATGTGGTGATCCCGCTCGCCGCTGCCAAGAGCGGCAACAGCGACCGCGATTCGACCCTGCAGGGTGCCGACTTCTTCAATGTCGGCAAGTTCGCCACCGCGCGTTACACCGCCAAGGGTTTCCGCGCGGTGGGCAACGACCAGTTCGCCGCCGATGGCACGCTGGAACTGCGCGGCGTCAGCAAGCCGGTCACGCTGACCTTCACCTGGAAGCCAGGCACCCAGCCGGTACTGACCGGCAAGGCCACGGTCAAGCGACTGGACTTCGGCGTCGGCGGCGGTGACTGGGCCGACACCAAGACCATCCCGGACGAAACCGCGATCAGCACGATCGTGAAGTTCGACGCGAAATGAACCGCATCTGGTAGTGCCGGCCGCTGGCCGGCATCACCGGGAACAGAGGGGGTGCCGGCCAGCGGCCGGCACTACCGATCGACGGCCAACCACGCCTGCACCGTGGCTGCGTCGAACGGCCAGTCCAGCTCGCGGTCGCCGCGCTCGTCACGCAGCACCGGCACCCGCGTGCCGTAGCGCGCTTCCAGCGCCGGCTGGTCATCCAGGAACACCGATTCGAACTCCGGCGCCCGTGCCCTGGCCAGCTCGGCCAGGGCCATGTCGCACAGGTGGCAATCGTCACGTTGGATAAGGGTCAACACCGGCCGGGCTCCCGTGGCGGAAATGCTGCGCCGCAGCCATGGAAGTGCGGCGTGAACCGCTAGAATAGCGATCTCTTCCGGTACCCGCAGTACGGCAACCATGGCTGTCAGCACGTTCGACGTTTTCAAGATCGGCATTGGCCCGAGTTCCTCGCACACCGTCGGGCCGATGAAGGCCGCCGAGCGATTCATCCATCGCTGGCTGCTCGACCCGGGCCGCCTGCACGAGGTCGCGCGCATCCGCGCCGATGTCTATGGCTCGCTGGCACTGACCGGCCGCGGCCACGGCACCGACAAGGCGATCCTGCTGGGCCTGGAAGGCCAGCGGCCGAACCTGATCGACCCGGACATCATTCCGGCCACGCTGGAGCGCATCCGCAGCAGCAAGCGCATCCAGCTGATGGGCCAGCACGAGATCGCCTTCGACGAGAAGCGCGACCTCGGCATGAACAAGCGCCAGAAGCTGCCCTACCACACCAACGGCATGCGCTTCACTGCCTACAACGCCGACGACGAAGTGATCGCCACCCGCGACTACTACTCGGTCGGCGGTGGCTTCGTGGTCAACCAGGACGACGCGGCCGATGATCGCATCGTGCCCGACGAGACCCCGCTGCCCTACCCGTTCAAGAGCGGCGATGAGCTGCTGGCGCAGACCGCGCGCAGCGGCCTGAGCATTGCCCAGCTGATGTTCGAGAACGAGAAGTGCTGGCGCAGCGAAGACGAGATCCGCGCGCAGCTGCGCGAGATCTGGAGTGCGATGCAGTCGTGCGTGGCGCGCGGCATCCGCGAGGAAGGCGTGCTGCCGGGCGGCCTGAAGGTGGGCCGTCGTGCGCCGGCGTTGTACCGCGAGCTGTCGTCGAAGCCGGAAGCGGCGATGCGCGACCCGCTGACGACGCTGGACTGGGTCAATCTGTACGCACTGGCAGTGAACGAAGAAAACGCGGCCGGTGGTCGCGTGGTGACCGCGCCGACCAACGGTGCGGCCGGTGTGCTGCCGGCGGTGCTGCACTACTTCGATCGCTTCTGCCCGGGCGCGAACGAACAGCGCGTGTTCGACTTCCTTCTGACCTCGGCGGCGATCGGCATCCTCTACAAGGAAAACGCCTCGATTTCCGGCGCCGAAGTGGGCTGCCAGGGCGAGGTTGGCGTGGCCTGCTCGATGGCGGCCGGTGGCCTGGTCGCGGCACTGGGTGGCAACCCCAGCCAGATCGAGAACGCCGCGGAAATCGGCATGGAACACAACCTGGGCCTGACCTGCGACCCGATCGGTGGCCTGGTGCAGATCCCCTGCATCGAACGCAACGCGATGGGTGCGGTGAAGGCGATCAATGCCTCGCGCATGGCGATGCGCGGTGACGGCAAGCACAAGGTATCGCTGGACAAGGTGATCAAGACCATGCGCGATACCGGCCGCGACATGCAGGACAAGTACAAGGAAACCAGCCGCGGTGGCCTGGCGGTGAACGTCATCGAGTGCTGAGATCTAGAGCCGGGCACCTGCCCGGCTGATGGGGCAGGAGCAGCCGGGCGTGGCCCCGGCTCTACATCGGACGACACCATCACCGCGTTCCGGTTAGGCTCGGGGCTCCCCCACTCCGGATTGCCCCATGCGCGTGATCGCTGCCGCCCTGCTTGCCTGCCTTCCGCTGACCGCGCTGGCCGCCCCCACCTACGGGCCGCGGCTGGAAGGTTTCGACTACGGCTATCCGGTGAAGACCTTCGCGCTGGAATCGCAGCGGCAGCCGCTGGAGATGGCCTACCTGGACATCGCGCCGAAGAAGGCCCCCATCGGCGTGGTGGTGCTGCTGCACGGCAAGAATTTCTGCGCGGCCACCTGGAAGGAATCGATCAAGCCGCTGGTTGCCGCCGGCTATCGGGTGATCGCTCCGGACCAGGTCGGCTTCTGCAAATCCAGCAAGCCCGAGCGCTACCAGTACACGTTCGCACAGCTGGCAGCCAACACCCATGCCCTGCTGCAGCAGCTGCAACTGGGCGACGTGCCGGTGCACCTGGTCGGTCATTCGATGGGTGGCATGCTGGCAGTGCGCTACGCGCTGATGTACCCGCAGGACCTGCGCAGCCTGTCGCTGGTCAACCCGATCGGTCTGGAAGACTGGAAGGCGCTGGGCGTCCCCTGGCGCAGCGTCGATGCGTGGTATGCCGGTGAAATGAACATCAGCTACGACAGCATCCGCCGCTACCAGCTGGATGTGTACTACGACGGCAAATGGAAGCCGGCCTACGAACCCTGGGCGCGGATGCAGTCAGGCATGTACGAAGGGCCCGGCAAGCAGGCCGTTGCATGGAGCCAGGCGCTGGCCTCGGACATGGTGTTCAACCAGCCGGTGGTCTACGAACTGAAGAACCTGCAGGTGCCGACCACGCTGTTCATCGGCCAGAAGGACCGCACCGCGATCGGCCGCGACCTGGCGCCGCCTGCGGTGAAGGCGACGCTGGGCAACTATCCAGCGCTCGGCAAGGCGGCGGCCGCAGCGATTCCCAGCGCGACGCTGGTCGAGTTCGCCGAACTGGGCCATTCGCCGCAGGTGCAGGACCCGAAGCAGTTCAACGCCGCGTTGCTGAAGGCATTGAAGGCGCATTGAACGGCAGCCCTCCCCTGTAGAGCCGAGCCCATGCTCGGCTTATCCAGCAGGAGGGGATTTTGCCAGCAGCAGCCGAGCATGGGCTCGGCTCTACAGAAGCAGTGCGATCAGCCGACGATCCGCAGCACGTCATCCAGCAACGCGGCGGCGGTGACTTCCGCGCCCGCACCCGGGCCCTGGATCAACAGCGGCTGGCGACGGTAGCGATCACTGTGGATGGCGACGCGGTTGTCGGTGCCCGCGCCCTGCGCCAAGGGATGGTCGGCCGGAAGCTCGCGCAGGCCCACCTGCGCACCGTCACCGTCAACACGGCCAACGAAACGCAACACGCGGCCGTTTTCGCGTGCCTGCTGCCAACGCGCCTGCAGCGGCGCATCCAGCTGCTCCAGCGCAGCCACTGCGCCCTCCAGCGGCAACGCGGCCAGCGTGTCAGGTACCAGTGAATCCACCTGCACCTGCGAAGCATCCAGCGCCAGCCCGCTGCTGCGGGCCAGGATCAGCAGCTTGCGGCGCACGTCCTCGCCGGACAGGTCAAGCCGCGGATCCGGCTCGGTGTAGCCGGCCGCCAGCGCCTCGCGCACCGCCGCCGAGAACGGCGACTTGCCGTCATAGCGATGGAACAGCCACGCCAGCGAACCGGACAGCACGCCCTCGATGGCATGGATGTGATCACCACCGGCCACCAGTGCGCGCAGGCTGCTCAGCAGCGGCAGCCCGGCGCCGACGGTTGCGCTGTCGCCATAGCGCGCACCACTGTCGGCACAGCTCTCCGCAATGGCCTGCGCGCGTGCCAGCTGCGCACCACGGCCCAGCTTGTTGGCGGTCACCACATGCACGCCCCTCGCCAGCCACTGCACGTGGCACGCGGCCACGTCTTCGCTGGCGGTGGCATCGACCACCACATCGCCACGCTCCAGCCCTTCGGTGCTGGCCCACGCCGGCGAACTCTGGCCATCGCGTGGCGCACGTCGCGCCAGTTCCAGCGGCAACGCCAGGTCACGATCGATCTCCAGCGCAGTGCGCGAGTTGGCCAGCCATTGCACGCTCGGCAGTTCCAGCCCACGAGCCTGCAGCGTCTGGTAGCGCTGCACGAAGGCCGAGCCGACCGTGCCGGTACCGAGCAGCGCCAGGCGTCCCGCGCCCAGCGCCGGAATTTCAGCAGCGAGTGCGCTCATGCATCCACCACCTGTTTGCGGCGTGCGGCCGCATCGATCACGACTTCGGCGCGCTGCAGCGCGGCACCGAGATCGGCCAGCAGGTCGCGCTCGGCCTCGATGCCGACCGACAGGCGCAGCAGCCCTTCGCTGATGCCAGCGGCGGCACGTGCTTCTGCGGTCATCGCCGCATGGGTCATGGTCGCCGGATGCGCGATCAGGCTTTCGACGCCGCCCAGCGATTCGGCCAGGGTGAAGCAGCGCAGGCCATCCACGAATGCGCGCACTGCCGCGTGCGGATCTTCACCAGCGCAGTGCGCAAGCTCGAACGACAGCATCGCACCGAAGCCGTTCTGCTGGCGTGCGGCGATGGCATGGCCGGGATGTTCGGCCAGGCCAGGGTAGTACACCGTGCCGACCGCCGGATGCTGATCCAGCAGGGCGACGATCGAGGCGGTATTTTCCTGGTGCACGCGCAGGCGCGCATCCAGCGTGCGCAGGCCGCGCAGGGTCAGGAAGGCATCGAACGGGGAACCGGTCAGGCCCAGCGCGTTGCCCCACCACACCAGCTGCTCGTGCAGCGCCGGATCGCGCGCGACCACCGCCCCACCCACCACATCGCTGTGGCCATTGATGTACTTGGTGGTGGAATGCAGCACCAGGTCCGCACCAAACGACAGCGGCTGCTGCAGCGCCGGTGACAGGAAGGTGTTGTCGACCACCACGAGGGCACCGGCCTTGTGCGCGGCATCGATGACGAAGCGCAGGTCGGTGATGCGCAGCAGCGGGTTGGACGGCGTTTCCACCAGCACCAGCTTCGGCTGGGTGGCCAACGCCTGCGCCAGTGCACGCGGATCGGTCAGGTCGGCGGTGACCAGTTCAAAGTGGCCCTTCCTGGCCAGCGCATTGAACAGGCGCCAGCTGCCGCCGTACGCATCGTGCGGCACCACCAGGGCATCGCCCGGCTGCAGCAGTGCGTTCAGCACCAGGTTGATCGCGCCCATGCCGGTGGCGGTGACTACACCACCGACGCCGCCTTCCAGTTCGGCCAGCGCCTCACCCAGCAGGTCGCGGGTCGGGTTGCCACTGCGCGTGTAGTCGTACTGGCGCTTGTTGCCGAAGCCTTCGAAGCTGAAGTTCGACGACAGCACGATCGGCGGCGTGACCGCGCCATGCGCGGTGTCCCGATCGATGCCGGCACGGACGGCGGCAGTGGTGCGACTACAGGACGGCTCGTTGGCGTGCAGGCTCATGCGGACTCTCCAGAGGTGCGGAAGGCAGTGGCGAGGATCGCATCGATGCGATCGGTTTCTTTGAGGAAGGCGTCGTGGCCATAGGGCGAACGCAGCACGCGCAGGCTGCCCCGCGGGCCCAGCCCTTCGACCAGGCCGACCAGGTCGGCCAGCGGCACCAGGCGGTCGCCCTCCACGGCCACCACCACGGTCGGCGGCAGGATCGCGGCGGGGTCGACACGGTGCAGGTCGATCGATTCGGACAGCCGCAGGTAGGCGGTCACCGGCGTGCGCGCGACGTACTGTGCGCCGGCGGCGTCGAGGTAGTCTTCGGCGGCCACGCGCACGCGGCCATTGATGACCTCCGGGGCAGCGTCGAAGCGCTCGCCGAATTCTTCCGGGGTGCGGTAGCTGAGCATGGCGAACTGCCGCGCCAGGGCCAGGCCGTGGTCTTCGCCGCACTGCAGCTGGCCGAGGGCGACGGCGCGGCGCTGCAGCGCGCGCCACGCGGCGGCATAGGGATGCGGGCGGTGCGCGCCGCTGGCCAGCACCAGCTGGCGCACGCGGGCGCGGTGGCGGATCGCGAACTGCTGGCCGACCAGCGCGCCATACGAATAGCCGACGAAGGCCTTCAGCGTGCGGATGCCGAGATGGTCCAGCAGCAGCGCCAGCGCATCGGCCTGGTCGGCGGTATCGATCGGCACATCCAGCGCACCGTCGGCACCGATGAAGTCGAAGGCCAGCACGCGCAGTTGCTGCGGATCCAGCGCGCGGCCACTACCCACAAGCGCTTCGGCCCAGCCCTTCTCGCTGAACTGTGCGTTGGACGCCACGTGGCGATGCGCGGAAATGCCACCGGCCAGCACCACCACCGGCGCGTTGGCCGGGCCGACCCACTCATAGCGCAGGCGCACCGGGCTGGGGCCTGCATGACGCATCGACAGCACCGCGGCGAACTCACCGCGCTCGGCGTGCACGCGGTCTGCGACCGGCACGCTGACGGGGACAAAGGGTTCGGGGCGAATGGCGGTACTGGCAGCGAAGCTCATGGCGGGATCCGGTTGGGGAATCGGCCATCGAGCCTTCGCGGGCCCGCGTTCGAGATGCACGTGGGGTGCATGGTTCGAACCATCTTTCGGTGGACGCCACGGTCCCCGCAGGATTTGGCACCTACGCAGACGCTTGCGCGCCTGCGGGCTGCCCCGGCTTCAAAGGGCCTGTCCCTCTGCCGGTCTCGATGGTGGAGCCACGATGCCAGCCCTTTCCGGCACTGTCAATCCCTTCATGCGGATAAAGCGATAGATATTTTCAGGATCACTCTGCGAGGGCCGTCCCGGTCGCCCCGTTCAGGATCGGGTACAGTCCCGGCGGTCCTCTCGCTGGAAACGCCGATGCCGCGCCTGCCCCTGTCCTGCCTGCTGTTGCCTCTGCTGGCGAGCGCGACCGCACACGCCAGCGACTGGCGCCAGGGCTGGGGACTGGCTCCCCCTTCCGCCCGTGCCACCCGCGCAGGCAGTGCCGAGAGCGCCGCCCCCATGGCCCAGTTGCGCCTGCAGCCGGTCGGTACGCAATGGCAGGCGCGGATCGACAACGGGCTGGCAGGGCCGCTGCAGATCCAGCTGCGCGCCGCGCCCGGACACCCGGTCGAAGGCCTCCCGGTCGAGTCGCTGATCCAGGGCGACAGCAGCCTGGTGGTCGGCCACCTGCCCGCCCCGATCGATGGCCGCATGCTGGATCTGCGACTGCAGTCGGTGCCGGGCAACCCGGCCGCGCAGGCCGAAGATGTCGCCTATCGCCTGCCGTTCGATGCGGCCCGCCTGCGTGTGGACCAGGCGCCGCAGGGGCGATTCAGCCATGACGACGAGGAGAACCGCGACGCGGTCGACTTCGCACTGCCGGAGGGCACCCTGGTGCTGGCCGCGCGCGAGGGCACGGTGATGCAGATCCAGGATGGCTTCCGTGGCAACGGCCAGGACCGCGAGCGCGATGGTGCCCGTGCCAATTTCATCCGCGTGCTGCACAGCGACGGCAGCATGGCCCTGTACGGCCACCTCCAGGCCGGCGGCATGCGTGTGCGCCGCGGCCAGGCGGTGGGAGCCGGGCAACCGATCGGCCTGTCCGGCAACAGCGGCTACAGCACTGCGCCGCACCTGCACTTCGTGGTGCAGGTCAACCGCGGCATGGGCCTGCGCTCGGTGCCGGTGCGCATCTTCGCCGGGCAGGGCCAGCTGCAGTTCGCCCGCCACGGCGAGGCCGACGGCGGTATCGGGCGCTGACCGGCCCCGGCCGGTATAATCGGGCGCTTATCTCTTTGAAAAGCGCCCCGGGCGGGCGCCACTGCCATGTCCGAAGTCGCCAACGAAGCGTCGCGTCGCCGCACCTTCGCCATCATCTCCCACCCTGACGCCGGCAAGACCACGCTGACCGAAAAGCTGCTGCTGTTCGGAGGCGCGATCCAGATGGCCGGTTCGGTCAAGGGCCGCAAGGCCGCCCGCCACGCCACCTCCGACTGGATGGCGCTGGAAAAGGAGCGCGGCATCTCCGTCACCTCCTCGGTGATGCAGTTCCCGTACGAAGGCAAGATCGTCAACCTGCTCGACACCCCTGGCCACGCCGACTTCGGCGAGGACACCTACCGCGTGCTGACCGCAGTGGACTCGGCGCTGATGGTGATCGACGTGGCCAAGGGCGTGGAAGAGCGCACCATCAAGCTGATGGAGGTGTGCCGCCTGCGCGACACCCCGATCATGACCTTCATCAACAAGCTCGACCGCGAGGGCAAGGACCCGATCGAGCTGCTGGATGAAGTGGAGACCGTGCTCGGCATCCAGTGCGCGCCGGTGACCTGGCCGATCGGCATGGGCCAGCGCCTGAAGGGCGTGGTCCACCTGCTGACCGGCGAAGTGCACCTGTACGAACCGGGTCGCAACTTCACCCGCCAGGACTCGACCATCTTCCCGTCCATCGATGCGCCCGGCCTGGCCGAGAAGATCGGTGCGCAGATGCTGGCCGACCTGCGCGACGAACTGGAACTGGTGCAGGGCGCCAGCCATCCGTTCGATCTGGACGCTTACCGCGCCGGCAAGCAGACTCCGGTGTTCTTCGGCTCGGGCGTGAACAACTTCGGCGTGCAGCCGCTGCTGGACTTCTTCGTCGAGCATGCGCCGTCGCCGCAGGCGCGAACCACTACCGGCCGCGAAATCGCACCGGAAGAGAACAGGCTGACCGGCTTCGTGTTCAAGATCCAGGCCAACATGGACCCGCAGCACCGTGACCGCGTGGCATTCATGCGGGTCTGTTCGGGCCGTTTCAGCGCCGGCATGAAGACCTTCCACGTGCGCACCGGCAAGGAAATGAAGCTGGCCAACGCGCTGACCTTCATGGCCAGCGACCGCGAGATCGCGGCCGAAGCGTGGCCCGGCGATGTGATCGGCATCCACAACCACGGCACCATCTCCATCGGCGATACCTTCACCGAAGGCGAAGCGGTGACCTTCACCGGCATTCCCAACTTCGCCCCGGAACTGTTCCGCCGCGCACGCCTGCGTGATCCGCTCAAGCTCAAGCAGCTGCAGAAGGGCCTGGCCCAGCTGTCCGAGGAAGGCGCGACCCAGTTCTTCCGCCCGCTGACCAGCAACGACCTGATCCTGGGTGCGGTCGGCGTGCTGCAGTTCGACGTGGCGGCCTATCGCCTGAAGGACGAGTACGGCGTGGAAGCCACCTTCGAGCCGGTCAGCGTGACCACCGCGCGTTGGGTCCACTGCAGCAACGAGAAGAAGCTGGAAGAATTCCGCGAGAAGAATGCCTTGAACCTGGCCCTGGATGCGGCCGGTCACCTGGTCTACCTCGCTCCGACCCGGGTCAACCTGCAGCTGGCCCAGGAACGCTCGCCGGATGTGCGTTTCTCCGCCACACGCGAAGCGGCGCACACCGTTTCGGCAGGCTGATGCCACGGGGTCGGATCCCTTTCCGCAAGGAAAGGGCTCTGACCCCGCCGTCGCAACGCAGGGATTCACGCACCATACGGTGACGGGCGTGCACGCATCGCCCATCGCGGCGATGATAGGTGGGTGCGGGTCCCCCTCCCCGCGAACAATGCCTACGCCATGTCCACGACGTCCATTGCTTCGATCCGTGAAGAAATCGCCAGCGCCCTGACCCATGGCCTGGGCGCGGTATTCGCCCTGGCCGCCAGCGCGGTGTTGATCACCCTGGCTGCGATCTACGGCGACGGCTGGCAGCTGGCCAGCGCGATCGTATTCGGCATCGCGCTGTTGCTGCTGTACACCGCTTCCACCCTGTACCACGCCATCCAGCATCCGGTCGCCAAGGGCCGGTTGAAGGTGTTCGACCACTGCGCGATCTATGTGCTGATCGCGGGCACCTATACCCCGTTCACCCTGATCGGCCTGCGCGGCCCGTGGGGCTGGGGCCTGTTCAGCGCGATCTGGGCGCTCGCGCTGGGCGGTGTGGTGTTCAAGCTGTTCTACACCGGCCGCTTCAAGGTGCTCTCGACGGTGATCTACATCGCCATGGGCTGGCTGGTGGTCGTGGCGATCAAGCCGATGTGGGCCTCGATCGATGGCGGCACCCTCGCCTGGCTGTTCGCCGGCGGCCTGTCATACACGCTGGGGACCTACTTCTACCACCGTGAATCGATCCCGTACTCGCATGCCATCTGGCACCTGTTCGTGATCGGCGGCAGCGTCTGCCACTTCGTCGCGGTCACCATGCAGGTACTGTAAACGGCCGCTCGCGGGCGGCGCGTGCACGCCATGCACATGGACGCTTCGCGCCCTGTCCACGAAGACGGGGCAACCATGGCAGCGTGAATGCTGCCACCTCCCCTGCCGCAAAGCGCACGACCCGCTGGCGCGTCCGCCGCCCCGGCCCACGAGGCCGGCGCTGGCTCACGATCCTGATTTTCCTGCTGGCGGCGGTCCTGGTACTGATCGCGTTGTGGGACTGGAACTGGTTCAAGGGGCCGGTCGAGCGCGCGGTGCAGGCGCGTACCGGCCGTGTACTGCACATCGGGAACCTGGATGTCGACCTCGGCCGCACCAGCACGATCCGCGCCGATGCGATCACCTTCGCCAATGCCGGTTGGGCGAAGCAGCCGAACATGGCCACGGCCGACCGCGTCGAGATCGACGTGCGCGTGTGGCCCCTGCTGCGCGGCAGCGTGCAGCTGCCGGAAGTGCGCCTGACCCGGCCGGACGTGCTGCTGGAAACCGCCCCACGCAAGGGCGAGCCGGGCAACTGGGACTTCCTCGGTGACAGCGCCGGCGGCACCAGCCCGCAGCTCAAGCGCCTGCGCATCGACGACGGCCGACTGCAGTTCCTTGACGCGCCGGGCCGTACCGACATCCGCGTGGGCGTGCGCAGCGGCCAGCCGAAGCAGGCCGATGCCTCGCCGCCGCTGCTGGTGCAGGGCAAGGGCCACTGGCAGGGCAACCCGTTCACCCTGCAGGGCGGAACCGAATCACCGCTGGAACTGACCAACAGCGACCACCCGTTCCGCATCCACCTCGACGGCCGCGCCGGCGCCACCCACGCGGTGGCCAGCGGCACGCTGACCAATCCGTTCCAGCTGCGCGTGTTCGACCTGCAGTTCGCGCTCAGTGGCCAGGACCTGGCCGATCTCTACCCATTGCTCGGCATCGCCATTCCGCCGTCCCCGCCCTACGCGTTGAACGGACGCCTGAAGCGCGACCACGACGTCTGGCGTTACGACGGCTTCACCGGCAAGGTGGGCGACAGCGACCTCGGTGGCAGTCTTCAGTTCGAGGTGGGCCGCGACCGTCCGCGGCTGACCGCGACGCTGGAATCCAAGCGCCTGGACTTCGATGACCTGGCCGGCTTCGTCGGCGCGCCGCCGAAGACCGGCGGCGGCGAAACCGCCAATGCGGAGCAGAAGGCCGAGGCCGCACGGGTGGCCGCGCGCGCGCGCGTGCTTCCGGACACGCCCTACAACCTCGGCAAGCTGCGTGCGATGGATGCCGATGTGCGCTGGAAGGCCCACCGCATCAACGCACCGTCATTGCCATTGGACGACATGGACGCCCATCTGCTGCTGGATGACGGGGTGCTGCGGTTGGCCCCGCTGAACTTCGGCGTCGCCGGCGGCGATATCCGCAGCACCATCCGCATGGACGCACGCCAGCCGCAGATCAACACCGCGCTGAAGGCAAGCGTACGCGGCGTTCAGCTGGGCCAGCTGTTCCCCGATGCCAAGCTGGCCGAACAGGCCAAGGGCGGCATCGGCGGTGAGGTGGACCTGAATGGCCGCGGCAATTCGATCGCCGCGATGCTCGGCAGCAGCAGCGGCAAGGTCGGCCTGGCGATGGGCCGTGGCCATGTCGGCAACCTGGTGATGGAGCTGGCCGGCCTGGACATCACCGAATCGCTGAAATTCCTGGTGACCGGCGACAAGCAGATTCCCCTGCGCTGCGCCTTCGCCGACTTCGGTGTGCGCGACGGCCTGATGACCAGCCAGGCG
Source organism: Stenotrophomonas sp. YJH_SMC_122 (assembly GCF_059369535.1). NCBI lineage: Bacteria > Pseudomonadati > Pseudomonadota > Gammaproteobacteria > Lysobacterales > Lysobacteraceae > Stenotrophomonas > Stenotrophomonas sp. YJH_SMC_122. The sequence continues at coordinate 267,813 of NZ_JCAFST010000003.1, read as the reverse complement.
CTGGCGGTGGACACCACCGACACGATCCTCATCGGCGAAGGCACCGTCAGCCTGCGCGACGAAACCCTGGACCTGCTGTTGAAGCCGCGCCCGAAGGACAGGAGCATCCTGGTACTGCGCTCGCCGCTGCACATTGCCGGCACGTTCAAGGACCCGTCGTTCCGCCCGGACTTCAAGGCGCTGGGCATCCGCGGTGCGGTGGCCCTGGCGCTGGGCAGCATTGCCCCGCCAGCGGCGTTGCTGGCAACCATCGAACTGGGGCCGGGCAAGGATGCCGACTGCGGGGGGCAGTATGCGAAGTAGGGTTACAGCGTTGTTCGCGGCGCCTGCATTGATCGCGGCCTGAGGGGGACGGGTGACGCAGGCAGGACACGCCGCAAGTACGTCCCTGTAGGCTCGATGGCGCCATCCATGGCGCCATCGAGCCCCCATGGATGGGTTTACGGCGTGTCCTGCCCAGCCGCACCCTCCGCCTCCCAACGTATCAGGAAGGCGCTGCTGTGGCTTTGGCTGTGGCTCTGGCTTCGAAAAGCGGGCCGGCGGGCCGCAGGCCCGCCAGCGACACCCTCACCCGGCAACGATGTACTGCTGCAGCTGGTCCAGCTCCCGCCGCTGCGCATCGATCACCGACTTCACCAGGTCGCCGATGGAGATCACCCCCAGCACCTGCGCGCCCTCCACGACCGGCAGGTGGCGGATGCGGTAATCGGTCACCAACTGCAGGCAATGCTCCACCTGCTCACCCGGCGACACCGTCACCACCTGCGACGTCATGATCTCTGCCACCGCCGTATCACGCGAAGAGCGATCACGCAACACGATCTTGCGCGCGTAATCACGCTCGGACAGGATTCCCACCAGCCGCGGGCCGTCCATCACCAGCACCGCACCGATGCCCTTTTCCGCCATCAACCGGATCGCATCGATCACCGCCGCATCCGGCGCGACCGCATGTACTTCAGGAGACTTGCCGTCCAACAGTTGCCGTACCGTGGTCATCTGCCTGCCCTCCCAGGGTGGGTTGCGGGACCGAGTCTGCCACGGACGATGCTAGCCAGGCGTCAACCAGGTACAACGGCCGCTGCTTGGACTCCTCGTACAGCCGCCCCAGGTACTCGCCGATCAGGCCAAGCGCGATCAGCTGCACGCCGCCCAGGAACAGGATCACCGCCATCATCGTCGGCCAGCCCGCCACCCGGTCGCCATACAGGGCCGCCTTCACGATCACCCACAGGCCGAACACGAAAGCGACGGCCGCGGTTGCCAGCCCGAGGTAGGTCGCCGCCCGCAACGGCACGGTCGAGAACCCGGTGATGCCTTCGAGGGCGAAATTCCACAGCCGCCACAGGCTGAACTTGCTGGTGCCGGCCACACGCGCGTGGCGGTGGTAGGGCACGGCGATCCGCTTGAATCCCACCCAGCTGAAAAGTCCCTTCATGAAGCGGTGGCGCTCGCGCATCCCGCGCAGGGCGTTCAGCGCGCGCGGTGACAGCAGGCGGAAGTCCCCGGTATCGGCCGGAATCGGTGTCCGCGACAGGCGGCCCATCACCCGATAGAACATCGCTGCCGTGGCGCGCTTGATCCAGGCCTCGCCATCGCGGGCCATGCGCGTGCCGTAGACGTTGTCATGCCCTTCGCGCCAGCGCGCGACGAACTGCGGCACCAGCTCCGGCGGGTCCTGGCCGTCGGCATCGAGGATCATCGCCGCACCCTCGTGCACCAGATCCAGGCCGGCGGTCAGCGCGGCTTCCTTGCCGAAGTTGCGCGACAGCTTCAGCGCCGATACGCGTGCATCGGCCTGGGCCAGCCCGGCGATCACTTCCCAGGTGCGGTCATGGCTGCCGTCGTCCACGTAGAGGATGTGACCGTCGATGTCGGGCATGCCGTCGAGCACCGCGCACAGCCGTGGATGCAGCAGCGGCAGTGCCAGGGCCTCGTTGTAGGCGGCGATGACGAAGGTAAGCCGTTCGCGGGTCATGGCCGGATTGTACGTTGCCGGCACGCGCCCGGCCCGTCGCCTGCCAATTGCAGGGCCAGGCTCAGTCCTCCGACAGATAGGACGCACCACCCAGCTGGCGCGCCTGGCGTTGGATCCACGCGGCCCGCCGCTGCACATACGGCCCAGGCTTTGCCGCATTGTAGCGACGCGGTGCCGGCAACACCGCGGCCAGGCGCGCGCTCTCGGCCGGGCTCAGCCGGGCAGCATCCTTGCCCCAGAATTTCTGCGCTGCCGCTTGCGCGCCATACACACCATCACCGAATTCGGCAATGTTGGCGTACATCTCCAGGATCCGCTCCTTTGGCCACAGCGCCTCGATCAGCACCGTGTACCAGACTTCCAGGCCCTTGCGGATCCAGCTTCGGCCCTGCCACAGGAACAGGTTCTTGGCCACCTGCTGGCTGATCGTGCTGGCGCCGCGCAGGCGCCCGCCCCTGGCGTTGTGGTCGCGCGCCTTTTCGATGGCCTGCAGGTCGAAGCCGTTGTGGTCGGGGAAGCGCTGGTCCTCGGCCGCCACCAGCGAGATCGGTAGGCTCGGCGCCATCTGGTCGAGGTCGCGCCACTGGTAATGCAGCCGATAGGACCAGTCGGCCTCGCCCAGCGCCTCGCCATAGCGCCACAGCATCACCATGGACACCGGCGGGTCGATGAACCGCAGCACCAGCACCTGCAGACAGCTGAAGGCGGCCAGCAGCACCGGCAGCCACAGCAGCCGCTTCCAGCGCCAGCGTCGCCGGCGCGGCGCGGCGACCACCGCCTCTACCTTGTGCTGCTCTCCCGCTGCCCCCATTACTGGTGCATCCTTCTTCTGTCTGGTTGTCGGCGCATTATCCGGCAACCGCCCCCGTTTACGCGCGATGTGAGCCGATGACCGCCAACCCCGATTCCCTGATCCGTTTCCTGCTCCCCGACGCCGGCGTGCGTGGCGTGCACGTGCACCTGCAGGCCACCTGGCAGGAAATCCTGTCCCATGCCGCCTACCCGGACGCCGCTGCCGAACTGCTTGGCGAGGCCTGCGTCGCCTCGGCGCTGTTCACCGGCCACACCAAGATCGACGGGCGCCTGTCGGTGCAGCTGCGCAGCAGCACCGCGCTGCGCACCCTGTTCGCCGAATGCACCGCCGCCGGCACCCTGCGCGGTATCGCCCAGCTCAGCGAGGGTGGCGACGCACCGCGTGACCTGTCCCGCCTCGGTGATGACGCAATCCTCGCCATCACCATCGAGAACCCCGGCCTGGACCCGCGCGAGCCGCAGCGCTACCAGAGCCTGGTCGCACTGACTGCGCCGGAACTGGACGAGGCCTTCGAGGACTATTTCCGCCAGTCGGAGCAGCTGCCGACCCGCCTGCTGCTGGCGGCCGACCGCAACGGTGCCGCCGGCCTGCTGCTGCAGAAGCTGCCGGGCGACGAAGGCGACGAGGATGGCTGGGCCCGCGCCAGCGCCCTGTTCGAAACCCTGGGCAAGGCCGAACTGCTGGCGACCCCGGCCGAGCAGCTGCTGCACCGCCTGTTCCACGAGGAGCGGCCGGAACTGCTGGGCGACAAGCCGCTGTCCTTCGCCTGCTCCTGCTCGCGCGAGCGGGTGGCCGGCATGCTGCAGTCATTGGGCGAGGGCGAAGCCCGCGCGGCCGCCGAGGCCACTGGCGCCGTCGAGGTGCGTTGCGAATTCTGCGGGCGTGAGTATCACTTTCCATTGACGGAGTTCGGCATACTGTTCCACGGCGCCCAGGGGGCTGTAGCGGCGCCTGAACGACTTCAGTAAACGGCAGTCTTGTACCTGGGGAGGATCAAGGCTTGTTAAGAATTCATAAACACCCTAGGATCGAGTTCCCGTCCCCGCGGGAACTTCCGTTGTCCGTCCCTGTCTGAACTGGTCCGATGCGTACCTTCCTGCGTCTACCGCTGGCCCTGCTGATCGCCCTTGGCGCGATCACGGGCGTGCATGCGCAGAGCAAGGACACCCGCACCGTGCTGCCGGTATGGAACAAGGGCAGCGGCAAGGTCGAGGCGCTGCTGTACCTGGAGCCGACCGGCGAACAGGCAGCCGGCGCCCGCTGGCATTTCGGCCGCAATTCGCTGGACGCGGCCTTTGGCCTGTCCTCCGGCGATTCGCTGGGCCTGCTCTGCAACAGCAGCAGCGGTACCAGCATCAGTGGCCTGGCCAGCCATTGCATGCTGGCCAGCCTGGGCGACGAGGATGATCTGAACAGCCGTCGTTTCAGTGGTACCGCCGCGTTGAACCGGGGCAACAGCCGCCTGGGCATCACCGCCGGCACCGGCCGTGAAACCCTGCCCGCCTGGTTGTCGGGACCGAACAAGACGCCCTCGCTGCGCGCCGAGCAGAACGATCTGACTGTGTTCGCGCAGAAGAACATCGGTCGCGAAGGCTTCGTCTCCATTGCCGGCACCTACGCCAAGGCACGCCTGGTACCGCTGGCCGACGCTTCGCCGGCCATCGTCGATCGCTGGGACAGCAAGAGCCTGAGCATCGGTGCCGGTTACGGCAACTTCACCGGCAGCATCATCGGCCGCGTGGTCGACGTGCCGGGCAAGCCCGGCAAGTGGGAAGGCCTGGGCATCGGCCTGACCTGGCGCACCCCGTGGTCCGGCCAGCTGACCGTCGGCGCCGAGAACGTGATCAGCCGCGGCAAGAATCCATTCTCCCCGCGCAACGAAAGCAACGACGACGGCACCGTGCCGTACGTGCGTTACGAACAGGATCTTTGATCCCCCTATCAGGTTCAGCAACGCTATTTCCGAAGGCGCCGAAAGGCGCCTTTTTGCATGTGCGTGCCTGCCTCGCACTCGCATGATCGGTATCGATCGCAGAGCGCATCGACATATTGGGATACATATCAGTCGAAACTTTTTTCATCATTCTGCGTTAACAAACGAGGCAGACCGGCATAGCCCTACCAGCAACCCGTTGATTGGACTGGAAAAAGCGCTTTTTTACCAAAATCACAGGCTTCATTAACACAGCTTTAATTCTTGGCGAACGCCCGTTACTATCGGGTCAGCCTCGCGATTTGGGAGCGCTTTTTCGCTCCCCCGCCGGGCACTAACCCCAGCCAAGATTTCTTGGAGAGAGAGAGAGCCAATGAAACTCAAGTCCAGCCAGCTGCGTGACGCAGTTGTGATCGCGCTTGTCGCCGGTGCCACCACCGCGACGGCCCACGCCCAGGAAGCCACCAACCTCGACCGTATCGAGGTCACCGGTTCGCGCATCCGCCAGGTCGATACCGAGACGGCACAGCCGGTGTTGAGCCTGAGCCGCGCCACCATCGAAAAGAGCGGCTTCAAGACGGTTGCTGACGTGCTGCAGAACATTTCTGCCGCCGGCAGCCCGGCCATCAGCCGTTCCGAACCGCTGTCCTCCGGTGAAATGGTCGGCGGCTACTACATCGACCTGCGCAACCTGGGTGCACAGCGCACCCTGATCCTGGTCGACGGCAAGCGCCTCGGCGCCAGCGTCAGCGGCTATCAGGACGTGTCGCAGATCCCGTCGGCCATCGTCGAGCGCATCGACGTGCTGAAGGACGGTGCTTCCTCGGTGTACGGTTCCGATGCCATGGCCGGCGTGATCAACATCATCACCCGCAAGAACTTCGAAGGCCTGGAAGTCAACGCCTACACCGGGCAGTACAGTGAAGGCGACGGCCAGAAGCAGAGCGCCGATTTCGTTGCCGGCTTCACCGGCGATCGCGGCTCGATCACCATCGGTGCCGAGTACTCCAACGAAAAGGCGGTGTGGGCAAAGGACCGCTGGTTCTCCGAATCGTCGCGCACCAATCGCCATCCGACCGCCGGCTGGACCTCGGTCAGCCAGTGGGGCTCGGTGTTCGACCCGACCGATCCGGACGCACCGTCGCTCACCCTCAACCGCGGCGGCAATCCTTACAACGCGGCGGACTTCCACGAAACCGACCTGACCCCGATCACCGGTGACGTAAGCAACTCCAACCAGCAGATGCAGCTGCTGACCCCGACAAAGCGTCGCAGCGTATTCGCCAACCTGCAGTACGACCTTACCGACAATGTCCGTTTCAGCGGTGACCTGCTGTACACCCGCCGCGAATCGGAAGCGCAGGTGGCCGGTTACCCGCTGCAGTCCGAAGCCTACGCCAACCTCGGTTCCATCTGGTCGGCCGACAGCTACTACAACCCGTTCGGCCAGGATATGGCGTATGTCCGCCGTGGCTGGGAAGTGCCGCGCGTTTCCAACAACAAGCTGACGACGTTCCGCTTCAGCGGCGCGCTGCAGGGCTCGTTCCAGTTCAATGACAAGTACTTCGACTGGGAAGCCGGCTACCTCTACCAGAACTCCGAAAACAACCAGAGCCAGACCGGCAACTACAACGTCCTGGCTGCCAACGCCGCCACCGGGGCCTCGTTCTACAACCCGGCAACCGGCCGCGTGGAGTGCGGAACCGCAGCGGGCCTGGCTGCGGGCACCAACCCGGCCTACGGCCCCGGCGCCGGCGGCTGCATCCCGTGGAACCCGGCCATTCCGTTCGGCCGCACCGGTGATGGCGGCTTGACCGGCAATCCGGACCTGCAGCAGTTCCTGTTCCCGACGACGCACAACGTCGGCGAAACCACGATGACGTCCTACTACGCCAACATTGCGGGCAGCATCCTGACCCTGCCGGCAGGCGACCTGGGCTTCGCATTGGGTTACGAGTACCGCGAGGAGAAGGGCAACTTCAATCCGGACGCGCTGTCGCAGTCGGGTTACTCCACCGACCTGGCGGCTGGCCCGACCGGCGGCAAGTACGACGTCAATGAAGTGTACCTGGAGCTGAACGTACCGATCCTGGCCGACCTGCCCGGTGCCAAGGAACTGAGCCTGAGCGCAGCCACCCGCTTCTCCGACTTCAGCACCTTCGGCAACACGACCAACAGCAAGTTCGGCCTGAAGTGGCGCCCGATCGATCAGCTGCTGGTTCGTGCGACCTACTCCGAGGGCTTCCGCGCGCCGACCATCGCCGACCTGTACGGCGGCAGCTCGCAGTCCTTCGAGTACTTCACCGATCCGTGCGATACCTCGTTCGGTCTGGCCGCAACCGACGCCGCCACGGCCCAGCGATGCGCTGCCGCCCTGGGTGCCCTGGCCCCGAACTTCCGCCAGCTGAAGCAGGGTTACGTCCCGGCGGAAGGCCCGGATGAGCAGAGCCCGGTGCCGTTCACCTCCGGCTCCAATCCGAACCTGACTCCGGAAACGTCCAAGTCCAAGACCGTTGGCCTGGTCTGGAGCCCGACCTTCGCCCCGGGCCTGAACCTGAGCCTGGACTGGTTCAACATCAAGATCGAGAACACGATCGTTTCCGATACCCCGACGGATCAGCTGAACGACTGCTACGTTCTGGGCATTGCTGAGCGCTGCAGCACCTTCACCCGTGACGCCACGCTCGGCTACGTCAACAACCTGACCTACGGCAGCCGCAATGCCGGCTTCATCGAAACCGAAGGCTTCGACTTCGATGCAAGCTACCGCTATGCGACCGACACCTGGGGCAGCTTCAACTTCAACCTGCAGAACACCTACGTCACCAAGAACGTTCTGAAGACGGCCAATGATGACTCCCCGGTGCAGATCTACAATGGCTTCGGCAGCAACTTCCGCCTGCGTTCGAACCTGACCGTTGGCTGGGAATTCGGCGACTTCGGCATCACCTGGGGCACCCGCTACTTCTCCAGCGTGAAGGAGCGTTGCTACTACGCCACCGAGTGCTCGCTGCCTGACTACGGCTCGCCGGATCCGGCTCGCAACCAGGCGCAGAACAAGCGCGGCGCCACCACCTTCCACGACGTCCAGTTCTCCTGGAACGCGCCGTGGAATGCGACCATCGCGGTCGGTGCACGCAATGTGTTCGACCACTACGGCCCGCAGATGTACTCGGCGCCGAACTCGCAGTACTCCTACTACGGCGGCTACGACATCGGTCGCCTGATCTACATGCAGTACAAGCAGAAGTTCTGATCGGGAACCTGATCAGCGGATGCAGCAACGGCCCCGAAAGGGGCCGTTGTTCTTTGTGTGCCATTGACGGGCGCTGGCCAGCGCACAACAAAAAGGCCGCAGCATCGCTGCGGCCTTCCTTCGAGATCACTTCCGGGCGCTCATCCGTTCGGAATCAGCGTCTCGATCAGATGCTCGACGTACGCTTCGAAATCCTCGCGCGCCTGCTTGGGCTGCTGCAGCTGCAGCGACAACTGCAGGAAGCCGACATAAGCGGCGTACGCAAGGCGTGCGCGATGACGCGCGTCGGTCGAGCTGAGGCCGGCCTGGCGGAACGAGGCGACCAGGTAGTCGAGGCGACGCTGCGAGACCCGGTCGATCACCGGCCGCACCATCGGATGATCCAGTGCCTTCAGCAGCTCGCTGTAGATGATGTGCGGCTGCACTTCATGCGCCACCATCTGGAACAGCTGGCGCAGGCGCACGCGCGGGTCCGGTACGTCTTCCAGGCTGCCGAACACCTGTTCCTGTTCGAACAGTTCCCAGCGTTCCAGCGCCGCCTGCAGCAATGCATCGCGCGAAGGGAAATGCCAGTAGAAACTGCCCTTGGTAACGCCGAGCCGCCGTGCCAGCGGCTCTACCGCGACGGCGCCGACACCTTGTTCAGCAATCAGATCGAGGGCCGCCTGGGCCCAGTCTTCGGCACTCAGGCGGCTGTTGCGGCCGGCGCGCGGTTCGCCGGCGGAAGCGTCAGGTTGATTCATGGACTGATTTAACCATACGCCGGGGTTCGTTGCAGTACGCGGTTGCGGTCGAAACCGTCGCAGGCCCCTCGGAAGGGTCCCTCCACACGCATTCTGCAACGCACCATACCGTGCAGTATTGACTTCCCCTCGAAGCCCTCCATACTAGCAAGTATGGTTATGTCCCCAACTCCCGCTGCGTTCCATGACCTGCGCCTGGACGCCGCCCATGGCGCCCGCCTGGCGGCGACCGTCAGCGACCATGGCCGGCGCGGCCGGGTCCTGTTTGCCCATGGCTTCGGCCAGACCCGCCACGCCTGGAATGCCACTGCCCGCGCACTGAACGCGGCCGGCCTGCAGACGCTGGCCTACGACGCCCGCGGCCATGGCGATTCGGACTGGAATGGCGCCGACCTGCCCTATCACGGCGAACAGTTCGCCGACGACCTGATCGTGCTGGCCGGCGAACAGCCGCGCCCGCCGGTACTGGTTGCCGCTTCGATGGGTGGCCTGTTCGGCCTGCTGGCCGAGTCGCGCTGGCCGGGCCTGTTTTCGGCGATGGTACTGGTCGACATCACCCCGCGCTGGGATACCGCCGGTGTCGAGCGCATCCTCGCCTTCATGACCGCCCATCCCGACGGCTTCGCCTCGCTGCCCCAGGCCGCCGACGTGATCTCGGCGTACATGCCGCACCGTCCGCGCAAATCCGAGCAGTCGCTGCGTGCGCTGCTTCGCGAGGACGGCCACGGGCGCTGGCGCTGGCATTGGGACCCACGCCTGGTGGCCGAGCTGGCCCGCGACAGCGAGCAGCACCAGGACGCACTGGCCGAAGCCGCTCGCCAGGTGAAGTGCCCGCTGCTGCTGGTCAGCGGCGGCCGCAGCGACCTGGTCACGCCGCAGACCGTGGCCGAATTCCTGGCGCTGGCGCCGCATGCGCGCCATGTACAGCTGCCGCAAGCGACCCACATGGTCGCCGGCGATGACAACGACGCCTTTACCGCTACTGTGTTGGACTATCTGGACGTGTTGCCTGCAGCGGACGCTGCGGCTTCGTCCGCCACAAACGAGCACGTCACCGGAGCACGCTCATGAGCATCGTTCTTCCCTTCCTCGCCTTGCTGCTGGCAGGCGCCTTCGTCGCCTACCACCGCATGCGGCTGGTTACCTGGACGCTGATCAGCGTGGCCCTGCTGGCCGCCTGCTGGTTCATTCCCTACATCAACCAGACCGCCACGATCGTCGCGGCCGCCGTGTTGGCCGTCATCGCCGTGCCGCTGCTGCTGCCGTTCATCCGCAAGCCGCTGCTCACCGGCCCGATGATGAAGGTGTTCCGCAAGGTGCTGCCGCCGCTGTCGCAGACCGAGCGCATCGCGCTGGAAACCGGCTCGGTCGGTTTCGAGGGCGAGCTGTTCACCGGTGATCCGGACTGGAACATCCTGCTCAACTATCCCAAGCCGCAGCTGACCGCTGAAGAACAGGCCTTCCTCGATGGCCCGGTGGAAGAGCTGTGCACGATGGTCAACGACTGGGAAATCACCCACGTCCACGCCGACCTGCCGCCGGAGCTGTGGGCCTTCATCAAGAAGAACAAGTTCTTCGGCATGATCATCCCGAAGGAATATGGCGGCCTGGGCTTCTCCGCGCTGGCCCACCACAAGGTGATCCAGAAGCTGGCGTCGGTGTCTTCGGTGGTCAGCTCCACCGTCGGCGTGCCCAACTCGCTGGGCCCGGGTGAGCTGCTGGTGCACTACGGCACCCAGGAACAGAAGGACCAGTACCTGCCGCGCCTGGCCGATGGCCGCGAAGTGCCCTGCTTCGGCCTGACCGGTCCGTTCGCCGGCTCCGACGCCACCTCGATTCCGGACTACGGCATCGTCTGCAGGGGCGAGTGGAACGGTGAGCAGGTGCTCGGCGTCAAGCTGACCTTCGACAAGCGCTACATCACCCTGGCCCCGGTCGCTTCGCTGATCGGCCTGGCCTTCCGCATGTACGACCCGGATGGCCTGATCGGCGATACCCGCGACATCGGCATCACCCTGGGCCTGCTGCCGCGTGATACCGCCGGCGTCGAAATCGGCCGTCGCCACTTCCCGCTGAACTCGACGTTCCAGAACGGTCCGATCCGCGGCAAGGACGTGTTCATTCCGCTGACCCAGCTGATCGGTGGCGCAGCCATGGCCGGCAAGGGCTGGAACATGCTCAACGAGTGCCTGGCCGTGGGCCGCTCGATCACCCTGCCGTCCACCGCCAGCGGCGGTGCCAAGGCTGGTGCCGCCGTGACCGGCGCCTATGCGCGCATCCGCAAGCAGTTCGGCCTGTCGGTCGGCCGCTTCGAAGGCGTGGAAGAAGCGCTGGCCCGCATCGGCGGCAAGGCCTACAAGATCAGCGCGCTGTCGCAGGCTACCGCCGCGGCGGTCGATCGTGGTGACGTGCCGTCGGTGCCGTCGGCGATCGCCAAGTACCACTGCACCACCATGAGCCGTGAAGTGATCTCGGACATGATGGACGTGATCGGCGGCAAGGGCATCATCCTGGGGCCGCGCAACTTCGCCGGCCGCAGCTGGCAGGCCGCGCCGATCGCGATCACCGTGGAAGGCGCCAACATCATGACCCGCAGCCTGCTGATCTTCGGCCAGGGTGCGATCCTCTGCCACCCGTGGGTGCTGAAGGAAATGAAGGCCGCGCAGGATCCGGATACCCGTGCCGGCCTGCAGGAGTTCGACCGCAGCCTGTTCGGCCACATCCGCTTCGGCATCTCCAATGCCGTGCGTTCGTTCTGGTTCGGCCTGACCGGCGCGCGCTTCGGCGCCGCCCCGGGCGACGCCTACACCCGCCGCTACTTCCGCAAGCTGGACCGTTACTCGGCCAACCTGGCGCTGATGGCCGACATCTCGATGATGACCCTGGGCGGCAAGCTGAAGTTCAAGGAATCGCTGTCCGGTCGCCTGGGCGACGTGCTGAGCCATGTCTACATGACCAGCGCCATGCTCAAGCGCTACCACGACGAAGGTGCACCGCAGGCCGACCAGCCGCTGCTGGCCTGGGCCTTCCATGACAGCGTGCACAAGATCGAAGAGTCGCTGTCGGCCGCGCTGCGCAACTTCCCGATCCGTCCGATCGGCTGGCTGATGTGGGCGCTGATCTTCCCGCTGGGCCGTCGTGCCGAGGCTCCGGGTGATCGCCTGAGCCGCCGCGTCGCCGCCCTGCTGATGGCGCCGAACGAGGCCCGCGACCGCCTGGCCAATGGCGTGTTCCTGACCCCGTGCGAGAACAACCCGGGCGGCCGCATCAACAGCTACCTGAGCAAGGCGATCATGGCCGAGCCGGTGGAGCGCAAGTTCCTGAAGGCGCTGAAGAGCAAGGGCATCGAAGCGCTGGACTTCAAGAGCCAGCTGGACGAGGCCGTGGCCGAGGGCGTGATCACCCAGGACGAGCGCAGCCTGCTGGAAGAGCTGCGTACGCTGACCCTGGACACGATCACCGTGGACGACTTCGACACCCACGAACTGCGCGCGGCCAGCTACTACGACCGCCAGCACAAGGACCCGCATTCGCAGGCGGCCTGATCGCCCGCGACACGCGTTGCCTTCGACGGCGGGCCTCGGCCCGCCGTCGCTTTATCCGCCGACCGGAATACCCCTCATGTCCACGCCCCTGCTCTCGCTTTACCAACGCCTGCAGCGCTGGCCCGCCGGCACCTGGCTGTTCTCGCGCGCGGTGTGCTTCAAGGCCCCCTACTTCGCCAGCATTGCGCCACGCATCACCCGCCTGGAACACGGCCGCTGCGAAGGCACGCTGGCCGACCGCCGCAGGGTGCGCAACCACATCGGCACGGTGCACGCGATCGCGATGTGCAACCTGGCCGAACTGACCGCCGGGTTGATGGTCGACGCCTCGCTGCCGAAGGGCATGCGCTGGATCCCGAAGGGGATGCAGGTGCGGTACCTGGCCAAGGCGCGTGGCACGCTGCAGGCGGTGGCGTTGCCGGCACAGCCGATTGTCGTCGCGGCCGAGGGCTATGCGCTGCCGGTGACGGTCAGCGTGCGCGACCGTGCCGGCACGGAGGTGTTCAGCGCGGTGATCGACATGTGGTTGTCGCCGGCGAAGTAAGTTCCCGCGAACGGCGCAGCCCCTCGTGGGTGGACGCGGGATGCGGTTTATCGGTTGGGCCGGAGGGGTGGGGCCAGGCGGGGACGCCGCAAGTACGTCCGTGTAGCCTTAGCCGCGCCATCCATGGCACGGATACCCCGCCCGCCCCCCCCTCCGGCCTCGGACGGATCTCTGCGGCGTCCACCCACGCAAGATAAAAAGAAGAGCAGAAGCAGAAGCAAAAGCGGCCCGATGGCCGCTGTTTTCATGCGCGCAGAACCCACGAGCGCAGCAACCCGCTGTTGCCCTTGATCTTCTTTTTCTTCTCCGTGGGCTGGCCGCACACGGAACCTGTCAGGGGTGGGGCGGGTGGGCCGTGCAGGGGCGTTGGCGCCATGGATGGCGCCATCGAGCTTACAGGGACGTACTTGCAGCGTCCCCTGTACGGCCCACCCGCCCCACCCAACACATGACCTGCTCTAAACGGCCAACCCACGAGGGGCTGCGCCGTTGGCTGGAAACTACACCAGCGCGCGAAACACCAACGCCAAGATCGCCGGCACCGCCTGGATCATGAAGATGCGGCGGCTCACGCTGTACGCCCCATAGCACCCCGCCACCACCACGCAGGCCAGCGAGAACGTCACCAGCACCGGCTGCCCGATCACCAGCCCCACCACGATGCCTGCTGCCAGGAAGCCGTTGTACAAGCCCTGGTTGGCCGCCAGCACGCGCGTGGTCTCCGCCTTCTCCGGCGTGTTGCGGAAGGTCTTCAGGCCCAGCGGGCGGGTCCACAGGAACATCTCCAACACCAGGAAATAGACGTGCAGCAGGGCGACGAGCAACGTCAGGATGAGCGCGATCCAGTACATGGGCAGTTCCTTGGACAGGGATGGGGGTCGGGCCCCGGGAAATCAGCGGTCGCGCGGTAGTTTCTTTTCTTCGCGCAGTACACCGAACGCGGCTGCGGTCATGCACGCGGCCACCAGCATGCCGCCGATGAACACCACGTGCGAGCCGAACAATGACAGGCCCTTGTGCACCCAGGCAAAGCTCAGGTCCGCACCGCGGTAGACCACGGTGTCGATCGCTGCGCCGGCCTTGTAGCGCCACTGCCGGTCCACGCGCGTGTAGATGGTCTCGCGCGCCGGCTTGGCCAGTGCGAATTCGCTGGCGCGGGTCATCACCTGCACCATCGCCACCAGCAAGGGCATCGGCGAGGCCGCCAGCACCGAGAAGCCGATCAGGATCGCGAAACCGGGAATCAGCAGCGCCGGCGCGATGCCGTGGCGCGAAAGCAGCCAGCGGGTCAGGCCCAGCTGCATCAACAGCGCCAGCGCATTCACTGCCAGGTCGATGCGCGAGAAGAACGCGGTGCTGGCTGCGGGGTCGGTGAACGCCGCACGCACGATCGCAGCCTGCTGGTTGTAGAGCAGCGTCCCCACGCCCACGCCGAACACCACCATGATCGCCAGCCAGCGCAGCAGCGGCTCGCGCACGATCAGTTTCAGGCCATCCAGCACACGACCGCCCATCGGCTTTTCGCCCGATATCAACTGCTGCTCCTGCTCGCGGAGCACCGCCCAGTGCCGCAAGCGCCAGATGCAGAACAAGCAGATCGCCAGGAAACCGGCCGACACCAGCATCAGGTTGGCGATGCCCACGCGCTGCACCAGCGCACTGGTGATGATCGGACCAAGGAAGGCACCGACGGTGCCCGCCGCGCCAAGGTATCCATAGAAGGCCCGTGCCTGCACATTGGAGAACACATCGGCCATGAAGCTCCAGAACACCGCCACCGCGAACAGGTTGAAGACGGTGATCCAGAAGAAGAAGGCCATGCCGCGGCCAGGCACGCCGCTGTCGAACATCATGTAGAAGCCAAGCAGGGTCACGATGAAGAACCCATACACCGCCGGCAGGAACACCCGTCGCGGGAAGCGGCTGACCAGCCAGCCGTACACCGGCTGCAGCACCAGCATGATCACGAACACGCAGGAGAACAGGAACTGCAGGACGAAGTCCTTCAACGCGATGCCATGGCTGGCGAACCAGGTGATCAGCACGGGCGGGAACACCGTTTCCAGGTCCGCCGAGGCGGCCATGGCCTCACGCACCGGGCGCAGCACGTAGTAGCCGCTGAGCAGGCAGAAGAAGTACAGGAACGACCACCACAGCGCCGGCGACTCGCGCAGCGCCGCCGCCAGGCCCTGCAGCGGCCCCTTGCCCGATGCAGCGCTCATGCAGCGCCCCTCGCCCACAGACGGCGGTTGGACAGCAGCATGGCAGGCTCCGGGGCGGTGAAGCGCGTACGTTAGCCAATGCACTGCAACATCGCCAGCGTGACGCGCCCTCGCGCCTGCGGACGGACGCGACGACCGGCCTGGACGACACGTTCCGATACACACTTTCGGGGCGTCAAAATTCCAACTTTTTCAACAAGATGCGCATTCATCCTCGCTCTGTTTGTGCACAGGGGAAAAGCGGCGCTAGAATCGCCATCAGCAGTCGCGCACGGGTCCAACCGATGAAAAAGAACAGCCTGCGTCGTCCGATCCGTTCGGCGGCCACCGGTTTGCTGGGCATGTTGATGCCCGTTGCCTTGTCCACCACCGCGCAGACACCGCCGGCGTTGCCGCCGATGCCGACCAACATCGAATCCGCGACGGCTGCCACCGTCGCCCATACCCAGCCTGCGGCCTACCGCACCGGTCTGGTGCCGCGCGTCCAGGCGCCGGCGGCTGGCTTCAACGTCGCCAACATCGAATCGATGGCGCAGCAGCTGACCTATGGCGAGCGCGTGCCAGGCATGGCGGTGGCGATCGTGCAGGGCGGCCGCATTCTCAGCGCGCGTGGCTATGGCGTCACCGACGTCAACAACCCGCTGCCGGTCGATGCGCACACCGTGTTCCGCCTGGCCTCGCTGTCCAAGGCCTTCGCCGGCACCATGGCCGGCCTGCTGGTCAACGACGGCACGCTGCGCTGGGACAGCAAGGTCACCGACTACGTGCCGGGCTTCCGCCTCAATTCGCCCGAAGCCACCGACCGCCTGACCGTGGCCGACGTGCTCAGCCATCGCGTCGGCCTGCCGTACAACGCCTACGACCGCGACATCGAAGGCAACGCCGAGTACTACGCGCTGACCCAGAAGCTGGCCAACACCAGCCTGAAATGCCTGCCGGGCGACTGCTACGCCTACCAGAACGTGGCCTTCAGCCTGATCGGCGACGTGGTCTATGCGGCCTCGGGCAGCTTCTACGAGCAGTCGGTCGAGCGCCGCATCTTCAAGCCGCTGGGCATGAATGATGCCAGTCTCGGCCTGGCCGGCATCCAGGCCAGCTCGCGCTGGGCGCGTCCGCACGTGCGCAGCCGCAACGGCTGGGTCTCGCTGACGCCCAAGCCCACCTATTACCGCGTCGCTCCGGCGGCTGGCGTCAACGCCAGCGCCAGCGACATGGCGCAGTGGCTGCTGGCCCACACCGGCCATCGCCCCGACGTGCTGCCGGCACCGCTGCTGGCCACCCTGCATTCGAGCCTGATCAACACGCCGGGCGAGATGCGTTCAGGCTGGCGCCGTGAGCGCCTGCACTCGGCGGGCTACGCATTGGGTTGGCGTACCTTCGACTACGCCGGCCACGACGTGGTGTTCCATGCAGGTGCCGTGCAGGGCTATCGCGGCCTGGTCGCGCTGGTGCCGGAACGCGACCTCGGCATCGCCATCCTCTGGAATGGCGAAAGCGGCCTGCCCAGCGGCCTGCTGCCGACCGTGCTCGACTCCGCGCTCGGCCTGCCGGCGCAGCGCTGGCTGGACGTGGACACCGACTTCGGCAGCGACAACCTGATGGCCGAGGGGGCCAGCCCGGCGCAGCAGGACAAGCGCAAGGGCAAGGGCGCCTCGGCCAATCGTGCGGTGGCGTCGCCGCGCTGATCAGGCGGGCTCGATCGTGTGTGCGAAGGGCGGCCTGCGGGTCGCCCTTTTTGTTGGCTCGACTCTACAGATGCAAAGAGCAGTTCCGCGGCGCTAGTGCGCGAAGTAGTGCATGCCGCCATCCACCGGAATCACCGCGCCTGTGATGTAGCCGGCCAGCGGCGAGGACAGGAACGCCACCAGTGGCGCCACTTCCTCGGGTTCACCGAAGCGTCCGATCGGGATGTTGCCGGCGATGAACGCACGCCGGCTTTCCTCGGTGGGATGCAGGCGTTCCAGGATCTGCGCGCTGTTGATGCGCCCCGGTGCAATCGCATTCACCGTAATGCCCTGCCCGGCCACCTCCGACGACAGCCCCTTGCTCCACAGATGCAGCGCCGCCTTCGCCGCAGTGGCCGCGTTCACCGCACGCGGTTCCATCGAGCCGCTGAAATTGATCACCCGCCCCCATGCCTGCGCCTGCATGCCAGGCAACAGCGCCTGGGTCATCCGCCGCGCGGCGGAAAAGTTCAGGGCGATCGCTTCCTCCCAGACATCATCATCGGCGTCGACGCTGGTCGGCCGGGAGCCCCCGGCGGCGTTGACCAGGATGTCGACGCGCTGCAATGCCTCCCGGGATGCCTGCGCGATGTACCGGACGTCACCGGCCACGGTGACATCGCCGGCCACGACGACCGGTGCCGCGCCGCCTTCGGCTTCGATCCGCGCCGCCAGCGCCTGCAGGGGTGCCCGCTGCCGTGACGTGATGGCAACGCGCACGCCCTGGGCCGCCAGCTGCCTGGCGACGGCGGCACCGATGCCACTGGCCGCGCCCGTCACCAACGCGGTACGGCCAGCAAGATTCAAGTCCATGGTGTTCTCCTGTCAGCGTGGCCGGCGAATCCGGTCCGTGCACGACATGCTGTTTGATCACCCCTGATTGATAAACTCCACGCAGGTTTCAGCATTCAACACCCGGGGTGTCAGATGAACCTGCTGGAGAGCATGCAGGTCTACGTGCTGATCGTGGACAAGGGCAGCCTCAGTGCGGCAGCTGCGGCGATGGACATCTCCGCGACGATGGCCGGCAAGCATCTGCGTGCATTGGAAGCACGGCTGGGCATGCAGCTGTTGAGCCGAACCACCCGGCGCCAGCACACGACGCCGTTCGGCCAGGACTACTACACGCGCTGCCGGGAGATCCTGCGCCTGGTGGACGAAACCGATGCGCAGGCGCAGCACCAGCACCTGGCACCGGCGGGCACGCTGCGAATCAGTGCACCCGTGATCTTTGGTACGCATGCACTGGTACCGGCACTGGCCGAGTACATGGCGCGCCATCCGGATGTCCGGGTCGAAGCGACGCTGACTGATCGCGTGGTCGACCTTGCCGAAGAGGGCTTCGAGGCGGCACTGCGGATCGGCACGCTGGCCGACAGCAGCGTGCTGGTGGCGCGAGCCCTGGCCCCTTATCGCCTGATGATGTGCGCCTCGCCGGCGTATCTGGCCAGGCATGGCACGCCACGCAGCGTGCATGCACTTGCCGGCCATCAATGCCTGTCGTTCGAACCGAGTGCGCTTGCACAGTGGCTGCAGGACGACGCTGGCGAGCTCGACCACGTGCCCGACGGCCGACTGCAGATCAACAATGGCGAAGCGCTGCGTTCGGCGGCGCTGCATGGCCTGGGCATCGTCCTGCAGTCGACGCTGCTGCTGGCCGCCGATGTCGAGGCGGGGCGTCTGGTGCAGCTGCTCCCAGGGCACGGCCAGGCCGGTCGGCCGATGCACGTGGTCTATGCGCACGACCGTTACCACTCCACCCGCCTGCGCAGCTTCCTCGACTTCCTGGTGGAACGATTCCCGCCGGTAGTCACCCCACCAGGCGATCGAAGCGGCCCATAAAAAAACCCCCTCCCCGCTGGGCAGCCAGGGAAGGGGGTTTCAGGATGCGGCTATCGGGAAGTACTTAGATCAGCGGCGCCGGGGTTGCCGGCAGAGCGACCGGAGCGGCCTTCTTCTTGCGGGCGGCCGGCTTGCGCTTGGCAACCTTCTTCGCTGCCTTCTTCGGGGCAGCCTTCTTGGTGGCCTTCTTCGCGGTCTTCTTTACTGCCTTCTTGGCGGTCTTCTTGACGGCCTTCTTGGCAGTCGCCTTCTTTGCGACCTTCTTGGCCGGCTTGCGGGCCGCAGCCTTCTTGGCAGTCTTCTTGGTGGCCTTCTTGGCCGCCTTCTTCGCGGTCTTCTTGACGGCCTTCTTGGCAGTGGACTTCTTGGCGACCTTCTTCGCCGCCTTCTTCACTGCCTTCTTCGCAGTGGTCTTCTTGGCGACCTTCTTCGCAGCCTTCTTCACTGCCTTCTTGGCAGTCGCCTTCTTCGCGACCTTCTTCACTGCCTTCTTGGCAGCGGCCTTCTTCGCGACCTTCTTCACCGCTTTCTTGGCGGCGGGCTTCTTCTTCGCAGCTTTCTTGGTTGCCATGGGATGGCTCCTCGTCAGTGATAGGGAGTTGAAACGCCCAGTTGGATCAAACCCGCGGATGCTGCGTGCGGGGACCGCCGGCGCGTCAGGCGCGCCGTTACGGATGCGGCGATGCCCGCCTCGATCGGCGGAGCGGACATCGGAACGGGAGGTGCCTTGCATTTCTCCGGGGGAAGCGGGGCCGTGTCCACCGTCATCAGGGTCGCGGTGGTCTTGAAGGGGCTGCTTCGCATCGGACGATTGATTCTGCGCACTCGGTTGGGCAGGCAAGGTCTGCTGAGGCGAAACCTAATCACGGTTTTTTTTACTGTCAACAACCCCCGCGAAAAATTTTCACATCCGCGCCTTTCCGAGCGCCGTCGGCGCCACTGCTCTACGCGGCCCGCCATGGCGGTTGAAACGTCGCGCAAGCGCGCTGCATGCACCGGCATCGATGCATACGTTGAACAAAAAACACTTGAAATAAGCACTCCGCGCATATAGACGCAGACTCGCAACGGCATCGCGCGTGCGACGTCGATGGTCACCGGCAACGCCACCAACGCCAGCACAACGGCGCCGCAACAGGGGGCGAAAACTTTTCACATCCGAGTGCGTCGGCGCGGGGCTGAAACGCGGATTTGCGCAAAACTGCGCACGCCCATCGGCACCGTTCGCCTGTCGGCTGATGCCACGCCGAGGGTGCGCAGCGAACCCCGCGTCATGAGTCCGGTGCAGTCGCCAAAACAAGAACGGCCACCCGAAGGTGGCCGTTCCAGAATCCGGAAACGACGACTCAGTGGTCTTCGTTCTCCAGGGCTTCGGCGTACGCGTCCGGGTCCAGCAGCTCGTTGACCTCATCGGCGTTGGTCAGTTCGACCACGAACATCCAGCCTTCGCCGTAGGCATCTTCGTTGATGGTTTCCGGCTTGTCGGACAGGGCCGAGTTGACCTCGACGACCTTGCCGCTGATCGGGCTGTAGACGTCCGAGGCGGCCTTCACCGACTCGACGACGGCGATCTGCTCGCCGGCCTTGGCGTCGGCGCCGACTTCCGGCAGTTCGACGTAGACCAGGTCACCCAGCAGGCCCTGGGCGTGGTCGGAAATACCGACGGTGACGCGGCCATTGCCTTCGACACGGGCCCACTCATGGGACTTGAGGAACTTGAGGTCGCCGGGGATCTCGCTCATGGGACTGCTCCAGAGATATGCAGGGGGTGGAAAAAACGGGGCTAGTGTAACCAACCGGCCGCCACTGCTGTCAGTGACGACCGGCACGTAAGGATCAGGCGTCGGCCAGCACGCCGGGCTGCGCCTGGCCTTCCCGAACGAACGGGAACTTGACCACCCGCACCGGCACCTGACGGCCGCGGATGTCGACGGTGACCTCGCCGAGTTCACCGGCCGGCACGCGGGCGAAGGCGATGCCCTTGGCCAGCGTCGGCGAGAAGGTGCCGGACAGGATCTCGCCCTGGCCGCTGGCCGTGGTGACCGTCTGGCCGTGGCGCAGCACGCCCTTCTCGTCCATCACCAGGCCGATCATCTGGCGCGCGGTGCCGGCGCTCTTCTGCGCCTCCAGCACGTCGCGGCCGATGAAGTCGCGGCCTTCGTCCAGCGACACGGTCCAGGCCAGCGCCGCTTCGTACGGGCTGGTCTCTTCGTCCATGTCCTGGCCGTACAGGTTCATGCCCGCTTCCAGGCGCAGGGTGTCGCGCGCGCCAAGGCCGGCCGGCTTCACGCCCGCCGCCAGCAGGCGGTTCCAGAAGGCGACCACGGCGTCCTGCGGAAGCAGGATCTCGAAACCATCTTCACCGGTGTAGCCGGTGCGCGCGACGAACAGCTCGACGCCGTCATCGGACTGCACCTGCAGGGCGGCGAAGCGGCCCAGCTTGGTCAACGCTGCGCGGTCGGCTTCGCGGGCCAGGCCGATCACGATGTCGCGCGCCTGCGGGCCCTGCACGGCGAGGATGGCCAGGTCCGGGCGCTGCTCGACGGCGACGCCGAACGGCGCAGCCTGCTCGCGCAGCCAGGCCAGGTCCTTCTCGCGGGTAGAGGCGTTGACCACCATGCGGAAGAAGTCGTCGCCCAGGTAGTAGACGATCAGGTCGTCGATGACGCCGCCGCGCGGATTCAGCATGCACGAGTACAGTGCCTTGCCGGTCACCTTCAGCTTGTCGACCGAGTTGGCCAGCAGGCGGCGCAGGAACGGCTTGACCTGGTCACCACGCAGGTCGACCACCGTCATGTGGCTGACGTCGAACACGCCGGACTCACGGCGCACCAGATGGTGCTCGTCCAGCTGCGAGCCGTAGTGGATGGGCATGTCCCAACCCCCGAAATCGACCATCTTGGCGCCAAGGGCGCGGTGGGTATCGTTGAGCAGCGTCTTCTGGGTCATGACCGGGTCCGGCAGCAGAGGAAACAAGAAACCCCATTATCCCAGATCGGCCGCCCGCAGGCGTGCCGCAGCGCAGCGGTTCGTGGAAGCGGAAGCGCGGCCCGCCGGGCCCTTTCCTCTGCCGGCGAGGCAATGCCCGCAAAGCACCGGGGCCGCCCGCTACAGGCGCACCCGCCCACGCAGGATGTCGAGGAACATCACCCAGTCACCCATGAACGAGTACAGCGGATGGCGGAACGTCGCCGGTCTGTTCTTCTCGAAGAAAAAATGGCCGACCCAGGCGAACCCGTAGCCGCAGAACAGGGCGCCGAGCAGGAACAGCGGCTGGCCGCGCAACAAGGCAGTGGCGACCAGCAGCAGGACCCCGCAACTGCCGATGAAGTGCAGCCGCCGCGATACCGGGTGGCGGTGCTCGCTGAGATAGAACGGATAGAACTCGCGGAAGCTGGCGAAGCGGGACATGTGCGTGCTCCGGGGGCCAGGGGCGCCCCCATCATGCGCCATCGCTGACCTTGTTGCGCCGAGCCATGCCCGGCCCTACACCGAAGGCGTGCGCGGCCCGAACATGATCACCGCCATGCCGGCCAGGCACAGCGCTGCGCCCAGCAGGTCCCAGCGGCTGGGACGAATGCCTTCGACCAGCCACAGCCAGAACAGCGCGGTGCCGATGTACACGCCACCGTAGGCGGCATAGACCCGTCCGCTGGCCGTCGGGTGCAGGGTCAGCAGCCAGGCGAACAGGGCCAGACTGGCCGCCGTCGGCAGCAGCAGCCAGACGCTGCCTCCCTTGCGCAGCCACAACCATGGCAGGTAGCAGCCGACGATCTCGGCCAGCGCGGTCAGCAGGAACAGGCCGAGCGTTTTCACGCCTTCTCTGCTGCCTTGGCCTGCTGCCACAGTGCTTCCTGCGCATCCAGGTCCAATGCGGCCAACGCCTCACCCTGTGCGTCGGCCTGCGCTTCCATCGCGCGGAAGCGACGCTCGAACTTGTGGTTGGCACCGCGCAGTGCAGCGCCCAGATCGATATCGGCATGACGCGCCAGGTTCGCGCAGACGAACAGCAGGTCGCCCAGTTCTTCCTGCAGGCGCGCCTTGTTGCCCGCGACATCGCCGCGTTCGAACTCCTCGCGCAGCTCCTGCAGCTCCTCGGCTGCCTTGTCCAGCACCGGCAGCGGACCCGGCCAGTCGAAACCGACCTTGGCCGCGCGCGACTGCAGCTTCACCGCCCGCTGCCATTCCGGCAGGCCGCGCGAGATACCGGCCAGTGCGGAGGTGTCCTGCTCGCCCTTGGCGGCACGCTCGGTGCGCTTGATCGCCTCCCAGTTGCGCGTCACCCCGTCCGCATCGTCCACGCTGACATCGGCGAACACGTGCGGGTGACGGCGCTGCATCTTGTCGCTGATCGCACGGGCGACCTCGGCGAAGGCAAACGCCCCCTGCTCCTCGGCCATGCGCGCGTGGAACACCACCTGCAGCAGCAGGTCGCCAAGCTCGTCGCAGAGATCGTCCAGGTCGCCGCGGTCGATCGCATCGGCGACCTCATAGGCTTCTTCGATGGTGTAGGGGGCGATGGTCGCGAAGTTCTGCTCCAGATCCCACGGGCAGCCGCCCTGCGGGTCGCGCAGCCGCGCCATGATCGCCAGCAGGCGCTCCAGTTCGTTGCTTGCGGCGCTGCCGGTGGCGGGGGTGTCGTGCGCGCTCATGCGGCCTCCAGGATCAGTCGGACAACCAGTCGCGCCATGGCAGGCTGGTATCACCAAGGGCAATGAAATCGCCGTTCAACAGGGTCTCGCGGCGGTTGTAGCGGAACGGCTTGCCGGTCGCCGCCGACAGCACCGCGCCGCCGGCGGCATGCAGCACGCACTGGCCGGCGGCCGTATCCCATTCAGAGGTCGGGCCCAGCCGCGGATAGACATCCAGGCCGCCTTCGGCGATCCGGCAGAATTTCAGCGACGAGCCCTGCGCGATGGTCTCGATGCGGCCCATGCGCGCCAGCAGCGCCTCGGTTTCCGGCGAACGGTGCGAGCGGCTGGCGGCGACGCGCAACGGGGCGGAGGCCGGCGTGCGGGTGCGCAGCACGGTGTCATGCAGGCCCTGCCGCCGATAGGCCAGTTCGCCGCGCATGGCATGCCAGACAATGCCGGTGACCGGCGCCAGCACCACGCCGAATGCCGGCGCCCCCTGGTAGATCAAGGCGATGTTGACGCTGAATTCGCCGTTGCGCTTGACGAACTCGCGGGTACCGTCGAGCGGATCCACCAGCCAGTAAGCGCCCCAATGGCGACGCTGCTCCCAGCCCACCTGCGCCGATTCCTCGGACAGGATCGGCAGGTCCGGTGTCAGCTGCCGCAGGCCCAGCTCAATGACCTGGTTGGCCGCCAGGTCGGCCGCGGTGACCGGGCTGTTGTCGTCCTTGATCTGGACCTCGAAGCCATCGGCATACACCTGCATGATGGCTTGGCCGGCCTGCTGGGCGATGGCGATGGCGGTCTCGCGCAGGTCCGTCGTCAGCTTGATCATCGCGTTCCCTGCAGCCACTGGCGGGCAATGAACAGCGCCGCCAGCGAGCGTCCCTCGGAGAAGTCCTCGCGCAACATCAGCTGGTCCAGTTCGGCCAGCTTCCACGGCACCACTTCCAGTTCTTCCGGCTCGTCGCCGGCCAGCTTTTCCGGGTACAGGTCGCGCGCCACCACCAGCCACGACTGGTGGCTCATGTAGGTCGGGGCCAGGGTCATCGCGCGCAGCACGTCGACCCGGCGCGCACCATAACCGGCCTCTTCCTTCAGTTCGCGGTCGGCCGCCTGCTCGGGGGTCTCGCCGGCGTCGATCCTGCCCTTCACCAGCCCCAGTTCGTAACGATGCATGCCGGCGGCGTATTCACGCACCAGCAGCACGGTTTCATCGTCGAGCATCGGCACCACCACCACTGCACCGTGACCACGGCTGACCAGGCGCTCGAAACGGCGACGTTCACCGTTGGAGAATTCCAGGTCCAGATGCTGGCGCTGGAAGGGGCCGTTCTCCTCATCGGTGATCCGATGGATGATCGGCAAGCGACGGCCGGCACGGTCATCGTTCATGCGGAATCTCCGCGGCGACCGGCGGCTGCGCCGGGGCCGATAGAATGTGCAGGCAGCAACATGTTCATGAGCCCGAAATGCTAGCAGACCCGACCCCCTCCCCGCTGGCCCGCCACTGGCGGCAGCGCGACCTGCAGGTGCTGTGGCACCCGTGCACGCAGATGCGTGAGCATCCGGACACCCTGCCGCTGGTGCCGATCGCCCGTGGCGAAGGCGCGTGGCTGATCGACCACGACGGCCACCGCTATCTGGACGCCGTCAGCAGCTGGTGGACCAACCTGTTCGGTCATGCCGAACCGCGCATCGGCGGTGCCATTGCCACCCAGGCCACGCAGCTGGAACAGGTGATGCTGGCCGGCTTCAGCCATGAGCCGGCCATCACGCTGGCCGAACGCCTGCTGGCATTGGCACCACGCCAGCCCGGCCGCGAGCCGCTGGCCAAGGTGTTCTACGCCGACAACGGCTCGGCCGGCGTGGAAGTGGCGCTGAAGATGGCCTTCCAGTATTTCCAGAACCGTGGGGAGCCGCGGCGCACGCGTTTCATTGCACTGGAAAACGGCTACCACGGCGAGACCCTGGGCGCGTTGGCGCTGGGTGACATCCCGCTGTATCGCCGCGTCTATGCGCCGCTGCTGGCCGAAGGGCTGTTCGCGCCGTCGCCCGATGCCTACCTGGCCGAACCCGGCCAGAGCGCGGCCGACCGCGCGCGGCAGGCTGCCGACGGCCTGGCCACGCTGTTCGACCAGCATCCGGGCGAGATCTGCGCGGTGATCCTGGAACCGCGCCTGCAGTGTGCCGGCGGCATGCGCATGCATGACCCGGTCTATCTGCAGCGCGTGCGCGAACTGTGCGATGCCCATGGCGCGTTCATGATCGCCGACGAGATCGCCACCGGCTTCGGCCGCACCGGCACCCTGTTCGCCTGCGAGCAGGCAGGGGTGATGCCGGACCTGATGTGCCTGTCCAAAGGCCTGACCGGCGGCTTCCTGCCACTGGCCGCCGTGCTGGCGACGCAGGCGCTGTATGACGCCTTCCTCGACGACTCGCGCGAGCGCGCCTTCCTGCATTCGCACAGTTACACCGGCAATCCGCTGGCCTGCGCGGCGGCACTGGCGACGCTGGACATCTTCCGCGACGACGATGTGATTGCGCGCAACCGGGGCATCGCCTCGGTGATGGGCACGCTGGCGGCACCGTTTGCCGACCATCCACACGTGGCCGACGTGCGCCAGGCCGGCATGGTGGTGGCCTTCGAGCTGTCGCGCGACGGCAACAGGCGCACGCCGTTCGACCCGGGCCTGCGGCTGGGCCTGCACGCCTACAAGGCCGCCCTCAAGCGCGGCGTGGTGCTGCGCCCGCTGGGCGACGTGCTGTACTGGATGCCACCCTACTGCGTGGATGACGAACAACTGGAGCTGCTGGCACACACCACGCTGGCGGCCATCGACGAGGCGATTGCATGCGCGTGACCCGCTGCCCCATCGACCTGGCGCTGCACAGCGGCCAGACCGTGACCCTGCCGGAAGAGACGGCCAACCACCTGGTGCGGGTGATGCGCCTGCGCGAGGGAGACACCTGCGTGCTGTTCAACGGCGACGGCCATGACTACAGCGCGACGCTGACCGTGGCCGGCAAGCGCGAGGTGCAGGTGCGCATCGACGCCATGCAGGCCATTGACAATGAATCACCGCTGGCGATCACCCTGCTGCAGGGCATCGCCCGTGGCGAGAAGATGGACCTGATCCTGCAGAAGGCCACCGAACTGGGCGTGGCGGCGATCATTCCGGTCAACGCCGAGCGCACCGAGGTGAAACTCGATCCAGCACGGGCCGAGAAGCGCGTGGCGCACTGGAACAACGTGGTGACCTCGGCCTGCGGCCAGTCCGGGCGCGCGCGCATTCCGCCGGTAGGATCCCCGCTGTCGCTGGCACAGGCTGCGGCGGCGCTGCCAGCCGATTCGCTGCGGCTGACCCTGGATCCGCAGGGAGCACATCGCCTGTCGACGCTGGGAGCCGCTCCCGCTGGCGGTATCGTGATTGCAATCGGCCCGGAAGGGGGCTGGTCGCCGCGCGACCGCGACCAGCTGGCAGCGGCAGGGTTCCAGGGACTGCAGCTGGGCCCGCGGATCCTGCGCACGGAAACGGCCGGGCTGGCCGCTGTCGCGGCGTTGCAGGCGCGGTTGGGCGACCTGGGGTAAGGCTGCTTCGTGGTAGTGCCGGCCGCTGGCCGGCATCCACGGGATCATGGGGTTGCCGGCCAGCGGCCGGCACTACCGGGATCCGACCGGCGGAATCGCGATCAAGCCGCCAGCGAATCCAGCGCCGCTTCCAACGCGTCCAGGTTCGGCAGCAGCGCACTCTGCTCACCCAGCAGCACGCGCATGTGCACGGTCTGCGGCAGGGTTTCTTCGGAGGCGTCGGCCAGCAGGCCATCGCGTGGCACCGAGATCAGCTGCGGGAAGTTCTGCGTCAGCAGCGCGTAGTACGGGCGCTGCGCGTTGCCGCTGAGGGACTTCAGCACCACCACCTTGTTGTGGCCGGCCACCGTCTCTTCGCCCAGCCCCGAAAGGCGTGCGAACGACACCAGCGGCACCTGCCAGCCGTGCCAGCCGATCTCGCCAACCAGCCAGCGCGGCGCATCGGAGACCGGCTGCACCGGCACGCGCGACATCATTTCGGCCACGGTGGCATTGGGCAGCAGTACGCGCTCGTTGCCGGCCTGGATCAGGACGCCGCGGATTTCGTCATTGCTGGCGTAGCTCATGGTGCCTCTCCGTTGTCGTCCTGCTCACCCCAGCGCGCGGCAATTGCCTGCGCCAGTTCCTGCGGTTCACCGGCCACCATGCCGGCAGCCACCACGGCGGTGGCCGCCGCCGGGTCATAGCAGCCCTCGCCCACCTGCCCGGCCACCCACGCACCGGCGGCCGCCAGGTCCAGCGCCGGGCCTACGTGGGCCAGGTCGGCACCGCTGAGCAGCACCAGCGCGGTGTGTTCGGCCGGCAGCGAAGCGAGCGAAATACCATTGGCATCGCTCTGGAAATGCAGGCCATCGCTGGCCGCGCGCACGCCGATATCATCGGCCAGCACGTGCACCTCGCCCGGCACCGCGTGCTGGCCGGCCTCGGCCAGCTGCACCGGCAACGGCGAAACACGGGACATCTGCTTGACCAGGTTGCCGTAGCGGCCACCATCCAGACGCATGTGCACCAGGACCGGCACGCTCAACGACGCGGGCAGTGCGCCGAGCAGGCGACGCAACGCATCCGGGCCACCGATGCCGGCCAGCACCAGCAGCGATGCGGCACGCGCACCGGCCGGGGCGGCGGCATCCAGATCGACCAGGCTCAAATGATCGGTATCGAACGAGGGCTGCGGCGCGACGACCGACGCCACGGCTTCTGCCGATACTGGTGCTTCGATCGATTCTTCGACCAGCGACCAGGCGGTGTGATCGAAGGAGACCGGCGGTGTCCCGGGCGCCGCCGGTTCGGCCAGTGCCTGCGGCGCCGAAGGCGGATCGAGAGGCTCGGGCACGACCGGCTGCAGCGCCGCCAGGGCCTGCTCCAGCGCGATCGGTTCGTGCAGGTCTGCCGGTGGCGAATACAGGCCGTCGGCCGGAACGTCATCGGCCCAGCTCAGCGCCTGTTCCAGATGCGGCCGCAGGGCTTCTTCCTGCGGCGCCGGCGCGGGCGCCGGATGGCCAGGCTCCAACTGCAGGCTGGGCTCTTCTTCGGCGCCCGGCGGCAACACCTGCTGGTGGCCGTGCAGCTTGGCGGCCAGGTGGCGCCCCCAACGTTGCGCCTCCCAGCCGTCGCGGCGGGCGGCCAGCTCAGCCTCATCGAACACCAGGGTCAGCCCCGGTGCCGAGAGCACGGCTTCCAACCGTTCCAGTGCGTCCTCGATGGCCGCTTCCAGCGCGATCACCACGAACTGCGGATCCGCGGCCTGCAGGGCCTGCGGCTCCAGGCCGTTCGGATCATCTTCCAGGACCAGTTGTACATCGGCATGCGCCAGCGCCTCGCGCAGGCGTTCACGCGCCGCACCGGGGCGGGCCAGCAGGGCGACGGCCGGGGCCGGATGGGTTTCACTCACGGACACGGGCGATCCCCAGCAGGTCGTACACGTTACGCATCAGGTCCAGTTCCTGGTACGGCTTGCC
Source organism: Stenotrophomonas sp. YJH_SMC_122 (assembly GCF_059369535.1). Taxonomy (NCBI): domain Bacteria; kingdom Pseudomonadati; phylum Pseudomonadota; class Gammaproteobacteria; order Lysobacterales; family Lysobacteraceae; genus Stenotrophomonas; species Stenotrophomonas sp. YJH_SMC_122. Next base: position 239,025 of record NZ_JCAFST010000003.1, on the reverse strand, counting down.
CAGATAACGCTGGACACCGATCTCGAAGGCACGCTGGCGGTGCTTGTCGCCGCTGCGCGAGGTGATCATCACGATCGGCACATCCCTGTAGCGAGGATCGGCACGCATCACGGTGGCCAGCTCGTAGCCGTCCATGCGCGGCATCTCGATGTCCAGCAACATCAGGTCCGGCACGCGCTCTTCCAACCGCTCCAGTGCTTCCACGCCATCGCGGGCGACACTGACTTCGAAGTTGTGGCGTTCGAGGATGCGGCCGGTCACCTTGCGCATGGTCAGCGAGTCATCGACCACCATCACCAGCGGCACCTGGCGTTCGTCGCGCGGCGCATTGGCCAGCACCGGTGCGGTCGGATTGGCCAGGAAGCGGCGCACCAGCGGCGCGACGTCCAGGATCACCACCACGCGGCCATCGCCGGTGATGGTGGCACCGTAGATGCCCGGTACCGATGCGATCTGCAGGCCGACCGGCTTGACCACGATTTCGCGGTTGCCCAGCACCTGGTCGATCGCCACGGCTGCACGCAGGTCACCGGCACGCACCAGCAGCAGCGGCACCTGGTCCTGGCCATCGGCACGCGCCGGAGCCTGCCCGACCAGGCTGCCGAGGTCATACAACGGATAGTCTTCGCCGCTGTAGCGGTAGCTGCTGTCGGCGGCCTCGAAACGTTCGCGCGACAGGCGGCCGATACCGCTGACCGAGGCCACCGGCACGGCGAAGGTGGTCTCGCCGATCTGCACGAACACCGCTTGGGTGACGGCCAGCGTCTGCGGCAGGCGCAGGGTGAAGCGCACGCCTTGGCCGCGCACCGACTGGATGTCGACCGAGCCGCCCAGCTGGCGCACTTCGTTGCGCACGACGTCCATGCCCACGCCACGACCGGCCAGCTGGCTGACCTGGTCGGCGGTGGAGAAACCGGAGGCGAAGATCAGGTTGTCCAGTTCCTGCTCGCTGGGCTGCGCATCGGCGGCCAACAGGCCACGGTCGATGGCGCGGCGGCGGATCGCTTCGCGATCGAGGCCGGCACCGTCATCGGCCACTTCCAGCACGATTTCCGAGCCTTCACGGTGCAGGCGGATGGCGACTTCGCCCTCTTCCGGCTTGCCGGCGGCGCGACGCTGTTCCGGCGCTTCCAGGCCGTGGGCCACGGAGTTGCGCAGCATGTGTTCGAGCGGCGCGACCATGCGATCGAGGACATTGCGGTCCAGTTCGCCGTGGGTGCCCTCCAGGGTCAGGTGCACCTGCTTGCCGGTATCCATGCCGGACTGGCGGACCACGCGGCGCAGGCGCGGCACCAGGCCATCGAACGGCACCATGCGCGCGCGCATCAGGCCGTCCTGCAGCTCGGAGCTGACGCGCGACTGCTGTTGCAGCAGCGAATCGTACTGGCGTGACAGATCGTCGAGCACGCCCTGCAGGCCCCCGAGATCGGCCGCCGATTCGTTCAGCGCACGGCTGAGCTGTTGCAGCGTGGAGAAGCGGTCCAGTTCCAGCGGATCGAACTTCTGATCGGCCTGGTCCTGCTCACGCTGGTAGCGGGCGACGATCTGCGCTTCGGTTTCCAGGTCGAGCCGGCGCAGCTGGTCGCGCAGACGCGCGTTGGTGCGCTCCAGTTCGCCCATCGCGCCTCGGAAGGCACCGAGCTGCTGCTCCAGGCGCGAGCGGTAGATCGCCACCTCACCGGCATGGTTGACCAGGCGGTCGAGCAGATCCGCGCGCACGCGCACCTGTTCCTGCTGCGGGCGTGCCAGCGGATCTTCATCGACCACGCCTTCGGCCGGCAGCGGTGCCGACAACGGCGCATCAAGCAGCGGCGGTGCCGGGCTGGCAACCGGTGCCGAAGTGGCTTCTGCGACGCTCGCCACGTTGGCTGCGGCTGCAGCAGCCGCCGCAGCGATATCGGTGGTGGTACGCACTTCGAACGCGTCGACCAGGTCCTGCGCCGGTTCCACCACGCGGTGGTTGCCGGTGCGGGTGAGCAGCTGGTGCAGGCGATCGAATCCGCGCTCCAGCAACTGCACATCGCGGCGTTCGATCTCGGTGCGACCAGCGGCGACGGCTTCCAGCAACGATTCGATGCTGTGGCCAAGATCGCCGATGGCGTTGATGCCGGCCATGCGTGCGCCACCCTTCAGGGTATGCAGGTCACGCTGCAGGCCGGCCAGCACCTCGCGGTCCTGCGGCGCATCGCGCAGCTCGCTGATCAGGCCATCGCAGTGGTCGAGCAGGTCCTTGCCTTCCTCGACGAAGATGTCGACCAGCTCGCGATCGTAGACGCTGAAGTCGAGCGTATCAGCGCTGTCTTCCGGCGCCGGGATGTCAAGGACGTCGGGTGCCACGACATCAGCCACGTCGGCGCCAGGCGCGCCAACGGCCGGGGCATCCGACACGGTATCGGTATCGGCACCTTCGGCGTGGACTTGCACCTGGCCCGGCGCGTCTTCCAGTTCGAAGAACCGCACCGGCCCGGCGGTGGCCGGCGCCGCGGCCTCCGCGATCACCTCATTCACCGTCGCCGGGGACGGCTGATCGGCGCTCTCTCCTTCACCGATCGCCGCCTCCCCGCCGACGTCCGCATCCTCGGCAAAGGCTTCCGCCTCGCCCGGCGCGAGTTCGCTGGCCTGCAGGCCGAGCACGGACCATTGCCCGTCGTCGGCCAGGGGCTGCTCTTCGTCGATCACGTGCAGGCCGGCCTCGAGCGCGGCGTCCAGCGAGACCGGTTCTGCAAACCCCGGCGCAGCCATTTCATCCTGCAGGCTCGACAGCTCGCTGTCGAGTGGCAGTGCAGCAGGCGTCTCGAATGCCTCAGCGTCTGCGACGTGCACGTGATCGAACGAGGACGCATTCAGGTCAGATGCGACGGTTTCGACAGCATCAGGAATCTCTTCGGCATCGCGGTCGTCGACCGGCAGCGCACTGGCATCCAGGTACGGCGACAGATCGTCCACGACGGTCAAACCGGCATCGTCGGACAACAGCGGCGCGCTTTCGGCCTCCGCCTCGACACCGTCTACCTCAACGCCCGGAGCATCGTCGGCCACCCGGATCGATTCGACCACCGGTAGCGACGCCGCTCCCTCACCCGGTACCGACGGCCATCCGGCATCGAAGTAGCGCGAAAGATCGTCGCTGGCGGTCAGCTCACCGACCTCCAGCCCGCCCTCGCCCTCGATCGCCGCATCCTCGACCGGGGCTTCGGCGGCATCGACAACTGCCTGTGGTTCCTGCTCCGGCACGACGAACGAAGGCGGTACCGCATCGGTTTCAGGCGCGACGGCTGCGAAGGCGTCCGCATCCCGTTCCGCCGCCGGTTCGTCATCCAGCGCCAGCTCGGCTTCGTCGTCCTCCAGGCCCACCATCGGCCAGCGCGCTTCCGGCAACTCGCTGGCCAGCGCCTGCAGGCGCTGTGCCAGTACCTGTAGCGGTGCGATGCGCGGCTGTTCGGCCTGCAGCGCTTCCATGGTGGCGGTGATCGCCTGCGCGGTCGCATCCAGCGCGGCCACGCCTTCATCACCCGGCACCACCTCGGCGGCCAGTGCACGCTTGATGTAGGACTCGGCACCGCCGGTTACAGCCGTGATCTCGGGCACTTCGGTCATCGCGAAGGCGCCGTTCATGGTGTGCACTGCGCGCAGGAGGGCGTCGCTGACCGGCTGCGGTGCCTGCTGCGCCGAACGCAGCCAGTCCTGCAGGGTGGCCTGGTGGACTTCCACCTCGGCCTCGAGAATCTCGCGCAGCACGCTGTCGATGTTGGCCGGCGTGCCGGTGGCTTCGGCCTCCTCGGCGGTATCGGCCAGCGCCGAAGCGACCATCTCCGCGTCGAGAATGCGGCTGATCTCGTCTTCGCCTTCGGCTTCGGCCACCGGTGCAACCGGTGCAGTGGCACCAGGCAGGGGTACGTAGTAGGTTTCCTCGCCTGCACCGACACGATCGGCGATGGCCTGCATGGCCTGCAGGTCGACGCTGATGCGCTGGCCATGGCGCAGCGCCGCGTTCAGCTGGGGCAGCGCCGCATGCGCGTTGTCGACCATCGCCAGCACGGCGGGGGACGCGGCGCGGCTGCCATCCAGCACGCGGTTGAGCATGCCTTCGATCTTCCACGCGAACTCACCCAAGGTGCGTGCGCCGACCAGGCGGCCGCTACCCTTGAGGGTATGGAAGATGCGGCGGATCGGGCGCAGCCGGTCCATGTTGTCCGGCTGCATCCGCCATGCCGGCAGTAGCGTGCCGAGATTGGCCAGCTCATCATCGAACTCTTCCAGGAACACCTCGCGGATGTCCTCGTCGATGTTCTCGGCATCGTCGTCAAAGCCGGCGTCGAAGCCCGCATTGGTGTCGGCGTCGGTCCCGGCAACGGCCGAATCCACTGCCTCCGGCGCTGCCGCAGCGGCCATCGCCTGTGGATTGAAGCCGGCAGCGGCCGCACTCAGCTCGGCGAAGAACTGGGCATCGGCTTCGCTGAAATCGATCGGCGCGATGGTGTCGATATCGATCACCGACACGGCCGGAGCGGAGGTTTCCGCTGCCGGGATGAGCGCTTCGATCGACGGCGACGTGATCGACGGTACCGGCAGCTCATCCGGCGCCTGATCCACCTCGACCAGCGCGCCGGGCGATGCATCGGCCAGCGGCGGCGCCACGGCATCGACGATCTCCAGCGACGGCTGCAAGCGGGCATCATCATCCAGCGACAGCGTTTCCATTGCATGCAGCGACAGCACGTCGTCAGCGTTGTCCAGCGCGTCGGCATCGAAGCGGAACACCACGTCGTCGGCGACGGCAGCCGCATCCTGTTCGGCTGCCACCGGGTCGAACACCGGTGCAGCATCGAAAGCGGTCCCGGATGAAGCCACCGCGTCCGTCGTCTCACTGATCGACGGCGCTGCGGTCTCCTCAAGCATCTGCGGCGCCTCGGACAGCGACCACTGCGGTGCACCGGAGTGATCACCGTCGGCCAGTTCGAAGCTGACCGGATCGAAACTGGCGAAGGTCGGGCTGCGCTCGTCATCGGCAGGCGCGATGGCGTCGGCCTCCGGATGGAACGGCGCCAGCTCCCACTGTGGGACATCCGGGGCAGGTGCGCTGGACGCCGCGAAGACCAGCGATGCCTCCGCATCGTCGTGCGTCGGCAACGGCGAAGCATCGGTATCAGCCGTGCTGGCGGCCACGGCTGCCACGGTGCCCAGTGCGCCGAACATCAGGCGGTTGTCGGACACCATCGGCGCCGGCGAGGCCGGCGGCGGATCGAAGGTGAAGTCCGGCAGTGGCACCGGCACGTCGCCGGCAGTGGGCGCCGCAGGCTGCACTGGAACCTCGATGCGCTCCGGCTGCAGCGGCTCAGCCTGCAACGCAACCGGCTCACGTTCGACCGGCAGCAGTGCCGGCGCTTCCGGCGCGACGGCATTGTGCTCCGGCAGCGGCCAGTAGCGCAGAGCCTCGAGGCTGCTGCGGGTGATTTCGAGGATGTCCTCGCGGCCCGGGCGGCGGTCGCGCAGCGCTTCCAGGTAGTACTCCAGGCTGGCCATGGCATCGGCCAGGGTGTCCAGCTGGCGGCCGCTGGGCACGCGCTGGCGGCCGATCAGTTCGGCCTCGATGTACTGCTGCACGCCACGCAGGTAATCGGCGGCGGTACCCAGGTCGAGCATGCGCAGCGCGCCGGACACATCGCCCAGCAGGCGTGGCACATCCTGCAGCTCGGCATGGTTCCAGCTGGTTTCGATGAAGGCGACGAAATGCTCGCGGGCAGCGGCGAAGTTGGCGATGGCTTCGTGCGCCAGCACCTCCACCGTGCGCCGGTTCTCGACCGCGCTCGGGTCGTCCTCGCCACTGCCGCCGGCGCCCAGATGGGCAACCTGGTCGTCCAGCGAGGCATCGACGTACAACAATGCACCGGCAATATCCAGCAGCAGGTTCTCGTCGATCTGCTGGCGACCTTCGACCACGCCGCGCAGCGCATCGCGCTGCTGCACGACCACGCCGCGGGCCACGCCCAGGCCCATCATGCCCAGCGTATCGGCCACGGCGCCAAGCTCGTTGGCCTGGGTCTGCAGCTGTTCCGGCGCACCGCCGGTACGCAGGTGCAGGTCCAGCGCATCCTTGATGCGCAGCAGCTCTTCCTTCACCGCGCTGCCGACCGTGTCGAGCAGTTCGCGATTGCGCCCGCTCAGGCTGCCACGGGCATGGTCCAGCTCGGCCTCGGTGGCGGTGACGCTGTCCGGCGCAAAGGCCAGCAGCACACTGTCAGTGACGCCTTCTTCGCCGCGCGACGCACGGATCTCGTTGAGCAGCGGCATCAGCACGATCGGAATGTCGCGATGGCCGTTCTGCAGGCGTTCCAGGTAGTCGGGCAGCAGCACGCTGCCACGCATCAGGGTCGCGCAGGCTTCATCGCGGTCGGCCACGCGGCCGGCGCCGATGGCATTGGCCAGCTGCTCCAGTTCTTCGGCCACCATCGCCGGGGCATACAGCTCGACCATGCGCAGGGTGCCCTGCACCTGGTGCAGGTAGCCGGCGCAGATGCGCATGCGGCTGGCGTCGGTCGGGTCTTCCGCGTAGTACTCGACTTCGTTGCGCACCTGGCGCAGGGTCTCGTCCAGCTCGGGCTTGACCCAGCCCAGCGCTGCGTGGCTCATCGCATCGCGCAGACTGCTCATGGACGCGCTCCGTTCGCCGCCGCGCGGAAGCCGCGCGAGTTCTGGCGTGGGGAATGGAAATGCTTCATCGACTGGTTCCTTGCTCGCCGCCCTGCCCGCGTCACGCCGGCAGCTTGAAGTCGGCGACCGAACGGCGCAGGTCCGCCGCCAGCTGCGCGAGGTGGCCGATCGACTCTGCGGTCTGTCCGGCACCCTGCGAGGTCTGGCCGGTGATCTGCCGGATCACGCCCATGGTGCGGGTGATGTCCGAGGCGGCGGCCGACTGCTGCTGGGCGGCGATGGAGATGTTCTTGATGAGGGTGTTCAGTGCATTGGACACGCGCTCGATCTCGGTCAGCGCGGTGCCGGCATCCTCGGCCAGGCGTGCACCGGACACCACTTCGGCGGTGGTCTGCTCCATCGAGGTGACCGCTTCGTTGGTGTCGGCCTGAATGGCCTGGACCAGGTTTTCGATGCGTCGGGTCGCACCCGAGGTGCGTTCTGCCAGGCGCTGCACTTCGTCGGCCACGACCGCGAAACCGCGGCCCGCTTCACCGGCCGACGCGGCCTGCACCGCCGCGTTCAACGCCAGGATGTTGGTCTGCTCGGAAATGTCGTTGATCAGTTCCACGATCGAGCCGATTTCCTGCGACGACTCGCCCAGGCGCTTGATGCGCTTGGAGGTTTCCTGGATCTGGTCACGGATCTGGTCCATGCCCTGGATGGTCTCGCGCACCACGCCGGCACCTTCGGCAGCGATCACCACCGAGCGCTGTGCCACGTCGGCCGACTCGGCCGAGTTGCGCGACACCTGCTCGATGCTCGCCGCGATCTCTCCGATGCGGTCCGAAGCCGAGGTGATCTGGTTGGCCTGGTGCCCCGCGGCCTCTGCCAGCTGCATGGCGGTGGCCTGCGTTTCCTGGGTGGACATCGCGACCTTGGCCGAGGTGTCATTGATGGTGGTCACCAGGTGGCGCAGCTCGTCGACCGCGTAGTTGATCGCGTCGGCGATCGCGCCGGTCATGTCCTCGGTCACCGAGGCCTTCACCGTCAGGTCGCCCTCGCCGAGCGAGGAGATTTCGTCCAGCAGCCGCATGATCGCCTGCTGGTTGCGGCTGTTGAATTCCACCTGGGTCTGGTAGCGCAGTTCCTGCTCGCGCGAGCGGCTGCGCACGTTGGTGGAGACGAAGCCGATGATCGCGATCAGCGAAAGCGCACCGGACACCACGCCGATCCAGAAGTTCGGGAACAGGCGGGTGTCGGATACCGAGCCGAACGAGGAGAACGCATCGAACAACTTGCGGCTGTCATCCAGCATGTGGGCCGAACCCTGGCCCAGCGCGGTGGCAGCGGACTGCGCCGCGAACAGCTGGCGCGAGCTGGCCAGGATCGCGTCGGCGTCCTGCTTCATCGCTTCCCACTTCTGCTGCGACTGTTCCAACGCGGCCACGGCGGCGGCACCGCGCACGGCGGTGATGCCCAGTTCCTCGTTGCCGTTGCGCAGGCCGTCGAGCACCTGCGAGAACACGGTGATGTCGCGTGCCAGCGCATCGCCGGAGGTCGCCGCGGCGCTGCCACCGGCACGCATTTCGGTCACGCGGCGGGCCATCGAACCGGCCACCACGACCTGCTGCAGCGCGCTGTACACCTGCGACGACGGCGCGCCGGAAGCGGACATCGCACGCACCAGCTCGTTCAGCTGGGCCTGCAGGCCCGGCACCGCGCCGGTGAAGTTGTTCGCGTTGCCGGCCAGCGCCAGCACGGCCGGTTCGCTGGCCACCAGCTGCCCGGCCTGCTTGCCCAGCGGCGCCCAGGTCTCGCCCAGGGTGGCGATGGCACCGGCGACGCCCGGCTCCTTGCCGTAGCGTCCCTGCAGGGTCGACACGTTCTGCTCGATCGCGTTGCGGGTGGCCTTGAAGGCGGTGAAGGCCTGGGCGTTGCCGCCGACCGCGTCACGTCCCTGGTTGGCCAGCTGCTGCGACAGCACCTGCAGGTCGGCGGCCTTGGAGCCGGCGTCGGCAAGGCGGCTGCCCTGCCAGGTGGCGACGCCGGTATTGACGCCGAACAGGATCATCGATGCCAGCAGCAGGAACAGCCACAGGTTGCTGCCGCCCAGCCGCAGCTTGCCGGTCTTGGTGGCGTCCGAAGCAGTACTCATCGTTCAACCTCGATCTTCAATGCAGGGGGCGATGCCCGGCCTCAGGCCGCGGCTTGCCGGAATTCAGGGGTGCGCGACAGCAGCGAGAGCGAGAACACGCCCCAGTCGTGGCCGTCGGCATGGAAGGCACGGTCAACGAAATGGCCGTAGCGACCTTCGGCCAGCGTGCCCGCTTCGATCTGCTGGTCCAGCTCGAAGCTGCGCTGGCCGAACAGTTCATCGATGGTCAGTGCGACGTCGCCGCCGGCCTGGCGCATGATCAGCACGCGCTGGCCTTCCTGCTGCACGGTGCGCGTGCCTTCCAGGAAGTACTTCAGGTCGACCACCGGGAACAGGTTGCCGCGCAGGTTGCCCACGCCCAGTAGCCAGGGCTGCGCGCAGGGTACCGGGGTCACCGGCGGCATCGGCACGATTTCCACCACTTCACGGAAATCGGACACCAGCCGGCGCTGGCCGACGCGGTAACCCACGCCACGCCACAGGTCCTGAGCAAACTGCTTTCCGGGCAGCTGCACCGCATGGGCCAGGCTGCGCCGTTCATAGGCTTCAAGGATGTCGAAGGGCGAGCGCATCAGGCCACCAGTTCGTTGATCCGCGCGATCAGTTCATCCTCGCGCGGCGGCTTGACGATGTAATCGGCGGCGCCCTGGCGCAGGCCCCAGGCCTTGTCGGTTTCCATCGCCTTGGTGCTGACGATGATCACCGGGATGTGCTTGATCGCCGCATCACGGGCCATCGCACGGGTCGCCTGGAAGCCGCTCATGCCAGGCAGGACCACGTCCATCAGCACCAGCTGCGGCACCTGGTCGCGGACCAGCTGCAGGCCATCCTCGGCATTGTCCGCTTCCAGCACTTCGTGGCCGGCACGGCGCAGCCACTGGGTGAACACCGCGCGGTCGGTCGGTGAATCCTCGATCAGGACGATACGAGCCATTGTGCCTTTCCCCCCTGGTCAGGCGTTGACGTATGTGCGGATGGCACCCAGCAGTTCTTCACGCGTAAAAGGCTTCGTCAGGTACTGCTCCGAGCCGACGATGCGTCCCCGCGCCTTGTCGAACAGGCCATCCTTGGACGACAGCATGATGACCGGGGTCGCCTTGAACAGCTGGTTGCCCTTGATCAGCGCGCAGGTCTGGTACCCGTCCAGGCGCGGCATCATGATGTCGACGAAGATGATCTGCGGTTGCTGGTCTGCGATCTTGGCAAGCGCTTCGAAGCCGTCGGTGGCGGTGACCACCTCGCAGCCTTCGCGCTTGAGCAGCGTTTCCGCAGTCCTGCGGATGGTCTTCGAATCATCGATGACCATCACCCGGAGTCCTGCGAGTTCCCCGCCCGCAGTCGTGTTTTCAGTCATTGCCTATCCCCAAGCGCACGGCCCGATCTCTGGCGGGGGCCGCTGCGAAAGCGTATCTATATCGCACTTTCCGCGCCCGCTTCAAGGCCGCCCCACGGCGCGGGGCATGGCGCCCTCCTGAACGTGACGGGTTTCGCAATGGGTGCGCGACCGCCGGGCGGACGCTGCGTTGCAGTATGGCAGGGAGGCGCGCGGCCGGCGTTGCCGCTACCATCAACGCCTTGCCTGACAGGTGCGCCCATGCCGTTGAACGTCATCGTGGTGATGGACCCCATCGCCCACATCAAGATCGCCAAGGACACCACCTTCGCCATGCTGCTGGAAGCCCAGCGCCGCGGCCATGCCCTGCACTACGTGCGGCCGGGCGGACTGGCCCTGGAAGGTGGCGTGGCGGTGGCCCGGACCGCGCCACTGCAGGTGCGCGACGACCCGGCGGGCTGGTATGAGCTGGGTGAGTTCAGCCGTACCGAGTTCGGGCCCGGCCAGATCGTGCTGATGCGCAAGGACCCGCCGGTCGACGCCGAGTACATCTACGACACCCAGGTGCTGGACGTGGCCGCCGCTGCCGGTGCCTGCGTGGTCAACAACCCGCAGGGCCTGCGCGACTACAACGAGAAGCTGGCAGCCCTGCTGTTCCCGCAGTGCTGCCCGCCGACCCTGGTCAGCCGCGATGCCAAGGCGCTGAAGGCCTTCGCCCTCGAACACGGCCAAGCCGTGCTGAAGCCGCTGGACGGCATGGGCGGCCGCTCGATTTTCCGCAGCGGCCAGGGCGATCCGAACCTGAACGTGATCCTGGAGACCCTGACCGACGGCGGCCGCAAGCTGGCGCTGGCCCAGAAGTTCATTCCCGACATCACCGCCGGCGACAAGCGCATCCTGCTGGTCGACGGCGAACCGGTCGATTACTGCCTGGCGCGCATTCCCCAGGGTGACGAGTTCCGCGGCAACCTGGCGGCCGGCGGCCGTGGCGAAGGGCGCCCGCTGAGCGAGCGTGACCGCTGGATCACCGGCCAGGTTGGCCCGGAGATGAAGCGTCGTGGCATGCGCTTCGTCGGCCTGGACGTGATCGGCGATTACCTGACCGAGGTCAACGTGACCAGCCCGACCTGCGTGCGCGAGCTCGACGCGCAGTACGGCCTGAACATTGCCGGCACCCTGTTCGACGCGCTCGAGGCCGGCCTGCGCTGATGCCGTCCGCACCCGCCGTTCTGCCCCCGCCGCCACGCGAAGCGCAACGGCTGGGGGCCACCATCGCACTGTCGGTGCTGGTCCACGCCCTGCTGATCCTGGGCGTGGGCTTCGCCGTGAAAGGCGATGCTCCGCTGGTGCCGACGCTGGAAGTGATCTTCAGCCAGACGCGCACCGCACTGACGCCAAAGCAGGCTGATTTCCTTGCCGCCGCCAACCAGGAAGGCGGTGGCGAGCACGACCGCGCACAGCGTCCGCGCGACAACCAGGCCGGCATCGTGCCGCAGGCGCAATCCGGACTCAGCCCGGTTCCCCAGCAACAGCAATCGGCCGCGCCGGTTCCGCCGCCGCAGGCACGGGTGGTCAGCAGCCGCAATGGGGAGGACACCGTGGCGCAGGCGCAGTCCCGTCCAACGCCGGAACAGCCTGAGCCGGATGCGCCGCTGAGCGCGCGTGAGCAGCGCGATGTGGAGATGGCGCGACTGGCTGCCGAAGTGCATCTGCGCTCGGCGCAGTATGCCAAGCGCCCGAATCGCAAGTTCGTGTCGGCCAGCACGCGTGAATATGCCTATGCCAATTACCTGCGTGCCTGGGTCGACCGTGCCGAGCGCGTAGGCAACCTGAATTACCCGGACGAGGCCCGGCAGCGACGGCTCGGCGGCCAGGTGGTGATCAGCGTGGGCGTGCGCCGCGATGGCAGCGTGGAGAGCAGCCGCATCCTGCGTTCAAGCGGAACGCCGCTGCTGGATGAAGCGGCGCTGCGGGTGGTGAAGCTGGCGCAGCCATTCCCGCCGTTGCCAAAGACCGAGGACGAGATCGACATCCTGCAGGTCACCCGTACCTGGGTGTTCCTGCCGGGTGGCACCCTGCACGACGATCGGTAGGGTTCTGGTGCCCGGGCCTGCGGCCCGGGACCCGCTGAAAGGCTAGAGCAACGGCAACAGCGACAGCGACAGCGGCGGTTGGTGTACTGAAGCGTGGCGAGGCGGTGTCGGGCGGCGGGGACGCCGCAAGTACGTCCGTGCAAGCCGCGGCCAAGCCCCCATGGGTGAGGGCGCTTCGCTTGCGAAGCATTGCTTCGCAAGCGCCCGAACGCCCAGCCGCCAGCGGCTGGGCCGGACTGGGGGTTTACGGCGTCCCCCGCGAACCCACCCCGCCCGGCCAAGCGCGGCTTTTGGTTTATGCGATCAACCAACCCCGCCACGAGGGGCTCAGCCGTTGGCCTTCGCCTTCGCCTCGCGCGCGGCCTGCTGCTCGACCAGGGTCAGTGCCACGTTGTCGCGCAGGTACGCCGGCTCGACCTTCTCCGGTGCGATCGCCCCACCACGCGCGAACGCCGGCACCGCCAGTGCCAGCACGTCCGACGCCCGCGGCAATGCCGCAGCATCGAAACCGCGCAGGCCACTGCCCAACTGTGCCACCAGCGCGCCGTCGCCCGCGCCGAAACCGGTACCGACACCGTAGGCCGGCATTCCTTCCGGCAGCGTCACCACGGAGGGCGCGCAGACGCGCTCGGCATCTTGCGCGACCGGCAGGCCGTCCACGCGTTCGAAGCGCGCGACATACAGCTCGCCCATTCGTGCATCGATCGCCGACAGGATCTGCGTTTCTTCCGCCGGTGCCCGCAGCGCCAGCACCTGCAGCGTCGAAACCGGCAGCAGCGGGCGGTCCAACGCCAACGCGATGCCCTGGGCGATGGCGATCGCCAGGCGCACACCGGTGAACGCTCCCGGGCCGCGACTGAGCGCGATGCCATCGAGCTGGCGACGGCTGATGCCGGCTTCGGCCAGCAGCGCCTCGGCCCATGGCAGGCTCAGTTCGGCATGCCGGCGCGGGGCGATCTCGAAGCGTTCCAGCACCCGCCCATCGACATGCAGGGCAACGGAGCAGGCTTCGGTGGCGGTTTCAAAGGCAAGCAGTTTCATCAGATCAGGTCAGAACAGGGGGAACGTGGCACCGGGAGCCGGCTCCGGGCCCGGCGCAACAGCGGCCGGGTCAGCCGCATCATCAGCCACGGGCACCCATTGTGGCGTAAAGAAGGCCTGCACATCGGCCAGGCTGCGGGTGCGGCGGAAGGGTGGCAGTGAATCCAGGAAGACCCGGCCATAGCCGCGGTTGAGCAGGCGCGGATCGCACAGGACCAGCACGCCACGGTCGCTTTCGCTGCGGATCAGGCGACCGACCCCCTGCTTCAGTGCGATCACCGCCTGCGGCAACTGTTCGTCGCGGAACGGATTGCCGCCCTGGCCGCGGATCGCCTCCAGGCGTGCCTCATACACCGGATCGTCCGGTGCCGCGAACGGCAGCTTGTCGATCATCACCACGCTCAGCGCTTCGCCGACCACGTCCACGCCCTCGCGGAAGCTGGCCGAGCCCAGCAGCACGCCATTGCCCGATTCACGGAAGCGCTGCAGCAGCGTCGCGCGCGGTGCCTCACCCTGCACGAACAACGGCCATGGCCCGTCGCGCAGTGCCTCGGCCGCCTCGCGCAATGCACGGTGCGAGGCGAACAACAGGAATGCCCTGCCCTGCGATGCCTGCAGCACCGGCCGAAGGGTCTGGATCAGCGCGGTTCCGAAGCCCCGTGCGGCCGGATCAGGCAGGCCTTCCGGCAGGTAGCACAACGCCTGCTCGGGCCAGTTGAACGGACTCGGCTGGACCAGGGTATGCGGATCGTCCAGGCCCAAGCGCGTGGCGATGTGGTCGAATCCATTGCCCACGGTCAGCGTGGCCGAGGTGAAGATCCATGCCGCGCGGCTGCGCTCGCGGTGCTCGCGCAGCGGGCCGGACACATCCATCGGCGTGCGCTGGCAGCGGAAACCCCGCGGCGTGAGCTCGTACCAGAGCACATCGGCGGCACTGGCGTGGTCCGCCGGATCGGCATCGAAATCGAGAGCGGGTTCATCATCGCCCAGCCAGCGCTGCAACCGCGACACCGCCTCGCGCGCCCGCGCATGGCAGGCATCCAGGCCCGCTGCGGCTTCGCGCAGCGGCTGCAAGGCCTGCTCCAGCGCCACCAGGCCGGCCATCACCGTATCGAAGCCGTCACGGACCTTTGGCATGGCCAGCGCACGCCACTGCGTGCCCCGCGGCGGCAGCCCCTCCATCGCCGAACGCAACGCCAGCAACGCCTGTTGCAACTGGTCGACCGGCGCCTGCAGCGCCGATTGCGCGCCCCCTACGCCGCGCGCTTCAGCCAGGCAGTCGCGACCCAGTTCCTGCCATGGGCGCATGCCGAAACCTTCGCCGAAGAACTGCGCTGCCAGTTCGGGCAGCTGGTGTGCCTCGTCGATGACAAAGGCCTGCGCCCCCGGAAGCAACTCGCCGAAGCCGTCCTGTTTCAGTGCCAGATCGGCCAGCAGCAGGTGGTGGTTGACCACCACCACGTCGGCGGCCTGCGCACGCTGCCGTGCGCGCACCACGAAGCAGTCGTCCCAGAATGGGCAATCGGTGCCCAGGCAATTGTCGACAGTGGAGGTGACCATCGGCAGCAGCGGCGAGTCATCGGCCAGGCCCTCCAGTTCGGCGATGTCACCGAACTCCGAGCGGCCGGACCACGCCAGGATGCGCTGGAACTGCGCGGCCTGTTCGGGACTGGAAAACCGCGGCTCGCCCCGCGCCTGCTGCAGTCGGTAGCGGCACAGGTAGTTCGCGCGCCCCTTCAGCAGCGCGCTGCGCAGGCCGACGCCCAGCGCCTGGCGCACGCGCGGCAGATCGCGGTGGTAGAGCTGGTCCTGCAGCGCGCGGGTACCGGTGGAGATGATGGTGCGCAGCCCGGACAGCAGCACCGGCACCAGATAAGCGAAGGTCTTGCCGGTGCCGGTACCGGCCTCGGCCAGCAGCAGGTCCCGCTGCTGCAGCGCATCGGCAATGGCTGCGGTCAGGTGCAGCTGTGCCGGACGCGGGACGAAGGCATCCAGATGCGAGGCGAGCGCGCCGCCTTCGCTGAGGGCTTCGCGGCTGGCATGGACAAGGTCGGACATCAGAGGGAAAGGATACCCGGCCGGGCGCTGCCCGGCACCCGTTTCAAGCCAGAGCGCAGGCAAAGGCAACAGCAACAGCGTGGTTCATGGCTCTGGGTTGCTGCGTGTTTGGCGGGGCGGGAGGGGCAGGCAGGACACGCCGTAAACCCGTCCATGGGGGCTCGATGGCGCCATCCATGGCGCCAACGGTCCTGCCTGCCCCTCCCGCCCCGCCTTCGACAGTTTCCCGGTGACGGATGGACGTGCTTCGTAGCGTCGCGCTTGCTCGACTGATTCAGAAGCGGTGGGTGGAACGGAAACAAGAAGGGGTCGGATCCATTTTCCTGCGGAAAACGGATCCGACCCCACAACGAGTGCGCGCAGCGCGCGACCCGCTTTTGATTTTCTTTCTCTCTTCCGTGGCTGGCAGCACAAGGAAACTGTCAGAGGCCGGGCGGGGTGGGTTCGCGGGGGTGTCCGCGGCATGGATGCCGCGGCCAAGCCCCCAGGGACGGGTTCACGGCGTCCCCCGCGAACCCACCCCGCCCGGCCAAGCGCGGCTTTTGCTTCTGGCTTCAGCGACCAACCCACAGCCACGAGGGGCTGTGCCGTTGGCTGAAAACTCAGTAACGCTTGATCCCAGGCACCGTGCAACCTTCAATCTGCGCGTGCGCCGACACCGCATTTTCCTTCTCGCCCCGCGCCAGCCGCGACTGCTCGATCGTCGCCCAGTGCCGGCGGCACAGCGGCCCGGTCTTCGAGCCCAGATCCACGGCCTTGCGCGCGAACGTCTCCGCCTGTGCCCACTGCCCCTGCAGCAGCGCCAGTTCGGCACGCTCCTGCAGCACCGCCGGGTCACCGGCCACGATCTCCAGCGCATGGTCCAGGCTGCTGGCGGCACCGGCGAGGTCGTTGGCCTGGCGCTGCGCCTGTGCGGCCAGTCTCAGGTCTTCCACCTGCGAATCACGCAGCGGCTGCACCGACAGTTCCTTGTCGTCCGGACCCGCTGCAGCATCCACGGCCGCCAGGCGCTGCGCCGGCGTGGTGGTATCGACCGGCTTGACTACCGGCGGCGCGCTGCTCACGCAGGCGGCCAGGGCCAGGCTTAGACCGGTCAGGACCAGGGGCTGCAGCAGGGTTCGCATGTTCATCGGCATCATCGGCTCGGGGGAGAAGGGGTGGCGGCAGATTCGGCGGGTGCTTCCGGCTTGCGGTCCAGGCCGAACCAGCTTCGCCAGCCACCGCCCTCGCCTTCAGCCTCGCCCTGCCCCTCGGGCGACGCGGCCGGCGCGCACGGCGCATAGGCAGGCGCATAGCCCACCACGAACGGGAAACGACGCGCGCCGGGGCAGCCTTCATCGGTGCTGTTGAGACCGGTGGGAGCCACCGGCTGCCAATCCAGGCCCTTGTTGCTGACCCGCAATGGCGCACTCGGCAGGCGCTGGAAGATGCCCGACCAGACCCGCATCGCGCCAGTGGCGCCGTACAGGCCGGCCTGCTGGTTCTGATCGTTGCCGATCCAGATCACCGCCAGGTGATCGCCGGTGTAGCCGGCATACCAGCTGTCACGGCCATCGTTGGTGGTGCCGGTCTTGCCGGCTGGCTGCAGACGGCCGAGGCCATCAGCATTGAGCCGCTGCGCGGTACCGCTGGCGACGACCTGCTGCAGGCCGACACTGATCAGGTTGGCGGCAATCGAATCGCCTTCCTGTGCCGGTGCCGGCGTCTTGTCGTAGCGCTTGAGCAGCTTGCCCTGCGGATCGAGCACGCCGCGCACGGCGTGCAACGGCTGGATCTCACCACCGGACGCGAGGAACTGGTACAGCTGCGCCATCGCATACGGGCTCTGGTCGGTCGAGCCGAGGATCACCGCCGGATTGGCCTCGGCCTTGATGCCGGCCAGCACATGGATCAGCTGGGTCACGCGCTCGGGGCCGACCTGCATGCCCAAGCGCACCGTCGCCTGGTTGTACGAATGCGCCAGCGCATCGATCAGGCGCACCGTGCCGTGGCTGCGGTTGTCGGCGTTGCCGGGGCTCCAGTTGCGGCCGCGGCCGAGCTGCACCGTCACCGGCGAATCATCGACCCAGCTGGCCAGCGAATAGCGGTCAGGCTGCGCCAGGGCCAGCAGGTACACGAACGGCTTGAGCAGCGAACCGACCGGGCGCTGCGCCTCGATCGCACGATTGAAGCCGACCTCGGACACCTCACGGCTGCCGATCACCGCCAGCACGTCGCCGTTGTGCACGTCGGTCAGCACCATGCCGGCCTGCAGTTCAGGGCGACGCTGGCTTTCCAGCGACTTGATGGTGCGGGTCACCGCGCCTTCGGCATAGGCCTGCGCGGACGGCGACATGCCGGTCATCACGCTCAGGCCCGCGCCCTGCAGCGCAGATTCCGGATAATCATGCGCAAGCTGCCGGCGGACCAGGTCGACGTAGGCGGGGAAGCGGTTGGCTGCCACCAGGCCCGGTGTCTTGGGCACGCCCAACGGAGCCTTCAGCGCGCGCTGGTACTCGGCATCGTCGATCAGCGTGGCCTCGTGCAGCTTGCCCAGCACGAAGTTGCGGCGATCCAGCGCGCGTTCCGGGTTGCGCCGCGGGTCGTAGAAGGACGGCCCCTTGACCAGGCCGATCAGCAGGGCGATCTGCTCGGTCTCCAGCGACTGCAGGTCACGCCCGAACCAGAATTCGGCGCCGGAGGACATGCCATGGATCGCCTGGCTGCCGCGCTGGCCCAGGTACACCTGGTTGAGATACGCCTCGAAAATGGTGCGCTTGTCGTAGCGCGCCTCCATGATCAGCGCGTACAGCACCTCATTGAACTTGCGGGTGAGCGTCTGCTCCTTGCCGATGCCGAGCAGGCCGCTGCGGGCCAGCTGCTGGGTGAGCGTCGAAGCGCCCTGGCGGCTCTGGCCACCGGAACGGATCGTCACCCACACCGCGCGCGCGATGCCGGACAGGTCGATGCCGTGGTGGCGGTTGAAGTCCTTGTCCTCCACCGCCTGCAGGCCGGTCACCAGCAGGTCCGGCGCCTCGTCCATGCGGATCAGGCGGCGTTCTTCCTGCTTCTGGCCGTACAGCGTGGCGATGCGCGCCGGATCCAGCCGCGCGGCCTTCAGTGCCTTGCGGCTGTCGGCGTCGCGCAGCGAGGCCACGCCGCCATCGGCCAGCGACAGCTCCACCCGGCGCGGGGCCACCCGGCCATCGACGTCGTTGTAGCCACGACTGGAGATCACAAAGCGACCGCCGTTCACCGCATAGGTGGCCGGCTCCTTGCCCTGACCGTCATCACGGTAGGCGGAGGCGGCCAGTTCGGTCTTCAGCGTGGGCGCATCCATCGCCTTGCCGGGGGTGAGCACCAGCGGCCGCGCATACACGCGCGTCGGAATCTGCCAGCGCAGCTCGCCGAAACGCTGGGTCACCTGCTGGTTCAGGTACAGCGTATAGGGAATGAGGAAACCCAATCCCAATGCGACCGCAGCCATGCTCCAGGTGATCAGCCGGCGCCGCCACAGCGGACCGCTGTCCTGCTGGTCGTCGTCGAAATCGTCGGTGTCGTCGGAATCGTAGCGTCGGGGCACGGGAGAAACATGGCAGGGGCGTCAGCGGAGTCTACCCCAGCCCATTTCCGCAAGGCAGGTTCACCAAACCGCCTGTTCAGCGATTTACCGGAGGCAAAGGCCCGGCCTTGCCTCGAAGTCCATCCCACAGACCTCTCAGCATGAACCGCAACCGAATCCAGCGAGGGGCGAGGAACAGACCGTTGCCTGCCAGCTTCAGCAACAGGCGCGGCACATCCTGGGCAATCCACACCCGGGGCGTATAGGCACGTCCATAGAGCAGAACGCGATTGCGCATGATGAAGTAAAGGCGGAAGGGCTTGTGCACGATCACGCCATCCGGCTTCGTACGTGATGGCAGCAGCTCCTCGCCGATGCTATGGGTCATCTGCGCATCGCAGATGCCATACAGAGAATAACCCTGGCGCTTGGCCCTGAAACACCAGTCCATGTCCAGGTTGTCAATGAACAGGTCTTCGTCCATTGCACCAATATCCTGCAATGCCGACATCGGCACCAGCGAACCGGACGTGATGAGGAAATCGCAGGAGATGCGCTGGCCCGCCCCCCCTCGCAACTTGTGGTTGAACGGGAAGCCAAAGCGAACGAACGGGGCAAGCATGCCACTGCGCGAATCGCGGAACTGCGGCCCGACAGCAGCCACGCGCTCTGCGCGGTTGAGTTCGATCAGTGCAGTCCCCAGGACATCCACCATCTTTGGCGCCAGCACACTATCCTGATCCATCAGCAGCACATAAGCGAAGCCGAGCGCCTGCGCCCGCTCATAGGCCCGGTTCAAGGCACTCCCGAGGCCAACGTTGTGCGCCGAGGCAACCACGCTGATCCCCTCCCTTCCGGCCAGCAGTTCGTCGACATCAACACCAGTGCTGCCATTGTCGAACACCACCAGATGCCCCACCTGCTGCAGCACACTGTCAACCACCCGCCGCAACAGGTCCGGCTCGGGCCCATAGGTGACGATGACAGCGCAGACAAGGGAGGCATCGAATGCGGGCCCCGGACCTGGCCCTTGCGGAATCACTGGATTCATGACGTCATGTCGCTGGCTGCGGAACGCAGGCCGTGTGAAAAACGATGAAAACGACCAAAGGCCATCTCCCGTCAAGCCTGCAGCAATAGCATTGACAGCAAGACTGACAACTCACTGCACCGCTTGAGCGTGACGCAGCGGCTGGACTATACCCGACCAGTGCGACCTGCACGAATCCTGTCGATATCAGCGTGGTCGCAGCTCACCACCGGCGCGGCGCAGGCGATCTTCAAACGCCGGCAGTTCGGCCAGATCCGGCTGCAGCAACCGCGCCTGTTCGGCGGCATGCGCGGCGAAGGCCAGGTCACCGTTACCGAGCCGCTCGCTGCCGATCGCCAGCCAGCGCTGGGCCAACCGCAGCCGCGCCGAAGGCAGTCCGGCTGCGGTCGGTGACAGCGTCTGCCAGGCCTGCAGGCAGGCGCCTGCCGCCTGCACGCGGTTCTGCCGCAGATTGTCGTCGAAGCAGCGTCGGCTGGCGGGCAGCAAGCGTGCGGCGGCTGCCTTCACCCGCGCATCGCGGGGAGCCAGCGACTGGGCTTCGCGCAACGCGTCGAACGCGCTGTGCCCGGGTGGGCTGATCCACTGCCCCGCACGCTCGGCACGTTCGATCTTCCGCAGGTGGTCGCGCAGCTGGCGTTCGCGCTGCGCCGTGCTGACCGCGGGCTGCTGCAGAGCCCGCTGCGCCTGCTGCGCGCGCTGCAGGCGCTGCGCCAGTTGTTGCCGGACTGCCTGCGAAGCCCCCAGCTCCGCCGCCAGGGCCGCATCACGTTGCGCCGCATCGAACTGGAAGTCGTCGGCGGACTTCTGGCTGCGTGCAACCACTGCCTGCAGGGTCTGCTCACGCCCGCGCTGCGCATTGGAATCATCGGCGGCCACCACCAGCACCGCCTGGAAACCCTTGGCCGCAGCTTCCAGCTGCTGCCGTCGCAACGCACGCTGCGCCTGCCGCAGCCGCCGGTCGGCCGCGCGCGCGAGGGCCTCCTCGCTCGCCGGCAGATCGGCATGACCGGCATCGAACTGACGGGCACGACGCAGGAGCGCGGCCGCCTCGGCCAACTCCCCTCGCTCCGCCAGCGTGCGTGCCTGCAGCAGCAGGTCGCTCAGCGCATCTTCGCGCCCTTCCAGCGCCGGCAGGTTGTCCGGCTGCAGGGCCAGGATGCGCTGGAACAAGGGCAACGCACTGCTGTCGCCGTCATCCAGGCGTCCGGCCGCGAACGCGTTACGCGCCTGCGCCAACAACGCACCAATACCGGCTCCGGCGCTGCGTCGCGCCTGCAACTGGCGGGCGACCGCATCGGCGTCGCCCTGCGGCACCTGCAGCTCACGGGCCAGTGCCAGGGCCTGCGCGCTGCCGTCCAGGTCATCCGCCTGCAGGCGATCGCGCGCCTGTTGCAGCGCTGCCGCGCCGGTATTGGCCAGGCCCTGGCGCGCCTGCGGGCGATCACCGTCCAGCGCCAGCGCCGCCTGGTAGCGCTCGCGCGCACCACTGCCATCGGCATCGCTCAGGCGCCCAACCGCCAATGCACGATCCCCCTCGGCCAGCAGCTGTTCGATCTGCGGCTCATCCCAGAACCAGTCTGCCAACGGCTTGCGCAGCAGGACCAGCAGCACGAACACGGCCAGCGCTGCGAGCAGCGCCCAGCGCCAGATCCGGCGCGCATGGCGCGCCTGCAGCCACCACCAACGCCCCTCGCGACGGACGCGGTCCAGCGCAGGATGTTCAGCGCCATGCGGACGATGCGGGGGCTCGCGTTCCATGCGTGCAGGGTAGCCGGGGCAGCGTGAAGCTCAGCCGAGGCGACGCGCCTCGCTCACGCCCGGCAGCGCATCGAGCTTGCCCAGCAGCGTCGACAACTGCCCGTAGTCACTGACCTTCAGGCGCAGCCGCAGATGGGCACGGCCACTGTTGCGCACGTTGTCACTGTGGATGTCGAGCACGTAGGCGTCTTCCTGGGCGATCAGGTTGGTGATGTCCTTCAGCAGCCAGCGGCGATCGACCGCATCGACCACGACGTCCACCTCGTAGCCGCCCCCGGCCTGGCCCCACTCCACCGGCAGGATGCGCTGCGGGCTGCTGGCCGCCAGCCGGGCCAGCGCGGCGCAGTCTGCACGATGCACGGTGACACCCCGGCTACGGGTCAGGTAGCCGACGATCGGCTCGCCGGCCACCGGCTGGCAGCAGCGTGCCAGCTGCACCAGCAGGTTGCCTACGCCCTGCACGGTGAACTTGGACTTGCCCAGGTTCTCGCGGCGCGCGGTCGGCCGCGGCAGAGCCGGTGCGGGCGCGGGCTGGCTGGCGGCACGCTCCGCCTCCAGCAGCGCACGGCTGACCTGGTTCGGGCCGGTATCGCCCAGCGCTACCTGGATGTACAGGTCATCGACGCTGTCGGCATGGAACTTCTTCGCCGCCACGGCCAGGTCCGCGTGCTGCAGGCCCAGCCGCTTCAGCTCGCGCTCGAGCAGTTCGCGACCGGCCTGCACGTTGCGCGCGCGGTCCAGCTTGTGGAACCAGCTGCG
This sequence comes from Stenotrophomonas sp. YJH_SMC_122, assembly GCF_059369535.1. Lineage (NCBI taxonomy): Bacteria > Pseudomonadati > Pseudomonadota > Gammaproteobacteria > Lysobacterales > Lysobacteraceae > Stenotrophomonas > Stenotrophomonas sp. YJH_SMC_122. Next base: position 216,603 of record NZ_JCAFST010000003.1, on the reverse strand, counting down.
CACCTTCTCGCGCGAGCGGTTGCTGGCCAGGAAGCCGTTGGCCGGCATCAGCCAGTCGCGGCGCGGATCGGCCTCCTTGCCGGTCAGGATCTCGACGCGGTCGCCGCTGCGCAGGCGGTAGGTCAGCGGCACGATGCGGCCGTTGACCTTGGCGCCGCGGCAGCGGTGCCCGACCATGGTGTGCACCTGGTAGGCGAAATCGAGCGGCGTAGCGCCCTGCGGCAGGTCCAGCACCTCGTCCTTCGGGCTCAGCGCATAGACCCGGTCCTCGGTCAGCTCGGCATCAAGCGCCCCGGCCAGTTCATTGCCCTGCCCGTCCTGCGCCTGCTCCAGCAGTTGGCGCATCCAGGTGATCTTGCGGTCGAAGGACTTCTCCGCGCCCTTGCCACCTTCCTTGTACTTCCAGTGCGCGGCCACGCCCAGCTCGGCCTGCGAGTGCATTTCATGGGTGCGGATCTGCACTTCGATGGTGCGACCTTCCGGGCCGACCACGGCGGTATGCAGCGAGCGATAGTCGTTGGCCTTCGGGCGTGCGATGTAATCATCGAACTCGCTCGGCACCGGTGCCCACAGCGCGTGCACCACGCCCAACGCGGCATAACAGGCGGCAACGTCGTCGACCATCACGCGCACCGCACGGATGTCATACAGCTGGTCGAAGGCCAGCCGCTTCTTCTGCATCTTCCGCCAGATGCTGTAAATGTGCTTCGGGCGGCCGCTGACTTCGGCCTTGATGCCCTGGGCGACCAGCTCGCGCGACAGCACCTTCTTGACGTTCTCGACGTAACGCTCGCGGGCGATGCGGGTTTCATCCACCTCGCGGGCGATGCGGCGGTAGGTTTCCGGTTCCAGGTGGCGGAACGCCAGGTCCTCCAGCTCCCACTTCAGCTGCCAGATGCCCAGCCGGTTGGCCAGGGGCGCGTGGATGTCGCGGGTCAGCTGGGCCAGCGCGCGGCGTTGCTCGTCGTCCAGCTTGTCGGCCGCGCGCATCCGTGCCAGCTGCCGCGCCAGCAGGATCGGCACCACGCGCAGGTCGCGGATGATCGCCAGCAGCAGCCGGCGCAGGCCCTCACTGTTGCGCCCCGCCTCACGGCCGGCATGCAGCGCCCACACCGGATCGGCCGCATCCTGGCCATCGAGCAGGCCGACCACCGCCGCCTTGTGGTTGCCCAGCGGCAGCTGCTCCAGGCTGGCGCGCAGGCCCGGCAGGTCGAACAGCAATGCGGCCACCACCGCGCCTTCGTCGGCCGAGAGCATCGCCAGCGCATCGAGGGTATCGCCCAGCACCGACCAGGTGGCACGCATCTGGTGGTCGCAATCCGGCGCTTCCCAATGCTCACGCAGGGCCTGGCGCAGCGGAGCAGGCAGCACCGCTGCCGAGGGACGGTTCAACAAGGCATCCAGGCCAGGGACGGAAGCGCGGTTCACAGCATCGAGCAGGCAAGACAGAGACCCCTACACTAGCGCCGGCGCCGTTCAGGGACAATCACTGCAGCCACCATCACCCGGCATGAAGACATGCCGCTACACTCGCCCACACACCCAGGAGAGACCCGCCATGCCTTCGATTGCCCCGCGCGTCCGTCCACGGCTGCTGGCCTGTGCCGCCGTGCTGCTGTCCCTGTCCGCGCCTGCGCTGGCCCAGCGCGTGGTGGAGGGCGACCTGCAGCAGCAGATGTCGCCCTCCGAGTTCAAGGCCGCCGGCCTGGACAAGCTCAGTGCCGGTGAACTGGCCACGCTCAACCGCTGGCTGCAGGGCAAGGTCGAGGCGGCCACCACCCAGGCCGTCGCCGCAGCGCGCGAAGAAGGCCGCCAGGAAGTGATCAAGAAGAACCGCGGCTTCCTGGACTTCGGCAGCAGCGAACCGATCGAAAGCAACCTGCAGGGCGAATTCCGTGGATTCGACCGGGGCCGCCGCTACGTGCTGCAGAACGGCCAGGAGTGGGAGCAGATAGACGCCACGCACTATTCCGGTGGCCGCAAGGACGCCCCGGGCGTCAGCATGCGCCCAGGGGTGATGGGTGCCTGGTATATGAAGGTGGACGGGGTGAACGTGCAGCCGAAGGTTCGCCGCACCAAGTAACGCCCGGGCATTCCGGCCGTGCCGGCTCCCTGCCCGGCCGGCCACGGTCGCCCGGCGGGGCGACCGTGGCGCGCTCAGGCCTGGCGCAATGCAGTCACGCGCTGCGCCAGCTTCTTCGCCGAGATACCAGAGCGTGCACCCAGCTCCTGCGCGAACAGCGATACCCGCAGTTCTTCCAGATCCCAGCGCAGCGCCTGCCATTGCGGGCGATCACGCAGTCCCTGCTGCTCGCCCGCCTCCAGCGCTTCCAGGAACGGATGCAGTTCCAGCATGCGCGCCTGGTCGCGCGGCGGATCACGCTTGGCACGCTCGGTGCGCAGGATCATCGCCTTCAGGTAGCGCGGGTACTGCGCCAGGGCATCGGCCGGCGTATCGCGCAGGAACCCGGGGTGGATCAGGCCGGCGAGCTGCGCTTCCATATCGTCCAGGTTGCCGCGCGCCCAGCCCATCAACGGCGCTTCCAGCATCGGCTTCAGCTCCGCTACCAGCGCCAGGATGGATTCGGCCAGCTTCAGCCGCGACATGGCCTCGCCGAACAGGCCCTTGGCGGCATGCTCGCGGCGCTGCTCGAAAGCCGCCGCATCACGGATGTCTTCCAGGCCCTCGGCCAGCACCGCGTTCATCGCTGCGTCGACCAGGTCACCACGCAGGCGCTCCTGCGATTCGATCGCGGCATACAACAGGCCGGTCTTGGCGCCGACCGGCAACTGCTTGCGTGCCTGCTTCACCTTCTCGGCCAGGGCGATCTCCAGCAGGCGGCGCACGCCCAGCGGATGGGCGTCCTGCGCCTGCTGGCGATCGGCGAAGATGCGCAGCGCCACGCTGTCGCCCTCGTCCAGCAGCGCCGGATAGGCCGGCACGCCGGCTTCACCGGGCACCTGCAGCGGAATCGGCGTGGCCGGGAACGTGCGCAGGCCGTCAACCGCCATCTCGCGCCCGGCACGCGCGGCGAAGGCATCGCCAGCACGGCCACCGAATTTCGCGCGCAGCGCTTCCAGATCACGCGAGGTGGCCAGCACCTTGCCCTGTTCGTCGCGCAGCCGCAGGTTCATGTGCAGGTGTGGCTCGATCGAACCCGGCTCGAAATCCAGTGCGGTGACCGTCGCGCCGGTCGCACGTGACAGGAAACGCGCCAGCTCGCCGGTGATGGCATCGGCGCTGGGCTGCGGGAAGGCCTCGTAGAACGCGCGACCGAAGTCCGGCGCCGGCACGTAGTTGCGGCGCATCGCCTTGGGCAGGCTGCGGATCAGTGCCGAGGCCTTGTCGGCGACAAAGCCCGGCGCCAGCCAGCCCAGCTGCACCGGATCCAACGCGTTGAGCAGGTGCAGTGGCACGTCCAGGGTGACGCCATCGTCGTCGGCCCCCGGTTCGAAGCGGTAGTGCAGCGGCAAGCGCGCCTGGCCCAGCGCCAGGTACTTCGGATAGCGCTCCTGTTCGCTGCCCTCACCGGGCAACAGGTCTGCCAACGACCAGTGCAGCGCCTTGCGCTGTTCCGGCGCCAGCCCTTTCCACCAGCTATCCAGTCCCGCCGCCGAGTGGATCTGCGGCGGCACCCGGTCCAGGTACCAGCGTGCCTGCCAGTCTTCGTCGGCAACGATGCCGGCGCGGCGCAGCTTGGCTTCTTCCTCGCGCGCGACCTCCAGCACTTTCTGGTTGTCGGCGACGAAACTGGCGCGGGTGTTGATCTCGCCGGTGACCAGCGCCTGGCGCACGAAGATGTCATGCGCCTCGCCCGGCGCGATGCGGCCGTAATGGACCGGTTTCTTCGGTGCCAGCACCAGGCCGAACAGGCTGATCTGCTCGGACGCCAGCACCTGGCCCTGCGCGCGCGACCAGTGCGGGTCGAAGTGCTTGCGCAGCAGCAGGTGCGGCAGTTCGGCGATCACCCAGTCCGGCTCGATCGCGGCCAGGGTCATGCCCCATACCTTCTGCGTATCCAGCAGGTTGGCCACCAGCAGCCACGGCGGTGGCCGCTTGGCCAGCGCGGAACCGGGGAACGGCAGGAAGCGGCGCTGGCGTGGTGCCTGGAAATCGCCCTTCTCGGTGCGGTGGCCGATCTGCGTCGGCAGGCCCGCCACCAGCGCCCGGTGCAGGGTCTGGTAGGCAGCAGCGCGTACACGTTCGCTGAAGCCGCCGCTGGCGGGCGCCTGTTCCTTCTGCGCGCGCACGGCCACCGGTGCCGGTGCGGCCTCGGCCTTGCCTTCGCGGGCCAAGCGCGCGGCGCGGTGCAGCTGGCCACGCGTGGCTTTCACTGCGGCCGCGTCATCACGCGCCGGTGCCGGCGCACTGCTGCCGGCCAGCAACGGTGCCATCGACGCCTCGCTGGCCTCTTCCTTCCAGCCCAGCTCCTCGCAAAGCAGCCGCAGCTGGCGATGCAGCTCTCGCCATTCGCGCATGCGCAGGAACCCGAGGAAATGACGGCCGCACCAGTCGCGCAGCTTGGACTGGGTCAGGTCCTCATGGGCCTGCCGGTAGGCATCCCACAGGCGCAGCACGCCGACGAACTCGGAGCGGCCATCGGCGAACTGCGCATGCGCGCTGTCGGCCGCACCGCGTGCTTCCGGCGGGCGTTCGCGCGGGTCCTGGATGCCCAGGAACGAGGCGATCACCAGCATCGGCCGCAGGCAACCGGCGGCCTGCGCGGCGACCAGCATGCGCGCCAGCTTCACGTCCACCGGCAGGCGCGCCATCTGCTTGCCGATGGTGGTCATGCGCCGCTCGGCATCGATCGCGCCCAGCTCGGTCAGCTGCTGCCAGCCATCGGCCACCGCGCGCTCGTCCGGCGCTTCCAGGAACGGGAAGTCCTCGATGCGGCCCAGGCCGAGCTGCAGCATGCGCAGGATCACCCCGGCCAGGCTGGAGCGGCGGATTTCCGGATCGGTGAACTCGGGCCGCGCCTGGAAATCGGCTTCGGCGTACAGGCGGTAGCAGATGCCCTCGGCGATACGACCGCAGCGGCCCTTGCGCTGGTTGGCGCTGGCCTGCGAGATCGGTTCGATGTGCAGGCGATCCAGCTTGTTGCGCGGGCTGTAGCGCTTGACGCGGGCAAAGCCCGGATCGACCACGTAACGGATGCGCGGCACCGTCAGCGAGGTTTCCGCGACGTTGGTGGCCAGCACGATGCGCCGGTTCGGCCCGGGATTGAATACCCGGTCCTGGTCCTGGTTGGACAGGCGCGCGTACAGCGGCAGCACCTCGGTATTGCGGTACTTGCGTCGTTCCAGCGACTGGTGCGCATCGCGGATCTCGCGCTCGCCCGGCAGGAAGATCAGCACGTCGCCGCGTGCGTCCAGGCGGGTGATCTCGTCGATGGCCGACACGATGGCGTCATTGACGGTGCGCTCGCCCTGGTCTTCGCCCTCGCCTTCCAGCGCCCGGTAGCGCACTTCCACCGGGTAGGTACGGCCTTCGACGCTGATCACCGGCGCATTGTCGAAATGCTGGGCGAAGCGTTCGGTGTCGATGGTGGCCGAAGTGACGATCAGCTTCAGGTCCGGGCGCTTGCGCAGCAGCTGCTTCAGGTAGCCCAGCAGGAAGTCGATATTGAGGCTGCGTTCGTGTGCCTCGTCGACGATGATCGTGTCGTAGTTCGACAACCAGCGGTCGCTGGCGATCTCCGCCAGCAGGATGCCGTCGGTCATGAACTTGATGCGGCTGTCGTCGCTGACCTTGTCATTGAAGCGCACCTGGTAGCCCACCAGCTGGCCCAGTTCGCTCTGCAGTTCCTGCGCCACGCGGCTGGCCACCGCACGTGCGGCGATCCGTCGCGGCTGCGTGCAGCCGATCATGCCAGCCTGCCCACGGCCTGCGGCCAGGCACAGTTTCGGCAGCTGGGTGGTCTTGCCCGAACCGGTTTCACCGGCGATCACCACCACCTGGTGGTCGCGGATCAGTTTGATGATCGCGTCGGCTTCACGCGCAATCGGCAGCTGCGGGTCCAGAGTAATGGACGGCTGCTGTTGCGCCCGCACCTGCCGGCGCTGCACCGACGCCTGCAAGGCCTGCTCGAAAGTAGCGGCCAGTGCCGCATCCTGCGGCTTGGCCTGGCAACGCGAGAGCATTCCCAGCAAACGGCCCCGGTCGCGGCTCATGGCGCCATCGATGGCGGCGCGCTGTTGGCGCAGGCGGGGCGATGGATTTTTATCGATAGAGTTCATCAATCGGTTCGTTCAAAACTTTGAAAGCGACCAGTCATCACGACCGGTTTATTGTGAAGGCCAACGATTCCACAAGGAGGAACCCCATGGCGAAGACCAAGAGCACGACCAAGGCCAAGACCGGCAAGCAGAAGCTTGCAGCGGCGGCACCGTCGGCGCCGAACATCGATATCGGGATCACCCAGGGCGACCGCAAGAAGATCGCCGACGGTCTGTCGCGCTTCCAGGCCGATGCGTTCACGCTCTACCTGAAGACGCACAACTTCCACTGGAACGTGACCGGGTCGATGTTCAACTCGCTGCACACCATGTTCGAGACGCAGTACACCGAGCAGTGGGCGGCACTGGACGATGTGGCCGAGCGCATCCGCGCGCTGGGCTTCAATGCCCCGGGCTCCTACCGGGAATTCGCTGCGCTGACCTCGATCGTCGAGGAACCGGGCCTGACCGACAGTGCGGACTGGCGTGAAATGGTACGCCAGTTGGTGGTCGCCAACGAAGCGGTCTGCCGTACGGCACGTGAAGTCCTGGACGTGGCGGCCAAGGGGGACGACGCCCCGACCGAGGATCTGATGACCCAGCGGCTGCAGACCCACGAGAAATACGCCTGGATGCTGCGCTCGCTGTTGCAGTAAGGGTTGGGGGCGGTTCGGCAGGGCTGCGCCCTGCACCCGCAGAGGCAACGGCAACGGCAACAGCCGGAGCAGAAGCGGGTTTCCTGTGGGTTGGCGGGGTAGGTCCGGTTGCGGGGGACGCCGTGAATACGTCCATGTAGGCTCGGTCGCCGCATCCATGCGGCTCACGCCCCCGCAACCGGCCCCACCCCGCCTTCGACAGTTTTCCGCGATCTGCCAGCAAAGCCATTGGGGTCAGATCCGTTTTCCGCAGGAAAACGGGATCTGACCCCATTTTGTTTGTCGATATCTGACAGATTTCATCCACGCATGGCGTGGATGGACCCTCCGTGACCGGGAAACCGTCGAAGGCGGGGCGGTGTGGGCTTGCAGGACCGTTGGCGCCATGGATGGCGCCATCGAGCCCCCATGGGTGAGGGCGCTTTGCTTGCGAAGCACTGCTTCGCAAGCGCCCGAACGCACAGCCGCCAGCGGCTGGGCCGGTCTGGGGGTTTACGGCGTCCCCGCAATCCGACACCACCCCACCAAACAACGGATCACCCCAGAGCCGGCTGTTGCCTTTGACGTTGCCCTGGCTTGAACGCTTCTGCAGGTGCAGGGCGCAGCCCTGCCGACTCCCCCGCCGGGGTAAACTAAGCGGATGGCTTCCCGTCCCGCGCACGACCTGCTCCAACGCGTCTTTGGTTACGACGATTTCCGTGGTCCGCAGCAGGACATCGTGGAGCATGTGGCTGCCGGTCACGACGCCCTGGTGCTGATGCCCACCGGCGGCGGCAAATCGCTGTGCTACCAGGTCCCGGCCCTGCTGCGTGACGGTTGCGGCATCGTCATCTCGCCGCTGATCGCGCTGATGCAGGACCAGGTCGAAGCCCTGCGCCAGCTGGGCGTGCGTGCCGAGTACCTGAATTCAACCCTGGATGCCGAGACCGCCGGCCGCGTCGAGCGCGAGCTGCTCGCCGGCGAACTGGACATGCTCTATGTCGCCCCCGAGCGGCTGCTGACCGGGCGTTTCCTGTCGCTGCTGTCGCGCAGCCAGATCGCCCTGTTCGCCATCGACGAGGCGCACTGCGTGTCGCAGTGGGGCCATGACTTCCGCCCCGAATATCGCCAGTTGACCGTGCTGCACGAGCGTTGGCCGCAGATCCCGCGGATCGCGCTGACCGCCACCGCCGATCCGCCGACCCAGCGCGAGATCGCCGAGCGCCTCGATCTGCAGGAAGCCCGCCACTTCGTCAGCTCGTTCGACCGCCCCAACATCCGCTACACCGTGGTGCAGAAGGACAATGCCCGCAAGCAGCTGACCGACTTCCTGCGCGGCCACCGTGGCGAGGCCGGCATCGTCTACTGCATGTCGCGGCGCAAGGTCGAGGAGACCGCTGAATTCCTCTGCGGCCAGGGCTTCAACGCTCTGCCCTACCACGCCGGCCTGCCGCCGGAAGTGCGCGCCAGCAACCAGCGCCGCTTCCTGCGCGAGGACGGCATCGTGATGTGTGCCACCATCGCCTTCGGCATGGGCATCGACAAGCCGGACGTGCGCTTCGTCGCGCATACCGACTTGCCCAAGTCGATGGAGGGCTACTACCAGGAAACCGGCCGCGCAGGCCGCGATGGCGAAGCCGCCGAGGCCTGGCTGTGCTACGGCCTGGGTGATGTGGTACTGCTCAAGCAGATGATCGAGCAGTCCGAGGCGGGCGAAGAGCGCAAGCAGCTGGAGCGGGCCAAGCTCGATCATCTGCTGGGCTACTGTGAATCCATGCAGTGCCGTCGCCAGGTGCTGCTGGCCGGCTTCGGCGAAACCTACCCCCAGCCCTGCGGCAACTGCGACAACTGCTTGACGCCGCCGGCCTCGTGGGACGCGACCATACCGGCACAGAAGGCGCTGAGCTGCGTCTACCGCAGCGGCCAGCGCTTCGGTGTCGGCCACCTGATCGACATCCTGCGCGGCAGCGAGAACGAGAAGGTGAGGCAGCAGGGCCACGACAAGCTGAGCACTTATGCCATCGGCCGCGATCTGGATGCACGCACCTGGCGCAGCGTGTTCCGCCAGCTGGTCGCCGCCAGCCTGCTGGAAGTGGACAGCGAGGGCCACGGCGGCCTGCGCCTGACCGACGCCAGCCGCGACGTGCTGACCGGCCGCCGCCAGATCAGCATGCGCCGCGACCCGGCCAGCAGCAGCAGCGGACGCGAGCGCAGTGCGCAGCGCACCGGCCTGTCGGTGCTGCCGCAGGACCTGGCCCTGTTCAACGCGCTGCGCGGCCTGCGTGCCGAACTGGCCCGCGAGCAGAACGTGCCGGCCTTCGTGATCTTCCACGACAGCACCCTGCGCAACATCGCCGAACAGCGCCCGACCAGCCTGGACGAACTGGCCCGGGTCGGTGGCATCGGCGGCACCAAGCTGAGCCGCTACGGCCCGCGCCTGGTCGAGATCGTGCGCGAAGAGGGGTAAGCCGGGCTCCTGTAGAGCCGAGCCGGCGCTCGGCTGCCATTGCCGCAGAAGCAGCCGAGCGCCGGCTCGGCTCTACATTGGTGCGGCTCCAACCTTGAACCGGCCATTCAGCCGGAAGTGCATCCGCGCCCGCTTGCGGCTAGATTAGCGTCATGTCCCTGGCCTCGACCCTGCTCCGCGTCGTGCTCATGCTCAGCCTGTTGCTCAACGGGCTGAACGCGGCCATGGCCCGTGGTCACGAAGAAATGGGCCGGATGGCGCACGCCGTGGCCGCTGCTGTTGATGGCGGCACTGCCGACTGCCACCACCACGCGGGTATGCAGGCCGACCCGGCCCCGCAGGCCCAGGCCCCGGCCCACGACGCCCACTGCCAGATCAAGGACTGCGTGCGCAGCTGCGCCCAGCACCCGCTGCTGGTGGTGCAGCCGTTGCCGTACCTGGCGGGCCCCGGCCTGTCGCTGGCCCCGCAGCCGATGCCGGCCACCGGCCGGCCGGCGCCGCCGCTGCCGCCGATCTCACGCCCTCCCATCGGCTGATTCCACACGCAGCGTGCGCGCTGCGCACCGGAGCCGGCGGCCTGCCGGCGTCTTTCCGTGTCTGGAGTCATCCTCATGAATACCCGTAATCCCCCCGGCCCGGGCGCCCTGCCCATGCCGTCGCGCCGCCTGTTCGTGCAGGGCCTGGCCGCCGGTGGCGTGGTCGCCGGCATTGCTGCCGTCGGCGTGCCGCAGCGTGCGCTTGCCGCGGCCACTGCCACCCCACGCCTGGCTGGCGCTCCGGCCGTGCTCAGCGATACCCGCATCGAACTGGCCATCGGCGAATCGCTGGCCAATTTCACCGGCCGCACCCGACCGGCGATCACCGTCAACGGCTCGCTGCCGGCGCCGATCCTGCGCTGGCGCGAAGGCCAGTCCGTGGACCTGTTCGTGCGCAACACACTGGCCCGCCACCCGACCTCGATCCATTGGCACGGCATCCTGCTGCCTGCGAACATGGACGGTGTCCCGGGGCTGAGCTTCAATGGCATCGGCCCCGGTGAGACCTACCACTACCACTTCGAACTGAAGCAGTCGGGAACCTACTGGTACCACAGCCACTCGATGTTCCAGGAGCAGGCCGGCCTGTACGGTGCGCTGATCATCGACCCGGCCGAGCCAGCGCCGTACCGGCACGACCGCGAGCACGTGATCATGCTGTCGGACTGGACCGACATGGATCCGGGCGCGCTGTTCCGGCGCATGAAGAAGCTCGCCGAGCATGACAACTACTACAAGCGCACCCTGCCCGACTTCCTGCGTGACGTGAAGCGCGACGGTTGGTCGGCCGCGTTGTCCGACCGTGGCATGTGGGGGCGGATGCGGATGACGCCCACCGACATCTCCGATATCAACGCGCATACCTACACCTACCTGATGAACGGCACCGCCCCGGCCGGCAACTGGACCGGGCTGTTCCGCAGCGGCGAGAAAGTGCTGCTGCGCTTCATCAACGGCGCCTCGATGACCTACTTCGACGTGCGCATTCCCGGCCTGAAGATGACCGTGGTCGCCGCCGACGGCCAGTACATCCATCCGGTCAGCATCGACGAGTTCCGCATCGCGCCGGCCGAAACCTACGACGTGCTGGTGGAACCGACCGGGCAGGACGCGTTCACCATCTTCTGCCAGGACATGGGCCGTACCGGCTTTGCCGCCGGCACGCTGGCGGTCCGCCATGGCCTGCAGGCACCGATTCCCGCGCGCGACCCACGCCCGTTGCTGACGATGAGCGACATGGGGCACGACATGGGTAGTGGTGACCATGGTGGCCACGACATGGCCGCGATGAAGGGCATGGAAGGCGGCTGCGGCGCCAGCATGGGCCACGGCCCGCACGGCGGCGGCGATACCGCCAGCAGGGCGCCGAAGCACCCGGCCAGCGAGCGCAACAACCCGCTGGTGGACATGCAGAGCTCGGCCACCGAACCGAAGCTGGACGATCCCGGCATCGGTCTGCGCGACAACGGTCGCCAGGTACTCACCTACGGCGCGATGCGCAGCCTGTTCGAGGATCCCGATGGCCGCGAGCCGAGCCGCGAGATCGAGCTGCACCTGACCGGGCACATGGAGAAGTTCTCCTGGTCGTTCGACGGCATTCCATTCGCCAGCGCCGAACCGCTGCGACTGAACTACGGCGAGCGCATGCGCATCGTATTGGTCAACGACACCATGATGCAGCACCCGATCCACCTGCACGGCGTGTGGAGCGATCTGGAGAACGCGCAGGGCGAATTCCAGCTGCGCAAGCACACCATCGACATGCCACCGGGCACCCGCCGCAGTTACCGCGTGCGTGCCGATGCGCTCGGTCGCTGGGCCTACCACTGCCATCTGCTGTACCACATGGAAGCGGGCATGATGCGCGAAGTGAGGATCGAAGAATGAGCCGCTCACTGCTTTCCCCCAGCCTGCTGGCCCTGGGCCTGGCTGCCGCACTGCCGGTGTTCGCACAATCGCATGCCGGGCATGACATGGGCGCGATGGCGCCGCCGGCGAAGACCGCAACGACACCGGCCGATCATTCGAAGATGGACCATTCGACGATGGATCACTCGACGATGGACCATTCAACAATGGACCACGCAGCGATGGGGCCCGGCGCGCCCGCACCAACCGAACCGCGCGAACCCATCCCGGTTCTCGCCGATGCCGACCGCGCTGCCGCATTCCCACCGATCGGGCACGGTGCGATGGCGCATGCACCGGAGATCAACAGCCTGCTGCTGATCGATCGCCTCGAACAATGGGACGGCAAGAACAGCACCGGCCAGGCCTGGGAGGCCACCGGCTGGATCGGTGGCAACATCAACCGCCTGTGGCTGCGCACCGATGGCGAACGCAGCCGCGGCCGTACGGAATCGTCGTCACTGGAAGCACTGTATGGTCGCAGCGTATCGCCGTGGTGGGACGTGCTGGTCGGCGTGCGCCAGGACTTCCGGCCGGCCGACTCGCGTACCTGGGCGGCCATCGGCATCCAGGGCCTTGCACCGTACAAATTCGAGAGCTCGGCGACGCTGTACATGGGCTCCGGTGGCCAGGTACTGGCCAAGGCCGAGGTCGAGTACGACGTGCTGCTGACCAACCGCCTGATCCTGCAGCCGCTGCTGGAAGCCACCGTCGCAGCCAAGGATGAACCGGAGTACGGCATTGGTCGCGGACTGAACAAGGTCGAAGCCGGGCTGCGCCTGCGTTATGAATTGAGCCGCCGTTTCGCGCCGTACATCGGCATCAGCCACGAGCGCACGTTTGGCGACACCGCCGACTATGCTGGCGACCACGCACGCGACACGCGCTGGGTGGCGGGCGTGCGCATGTGGTTCTGAGCAGCGGTTCGTGAGCAATGGCCGGCCCCGGCAGCCGCCGGGGCCGGCTACACTGCGCCACGCTCCATTGCAGGCACCCCCATGTCGTTGCAGATCCGCCGCGCCACCCTTGCCGATGTCGACGCCCTGTCGGCCATCGCGATTGCCACCTACAACGAAACCTGGGGCGATTCCTATCCGCCGCAGGAGCTGCATGATTTCCTGCAGGCGCACTACAGCAGCGAACCGCAGCGAACCGAACTGTCCGACCCGCGCAGCGCGGTCTGGTTGCTGATGGACGCTGACGCCGTGGTCGGCTACCTGGCCGCCGGCGCCAACACCCTCCCGCATGCCGACGCATGCGAGGGCGACATCGAACTGAAGCGGTTCTACATCCTGGCCGCACACCAGAACGGCGGCCATGGTGCACGCCTGATGGACGCGTTCATGGCCTGGCTGGACCAGCCGCGCCGCCGCACCCTGTGGGTGGGCGTATGGGAAGAAAACTCCGGCGCGCAACGCTTCTACGCGCGCTACGGTTGCAGCAAGGTCGGCGAGTACGACTTCATCGTCGGTGACACGCACGACCGCGAGTTCATCCTGCGGCGGCCGTGATCGCGTCTCTGTAGAGTCGCGCCATGCTCGACCAGGGCCTGCAACATCCCGTCGAGCATGGCTCGACGCTACAAACTAGAAATCGAACAGCTCCGACAGGAAGCTGTCCTTCTTCTTTTTCTTGTACCCATGGCCGTACTGCTGGCCACGGTTGTCCTCGTAGCGCTGGCCCAGGTGGCGGGTATCGCGATGCATCACCGGCGGCGGCGTCGCAGCGGCCGGCTGCGCCTGCACAGGTGCCGGCGGCGGCACCGCAGCGCCGGCACCGGCGCGTTCGATGATCTTGTCCAGCTCGCCACGGTCCAGCCACACGCCACGGCAGCCGGGGCAGTAATCGATCTCGATGCCATGGCGCTCGGCCATCTGCAGGGTCTGGGTCTTGCACACGGGGCACAGCATGGGCATGGCTCCTGAAGGTCTGGCAACGACTTTACCTGCCCACCGATGACTGTGCGGCAACACATGACCGATGGCACAGGGACTTCCGGCGCGTGCCAGCGTCCCCGGCCGCCTTCCACACTCCACGCTGGTTCCGCAGGGAGTGCGTGCATGACCGTCCTGTCCCGCCTGCCCAACGCCGCGCGCCTGCTGCTGGTGCTGCTCGGCGTCGGCGTTGGCCTGAATCTGCGCGATGTCGCTGCGGCCGCAGGCGCGCCGATTCCCGCGTTGCCTATGCCCTACGGCGGCAGCCTGCTGGACAACGCACTGGCCGTCCTGCTGGCGCTGCTCCTGGCCGCACTGCTGCGCCCGCGTGGGGTGGGCCTGATGGCCAGCCTGGGGCTGCACGGGAACGGCTGGCGCGGCCCATTGTGGGTGCTGCTGGCCAGCCTGCCCTGCTGGCTGGGCCTGGCGGTGCTGGGCACGCCCAACACCGCACTGACCGCACTCGATGCGACGATGCTCGCCGTGCTGTTCCCACTGGCCGAGGAAGTGCTGTTCCGCGGCCTCGGCTTCGTGCTGGTGGTGAAGCTCATGCGTGGCCCGTGGTCCCTGCTTGCGCTGCCGCAGGCGCTGCTGTTCGGTTGGGTGCACTGGCTGGGCTTCGGCGGCTTCGACGGCGGCGGCACTGCCCTGTTCGTCGGCGCGGTCATCGCACTGGGCGGCTTCATCTTCGCTTGGCTCGACCATCTGGACGGCGACACCCTGTGGTGCGGCCTGGTGCTGCACGTATCGATGAACATGGCGTGGAACGTGTTCAGCCTCGACGACGTCGTTGCGCTGGGCTGGCAGGCCACCAGCCTGCGTATCGGCACCGCGCTGCTGGCGGTGGCGGTGCTGGCCTGGCAGGTACGCCGCCAGCGCCAGCGCTCGCTGTAACGCCCACTTAGCCTGGCGTGCACGCCGGGATCACCCCCGGCTTGCGCATACTTGCGCGCCTTTTCATTGCTGCTTTCCGGAGCTGTAGCGTCATGTTGCTGTCCAAGCGCCACGTTGAACCCCGCGTCCTGCTGATCGAGGATGCCGAGGAAACCCGCGAGCTGAGCCGTCTTGCGCTGGAAAGCCAGGCCTGCCACGTGGTGGGTGTGAGCTCTGCCGAAGCAGCACTGGGCCTGCTGGCCGCCGGTGAGCGTTTCGACCTGCTGTTCACCGACGTCAACCTGGGCCCGATCAGCGGCATTGAAGCCGCCAACCGGGTTCGCAGCCTGTATCCCCAGCTGCCGATCCTGGTGACGTCGGGCATGGACCAGCACCAGGTGCTGCCGCAGCTGCGCGACGGCATTCATTTCCTGCCCAAGCCCTACAACATGAGCGAGCTGCTCGACGCCATCCGGCTGTGCTTCCGGCACGCCGATGTGGGCGTACTGATCGGGCCGGACGCGCAGGCGGCGTGAGGCAGTCATCCGCGCCAACACCCCAGTATCCGCGCCACGCGTGGATGCAACCGGCCATCAGCCGCTGGTATACGGCCCCTCTCCCGGCATCACGTCCAGCAGCGCACGGGTGATCACCCGCGGGTAGACGGTCAGGTGGTCCTCACCGTCGATCACTACGTTGTCCACCTTCAACTTGCGGCCACTGCGCTCAAGCTGTGCAGTGAAGTCGGCAGTCTGCCGCAGCATGTCGTTCCCGGTTGAGTAACGCGGCCCCGGCTTGTCCGTCTCGTAGCTTCCCACCGACAACAGCACCCGCGTCGGCTGCGCCGGAATCACAGCGGCATCCTGCATACGCGGCAGCAGCAGCTGGTCGAACCACAGCGACGGGCTGGACAGGATGTAGGTGCTGAACATGTCCGGCTGGGTCGTCAACACGTAGGCCCCGAACAAGGCGCCATAGGAATGGCCGGCGAACATGCGGCGGGCGGGATCGGTGCGGTAGCGTGCATCGACCATCGGCAGCACCTGCGCTGCCAGGAAATCGCGGTAGTGCGCGGCACCGCCGTAGGTGACGTCATCGCTGTAGTAGCCATCGACCGTACGCGCTGGATTGCTGGGCGTGTAATCGCGCGAGCGGCTCTGCTTGGAGGTCAGGCCCTCCTGCGGCGGCAGCCCGACCAGGATGAAATCCTCGATGTTGACGCCCTTCTGGCCCACCATGTTGCGCACGCTGCGCACCAGCGGGAAGCTGTACAGCGCGTCGGTCACATACAGCACCGGGTAGTGCTTTTCCGGATGCGCCGCATAGTCAGCCGGCAGTGCTACCCAGATCGGGTAATCGCGGCCCACCGGATCGTGCACGCGCAGCGCTTCGGTGTCCGGCAGCACCACGCCCGTCGCGGCCTTGGTCGCGTCGCCCTTCGCTTCAGGCTGCGTTGCCGGTGGCGCCACCGACATCGCACAGCCACTCACGGCCAGGCAGGCCGCCATACTCCATCCACGCACACGCTGCATCCACACGCTCCCATTGCGGGCGGCGCACCGGATGGCGCCGCTGCCGCATCCTTGCATGCTGTGCACGCCGCTGCCAGTGCGGTCAGGGCGAGGCCGGCGGCGGCGGCGGGAACAGCGTGCGCAGCGCCTGCAAGGCGGCCGGGTGATAGATCGTGGCGTGGGTTTCCTCCGGCAGCGGCAGGTACTTCACCAGTGGCGATGGCGACGCCTGCTGCAGCAGCGTGGCCAACTGTGCGGCGGACGCAGCCAGCTCCGGCTGCCCACTGCTGGCCAGGAACACGCGCGGCTGCGCGCGCATCACGGCCGGCAACTGCTTGGCCGCGGCCGCCAGCATCGTGCCCCGGTTCCACCACAGGCTGGGGTCCAGCGCGATGTAGCTGTTGAACAGCATCGGCTCCTGCAGCAGTGTTTCCACCACGAACAGGCCGGCCAGCGACTCGCCGATCAGTGCGCGCTCGTCGGTGGTCGGGTAGCGCTGGCGGACCTGCGGCATCAGTTCATCGCGCAGGAACGCGCGGTAGGCCACCGAGCCACCGATGCGCGGTGCGATCTTCTGGTCCTGCGGGTCGCTGCTGGGGCCGGTCATGTCGCGGCGGCGCTCGGTGTTCTCGATGCCGACCAGCAGGAACGGACGCATGCTGCCGTTGCCGCTGAGCACCTGCACCAGCCCGGCCACATGCAGGAAATCCTCATCGATGCCGCCGTCGGGCATGTAGAGCACCGGCAGCGGCGCTTTCGGGTCCAGGCCCCACGGCTGCGGACGGTAGACATTGATGCGGCGGGTCTCGCCCAGCGCCTTCGATTCGATGGTGAAGGTTTCGCCGATCACCAGCGGGTTTGCCGGCGATGCCTGTGCGGATGGTGCCGGTTCGGCGGCCATCAGCGGCGCGACGGAGATGGCGGACAACAACAGCGACAGCATGATCAAGCGCATGGGGTGACCCGTCCTGGGATAGAGACCGAGCATAGCCCCCAGCGGCAGGCATTGGCGGCTTCTGCACGCTCAGCATCCCTGCCAGATGCGTGGATCCATGCCATGCGGGGATGACCTCCCCGCGCGCAACCGGGTACGGCTCGGTTTCCCATGCAAATCGCAGCCGAGCATGGCTTGACTCTACAACAGCTCAACCGTCGTGGATGGGACGGATCACTGTAGAGCCGAGCCCACGCTCGGCTCAGCCCACCGCGCAAATCGCAGCCGAGCATGGCTCGGCTCTACAACACCTTGGACGTCGCAGATGCACCGATTTTTGAGTGCGTGACCCGCTGTTCCGTACCACCACGGCTGGCAAACGTGGCGCCCACTTTCCACGTACCCCATCACGGCAAACGTGCCGTCAGCGGCAGTTGCCGACATTTTCCAACGTGATTAGCCAAGCGCCTGAGCACATGCGTCGCGCCCTGTCGCTTGCTGCGTCGGCGCGGCCTGCGCCACCATCGTCGCGCGCCTGGATTCCGCACCGTTCTTCGGAAAATCCTCATTGAGGTCCAGGCGCAGGCGTAAACACCATGCCGCGCCACCGACAACGGGTGGCAGCGGGCCTGCAAGCCCGTGATGACTGTAAGCATGTTGTTTGCGCTCACCCATCGGCACTGTCTCTGGACCATGCCGGCGGGTGATCCGTCGGTCTTCATGGCGGGCGCTGCGTGGGGGTCTTCGGACCCGCCGGTTAACTGCTTACTGTCATTCCGGCTTGCAGCCACGCATCGCCCGCCACCCGTTCTGCGCGGTGGCACGCCCACTCCAGAGTCGAGGAAGCCGAGATGACCGATCGTCCGCCCTATGCTTCGTACACCGCCAGTACTCACTATGACGACGACAACCCTTCGCCCGAACTGAGCACGTTTCTAGGCTGCCTCAAGCGCATCCGCGCGGGCGAAGGCGCCGATGGCCTGCCCTGGCCTGAAACCAGCGTTTCCATCGGGCGCGGGGTTGCCCTGTCGCGGGTGGAACGGGCCGCCATCGGCATGCTGACCGTGGTGGAAATGCTGCACGCCGCCGACCGCTGCCGGGCAATGGCCACGCCGGACCGGCATCTGGATGCCGGCGTGATTGAAGGGCTGTTCTTCGCCTGCCGCAGCCTGGCCGAGCTGGTGTGCCGGGATGTGCGGCCGGAGTAGCATCACCCTGTGCCGCGAACCGGGCCATACTGGGGCCGGACCGGCCGGCACCGGGTCCCATCGAAACCTACAAGGAGGTTTGCGTGTTGAATGTCGTGATCGTTGCCGCGCTGGCTGCTGGCCCGGCTGCGTCCGTTCCGTATGCCGATTGCCTGCTGGGCAATATCCAGCCCGGGCTGTCCGATCATGCTGTGCAACTGGTACAGCAGGCGTGTGCCGCAAAGCATCCAGACAGTTTTCTTGCCTCGCTGGAACTGGAACGCACCTCCAGCGCCCAGCGGCAGGCGCGGTTCGATGCGGATCGTGCGACAGCGGTGCGGGCTGCGAATGCCGCCGCCAATGCTGCAGCCGTTGGCGCGCAGGCAGCCACCGAACGCGAGGCGGCGCGGGCGCGCGGCGCCAAGGCGAAATAGGCATTTTGCGGGCAACAACACAAAAGGCACCGCTGAGCGGTGCCTTTCTGAATGACTTGGGTCATTGATTGCATTGGTGGGCCGTGAAGGATTCGAACCTTCGACCAAAAAGATCAAAAGAAGGCTTGCGACTCCTTTGAAAACAACCGGGTGCGCCGCTCTATTTTTCCGCCCGCCGAGCGTGGAACCATTGCCGATCCTAAGCTCACTCGACAATTTTTCCGCCGTCTCAAGGGATATACACGGGGTCCACGACCAAGGTTCCACCGTTTGACGCCGGTTACCGAGCCACTGGTGAACTGGTGTGCCGCGACGTGCGACCATCGTGAGCGTGCGGGCGGGAACGGCAATGAAAAAGGCGCCCAGCGGGCGCCTCCTCACAATCCAGCGGCAAATCAGGAGCGCTGCACGTTGGAATCCAGCCACGCCTGCACGCCCTGTAGCTCGGCCCCGATCTTCGCATTGAAGGTTCGCTCCACATCCCACGCAACGCCCCTCCCTTGGGCAAAGGCGGCGCGATACTTCTTTATCATGTTGCCCGGGTCGTTAGCCAGTTCCTGCATGAGCTGGGGTACGCCCCAGATCACCAGCTCGAAAGGTTCCCCGAACGCCTTCTGCAGAATATCCGGAAGATCACCGTAGCGGATGGTATCGCCTGCCAGATACACGATCTCGTTGCGGATCGCAGGTGCGTGGAACACGATGCGCGCTGTCATTGCGCCGATGTCATCCGGCGTGGTCAGGGTGACAGCATTGCTCGCCGAGCCCAACGCGTTCACTTTATGCCCAACCAGGTCGACCACCCCGAAGTCCGGCTCGAAGAGGTAACTGGTGAACATTCCAGTAGAGATGATCACCCAGTCCATCGCAGTCTGCGAACGCAGATACTCGCGCACGTCCAGCTGGGCATCGAACAGGTCCTGGGGACCACCGCGCCCGATGGCATCGAAATCGACACCGAACTGCCAAGGAAAGTAGCGGGGAATACCCGACTTCACCGCCGCACGCGCAACCTTCATTGGCGTATCGCGGCCTGCGGCATAGCCGGTGCATCCAATCACTGTGTCAAACTGCGCAAAGGTAGCCGCCAACGCCTCTACCGATTCAGTCACCAGATCACCAGCAACGATATTCACCCCCAAGGCGCGGATTTCATCGACCACCCGCTGCTTCTCCGGCAGTTCTGAGTCAATCGACGTCGCCCGTAGCATCACACTGATCCGTGTGCCTGGATGACTTACGGCCAAACGTGCAAGGTTCCGGATGACAGGCATTCCAAGCTCGCCTGCGCCGAGCACCAGGATCGACCGAGAGGGGGTAGTGCTGATATGAGATGACATGGAAATCGCCCTGTGTGTGTACGATGGCGGCGATTCTGCTCGCCTACTGGCCCACACGTAAGAAGGCACATCGATGATACCGACCGCACCGTTCATGAGTCCGGAAGAACTGCTAAGGCACTCTCAAGCGATATGCGACGGGATGAGCGAGGACGAAGATGGACTGCGCCGGGAGGTTTTGGCGCACGCTGGTAGCCGCTGGTCCCTGGGCATCATCCATGCGCTTGGCGTGTATGGAACGCTGCGTCATGCCGAGGTCGCACGACGGATGAAGGGGATCACCCAGCGCATGCTTACGCGCACCCTCCGGCAATTGGAGCGTGACGGGTTGATCAGCCGGGAGGATTTCCACGAAGTACCGCCGCACGTGGAGTACAGCATCACAGCGCTGGGCAAGGACCTTCTTGTACTGATGATTCCCATGTGGACATGGGTAGTGGCTCATGCGGAGGAATTCCGCCAATGTCGGCAGAATTTTGATTCTTCAGACGGGAAATGAAGATGCACTGTCCGTTCCACGGGATCGCCGAAGGTGACGATGAACTGCCGGTGGTTCAACCGCCCGGAAGGAGGAACGCACTTGAGCGTGGATCCACTTAATTTTTCCGGAGACACAAAAAAGGCGCCGCACGGGCGCCTAAGTCGTTGATGCAATTGGTGGGCCGTGAAGGATTCGAACCTTCGACCAAAAGATTAAAAGTCTTCTGCTCTACCGACTGAGCTAACGGCCCAATGCATCGCCCCGGCCTTTCGGCGGGGTGGGCATTCTACCCTATTTTGGCCGGTCGCGTGGAACCCCGGTGTGTCGGGGTTGCCGGCCAGCGGCCGGCACTACCAGCGGGATTAAACCTTTGGCGCCACTGGCGCATCCCATCTGTGGTCCTTTCTGGAGCCATGGATGCGTCTGATCGTCAGCCTGCTTGCCGCCCTGCTGCCCTGCAAAGCATTGGCTTCGCCGCCCCAGGTCGTCACCGACGACATCGCCCGCTTCTGGGCCACCTATGACGCGGTGCGCGCCGAACCCGATGCCGAGCGCCGGGTGGCGCTGGTCCAGCAGCGCTACATCGATCCGGGCAGCCCCGGCCTGCATGCACTGATGCAGGCCCGCCATTACACCGCCCGCGAGTACGCCGAGGCCATGCAGTCATGGCCACGCTTCTGGACGTCGGTACGGCCGTTGACTGCGAACGCGCAGCAGGCCAGCGCCACGCTGGAGCGGGATCTGACCGCCTTCCGCGCGCTCTACCCGGCACTGCGCCCGGCCACCATCACCTATGCGATCGGTGTCCTGCGCACCGGCGGCACCACGCTGGGCAACAAGGTATTGATCGGTGCGGAGATGGCGCTGGGTGATGAGCGAGTGGATGTAAGCGAGCTTCCGGAGCCGATGCGCAGCCGGCTGCGGATCTTCTACGACAGCCGCCCGGGCGCGAACAACGCGCAGAACAACCTGCACGAGTACGTGCATACCCAGCAGCGCGAGACCACCGGCAGCCTGGCCCAGCATGCATTGCGCGAGGGCGTCGCCGAGTATGTGGCCGAGCGGCTGAGCGGGCGTCGGCCGGCGCTTCCGCTGTACAGCTACGGGCCCGCGCATGAGGCGGACATCCGCACGCGTTTCATTGCCGAGATGGACGGGGGTAACCTCGACAACTGGCTCTACAACAGCGCCCGCAATCCGTTCGGGGTGAGTGATCTGGGGTACTACGCCGGGTATCGCATAGCGCAGGAGTACATGCGGCAGCAGGCCGATGAGAAGGCGGGGATCGCGCGGATGATCGAGCTGGATTACGCCGATCCGGAGGCGGTGCGGGCCTTCATCGAGGCATCGGGGTGGTTGCCTGATGAGGCTGCCGGCCAGCGGCCGGCACTACCAGACTCCAGCCGCCGGTAGCGGCGGAACAGGGAGTGCGAACCAACGATTCGCACCCACCACGGGGGGACATCGCCCCCATTACCTCAAGCGTACAGCGTAGGGTCGGGCACGCCGGCTTCGGCGAAGCCCTGCGCGCGCAGCCGGCAGGCGTCGCAGTGGCCGCAGGCGGCGCCGTTGGCGTCGGCGTTGTAACAGGACACGGTCAAGCCAAAGTCCACGCCCAGGCGCACGCCTTCGCTGACGATCTGGCCCTTGCTGAGGAACTGCAGCGGCGCATGCACCTTGATGCCCGCCCCCTCCACGCCGGACTTGGTGGCCAGGTTGGCCAGCGCCTGGAACGCGGCCACGAACTCGGGGCGGCAGTCGGGGTAGCCGGAGTAGTCGACGGCGTTGACGCCGCAGAAGATGTCGTTGGCGCCGAGCACTTCGGCCCAGCCCAGGGCCAGCGACAGCATGATGGTATTGCGCGCCGGCACGTAGGTGACCGGAATGCCGGCACCACCGGCCTCCGGTACGTCGATGTCATCGGTCAGCGCCGAGCCACCGATGCTGCGCAGGTCCACGTCCACGGTCTTGTGCGCGACCACGCCCTGGGCCTTGGCCACGCGGGCGGCGGCATCCAGTTCGGAGGTGTGGCGCTGGCCGTAGCGCACGCTCAGGGCGTGCACGGCGAAGCCCTGTTCCTGGGCCATGGCGATGACGGCGGCTGAATCCATGCCGCCGGAGAGAAGCACGACTGCCTTCTTCATGGAGAATCTTCCGGTTGGGAGGGGAAAGCCAGCACGCTGTCCCGCGCCGGAGCTACATCAGGGAACGCTGCACCGGCTCATCGGCCGGGCTCGTCGTTCCACAGGATTTTATGCAACTGCATCTGGAAGCGCACCGGCAGCCGGTCTTCGACGATCCAGTCGGCCAACTGCCGCGCGGTGATCTCGCCCTTGCTCGGCGAGAAGAACACGGTGCAACGCTTCACCAGGCCGTGCTCGGCGACCATGGCCTTGGCCCAGTCGTAGTCCTCGCGGCTGCAGATGACGAACTTGATCTGGTCGCGCGCGGTCAGCAGCGGCAGGTTTTCCCAGCGGTTGCGCGCCACTTCGGCCGAACCCGGCGTCTTGATGTCGACCACGCGCGACACGCGCGGGTCCACTGCGCTGACATCCAGCGCGCCGGAGGTTTCCAGCGAGACATCCATGCCCGCATCGCACAGCTTCTGCAGCAGCACCAGGCAGCGCTTCTGCGCCAGTGGCTCGCCGCCGGTCACGCAGACGTGGCGCACGCCCTGGGCCAGCACCTCGGCCACGATATCGTCGATATCCCACCAGGTGCCGCCATGGAAGGCATAGGCGGTGTCGCAGTACTGGCAGCGCAGCGGGCAGCCGGTCAGGCGCACGAACACGGTCGGCCAGCCAGCGGTCTCGGCTTCGCCCTGCAGCGAGGTGAAGATCTCGGTGATCTTCAGGCGCGGCAGCGGCGACTGCACGATGTCGCTGGGGGTGGCGACGGCGTTGGACGGGGTAACGGCGGTCATGGCGGAAAGTTCTTCATGGGACGGGCAGCCGATTCACGGCGCCGGAAACGAAAGCAGCCGAGCATGGGCTCGGCTCTACAGGAGGCTGCCGGGCATCAGCCCAGCGCCACGGTGCGTATTGTACGCCCGGTCAGCGGATCTGCTTGCCCAGGCGGATGGACTGCAGACGGTCCTGCGCGGTGCGCGCGGCGTCCGAGCCGGGGTACTGCGCCACGACGGTCTCCAGCGTCTGCTGGGCCTGGTCGACCTTTCCCTCGCCGTACTGCGAGAGGCCGATCTTGAGCAGGCCGCCCGCGGCCTTGTCGTGGGTCGGATAGCGCGAGAGCAGTTCTCGGAACTGGGTCTCGGCCATCGGGAAATTGCGGGTGGCGTAGTAGCTCTCGCCCAGCCAGTACAGCGCATTCGGCGCGTAGACGCCGTTCGGGTACAACTCCAGGAAGCTCAGGAACAGCTGCGCCGAATCGTCGTACCTGCCGGCCTTCAACGCATCGAAGGCAACGTTGTAGGAGGTGCGCTCGTCGCCGGTGGCGGCAAGGCTGCCAGCATCACCATGGACGGAAGGCGGCCGCTCGGAAGTGGCCGCCGCTGCGGGTTTTGCCGGGGCCGGTGCGGCCTTCGGCGCGCTCGCCGGAACAGGCGGCAGGGCCGGGGCGGCATTGCCCCCTTCCAGCCGGTTCAGGCGGCTGTCCAGATCCAGGTACTGGTCCTGGGCGGACTGCTTGAGCTGGGCGTTGTCATGCTGCAACTGCTCGATCGAGGCCTGCAGGCTGGTGACCTGCTGCCGCAGCTGATTGATCTGGTTCAACAGGTCCTGGTTGGCACTGTTGTTGTACATCTGCTGCTCGAGCGCGCCGACACGGTCAGCCAGGCTCTGTCGCTGTGCGTGCGCCGGTGCGGCAGCCACGAGGGCTGCCGCAACGACCAGCATCAGTTTGATGCCAATGCGCATGGATTACTGCGCGGTGTAGACGATTTCGACGCGACGGTTCTGCGACCAGCAGGACTCGTTCGACTCGGTGCAGACCGGACGCTCTTCACCGTAGGACACGACGGTCAGCTGCGAAGCCGAACCACCGTTGGCCTGCAGGGCCGAGCTGACGCCGTTGCCACGACGCTCACCCAGGGCCTGGTTGTACGCGCGCGAACCGCGCTCGTCGGTGTGGCCCTGCAGGGTGATGCGCGAGGACGGACGGTCACGCAGGTACTTGGCGTGGCACGCCATGATGGCCTGGAATTCCGGCTTCACGTCTTCCTTGTCCAGGTCGAAGTAGACCACGCGCTGGCGCAGGCAAGCGTCGGTGTCCAGGTCGCCCGGGCCGTACAGGCCGGAGGTCGACGGACCGGTCGGGGTGGTGGTCGAGGTGCCGGTGTCGACCGGGGCTGCCGGCTCTTCCTTCACCTTCTTCGAGCAACCGGCCAGGACGGCCACAGACAGCAGGGAAACAAGCAGAACGCGGGTGGACTTGTTCATGGCGATACCTTTGTGGCTCCTAAGCCGATGAGGGGTTCAAGACAACGAAAATATTAACACTCTTTTAGCGCTGGGTACGGTATGGGGACCATGCCGGTTCGCGCACATCACCGTCAGCCAGGACCAGGCGCTGGCGAACCCGCGCATCGGCCGAAACGGCATACAACACACCACGGCCACCTTCGCGGGCGGCGTACAGCACCATGCTTGCGTTGGGCGCAAAGCTCGGCGATTCATCCAGCGAACCCGGGGACAGCGTGCTCCAGCGCGGCGAGCCCAGCGAGCTGTCCATCATCGCGATCTTGTAGCTGTTGCCCGAGCCCTGGGCGACGGCGATCTTCTTGCCATCGTAGGACACCGACGGCTTGGCATTGTAGTTGCCCTGGAAGGTCACGCGCTCGGCGCTGCCGCCGCCGGCACCGACCTTGTAGACCTGCGGACGGCCGCCGCGATCGGAGGTGAAGTACACCGCGCTGCCGTCCGGTGCCCAGGTCGGCTCGGTATCGATGGCGAAGTGGTTGGTCAGCTGGGTCAGCTGCTTGCTGCCCAGGTCCATCACGTAGATTTCCGGGTTACCGGAGCGCGACAGGGTCAGGGCCAGCTTGCGGCCGTCCGGCGAGAACGCCGGGGCGCTGTTGATGCCGCGGAAGCTGGTGACCAGCTCGCGCGCACCGGTACCGATGTTCTGGATGTAGATGGCCGAATTGCCACGCTCGAAGCTGACGTAGGCCAGCTTGCTGCCATCCGGACTCCACGACGGCGACAGCAGCGGCTCGGCCGAGCGCACGATGGTCTGCGGGTTGAAACCATCGGAATCGGCCACCATCAGCGCGTAGCGCATGGCGTCGCCCTTGCCACTGGCGGTCACGTAGGCGATGCGGGTCCAGAAGGCGCCGCGCACACCGGTGATCTTTTCGTAGATGGCGTCGGCCATCTGGTGGGCAACGTCGCGCATGGCATTGCCACGGGCGGTCATCGCCAGGCCCAGCAGGCGCTCGCCCTTGGGCACGTCGAACAGTTCGTACTCGACGCGGTAGGCACCGGCACCGGCATCAAGCACGCGGCCGACCACGATGTAGTTCTGCTTCAGCGCGCGCCAGGTCGCGAACTGGATATCCCCTCCCCGCACGGGCTTCTCGACGATCTGCGCTTCCGGCAGCGTGCGGAACTGGCCCGAACGCTCCAGATCGGCACGGACCACGCCGGCGACGTCGGTCTGCGGAGCGGCCGACGAACCCTGGTAGGGCATCGGCACGATGGTGATCGGCAGCGCGGAGGCATTGCCGCCGATGATGTCGATATCCAGCCCCTTCTGCTGCGCGACGGCAGCAAAGGGCAGCAACAGGGCCGCAAACACGGCAAGCCAGCGAGGCATCTTTTTCATGGAGCGCTCAATAAGGGGAAACCGGAACGAGGGATAACAAAGCGGGAGTGAACCGCTTCGCAATCATGAACCAAGGGTACGTGAATTCCGGGTCAGTTCCAGCCCGTCTTCTCACGCACCGTTAACGTCGTGGCCAACATCGCACCGTCTGCCCTGGTCACGCCGCCCCGGAGGACGGCGTTCGACAGCAGCCCACAGCCTGCCCGGTCGAAACCGAGCACACCAGAGGCAAGCGCGACAACCGTGGGCAGGAGTGGCCCGAGCCCCCCCTGCCCTGCCCGCCTCAGCGATCCTGGGCGGTAAAGGTGAAGTTGAGCGTGCGTGCGAACACCGACTCGAAGCCACGGTACGGCAGGGGCTGCGCGTTGAGCACGGCGGCCTCGATCGAACGCTTGCCGGCCTCGTCGTAGGGGCAGTTCGGGCTGACCTTGGCCTGCATCACCGTGCCACCCGGAATCTGGGTGATGGTGATCTGGCAGCGCTGGCCCAGTGGCACCGTATCCGGGCGCACCCACTGCGACAGGACCTTGGCCTGGATCGCCGCGGCGTACTTGGCCGAAAGATCATCGCTGTTGCCACCGCCACCGGCGGCCGGCTGGGACGCACCGCTGGCACCGGCGGCGGCACTGCCCGCGGCATTGCGCGCGGCGGCGACCTGGCGCAGCTTCTGCTCGGCCAGCTTGGCTTCCTTTTCGGCCTGCTCGCGGCGGGCACGGATCTCGGCGATCTTCTTCTGCTTCTCGGCCTCGGCCTTGTCCGCGGCCTGGCGCGCCTGATCGGCCAGCTTCTTCTTCGCGTCTTCTTCCTGCTGCTTGGCCAGGCGCAGCTTCTGCTCGGCCTCTTCCTGGCGCTTGCGTTCGGTCAGGTCGATCTGCTCCTGGCGGCGCTTGGCTTCCTGTTCCTGTTTCGCCTTCTCCTGCGAGATGGCCAGCGCGCTCACTGCTTCCTGGTCCTTGGTATCCGGCTGCGCGACGCGCTCCTGCGCCTGTTGCTGCTGCGGCGTGGGGGCGTCCTGTGGGCGCGGCTCGGGAATCGGCTGTGGCGGCGGAATGGTGTCTTCCGGCACCGGATCCGGCTCGGCCACCGGCGGCGGCAGGTCCTCCAGCTTTTCGGACTGGCGCAGGGCCTGGCGGGCGGCGGACGCCTCGGACGCGGACAGCGCCAGGCTGGCCTCCACCGACGGATCACCGGCGGCGGCGTCGGTGTTGCGCTCGGGTGACCAGAACCAGGCCACGATGAAGACCAGCGCGACCAGCAGGTGCACCAGCAACGCCAGCGCCAGGGGCAGGCCCCAGCCGGGTTCGCGCTGCTGTGGAGGTGGCAGGGCGTCAGCGTGCATCGGTGGCCAGGCCTACCTTGTCTACCTTGGCGCGCTTGATCACATCCATCGCGGCGATGACCTTTTCATAGGCCACGGCACGGTCGGCGGCGACGATCACGCGCACGCCCTTGTCCTGGGCGGCGATGCCTGCCAGGCGGCCTTCCAGTTCCTCGGCCGACACGGCGGTCGGTTCCTTGGCATCGGGCAGCTTCAGGCTCAGCTGGCCGTCCTGGCGCACCGAGACGATCACCGGGTCCTGCTTGCTTTCCAGCGCCTTGGCGTTGGATTGCGGCAGGTCGACGTCGAAGCTCAGGGTGAGCAGCGGCGCGGTGACCATGAAGATGATCAGCAGCACCAGCATGACGTCGATGTAGGGAACGACGTTGATTTCCGATTTCAGCTTGCGGCGCTTGCGGCGACCGATGGCAGCGGACATGGCTTGGACTCCCGGGTCAGGCGCTTACTCGTCGCCAGCGCTCTGGCGCTGCAGGATGGAGCTGAACTCTTCGGCAAAGGTCTCGAACCGCACCGACATGCGCTCCACGCGGGTGGTGAAGCGGTTGTAGGCCCACACCGCCGGGATCGCCACGAACAGGCCGATGGCGGTGGCGAACAGGGCTTCGGAGATGCCTGGCGCGACGGCGGCGATACCGGCCTGCGCACCGCTGCTGATCATGTCGTGCATGGTCACCATGATGCCGAACACGGTACCGACCAGGCCCACGTACGGGGCAGTCGAACCGATGTTGGCCAGCAGTTCCAGGTTGCGCTCAAGCTGGTCCACTTCGCGGGTGTAGGTGGTGCGCATGGCGCGCTGCGCGCCTTCCAGCTGCGCACGGCCATCCAGGCGGCGCTTGTCGCGCAGACGGGTGTACTCGCGGAAACCGGCTTCGAAGATGGCTTCCAGGCCGGTCACGCTGCGGCTGCGGTCGGTGGCGGCGCTGTACAGCTTGCCCAGGTCGGCGCCGGACCAGAAGCGGTTCTCGAACTCGTCGGCTTCGCGGGTGGCCTGCTTGAACACGCGGGCCTTGCGGAAAATGATCACCCAGCTGACGAACGAGCCGACCAGCAGCAGCAGCACGATGATCTTCACCGGCAGGCTGGCCTTGGCCATCAGTTCGAGGTAGTTGATGCCGCCGCCGGTGGTGGCCTGGGCAAGGGTCTGTGTCGCGGCGTTGCTGACGTCGGCCGGCAGTGCCTCGGTGACCGTGGCCTGCAGGGCCAGGAGCGTTGCGATCATCCGTTGTTCCTCAGTGTTCGGATTCGGGGTGGAGGTGGGGTTGCAGCATGGCAAGGACGGCCTCGTCCATGCCACGCGGGCGGAAACTGGCCGCTTCCAGTGCGGCGATGCGGACCCGGGCCGACAGCAGCAGCTCGCCGTCGCGCAGGATCTGCTGGTCGAAGACCATGCTGGCCTTCTTCAGCTGGACCAGGCGGGCGCTCACCTGCAGGGTGTCATCCAGCCGTGCCGGCTTGATGAAATCCATCTGCATCGAGCGCACCGCGAAGACCATCCCATGCTCGGCGCGCATGCGCTCCTGGCCGTAGCCGAGCGCACGCATCCATTCGGTCCGGGCCCGTTCCATGAAGGCCACATAGCGGGCGTGGTAGACCACGCCGCCTGCGTCGGTATCTTCCCAGTAAATGCGTGTCGGCCAACTGAATAGTGGCTCAACCGACATCGGGAACCTCCGCGAACAGGTCCTGCGGCGGGTTCTTCGGCTTCAGGCCCATGTGCCGGTAGGCCTTGTGGGTGGCCATGCGGCCGCGCGCGGTGCGCACCAGGAAGCCCTGCTGGATCAGGTACGGCTCGACCACGTCTTCCAGCGTGCCGCGCTCCTCGGACAGCGCCGCGGCCAGCGACTCGATCCCGACCGGGCCGCCATCGAAGTAGTCGACCAGGGTCTTGAGCAGGCGCCGGTCGAGCTCGTCGAAGCCTTCCGGATCAACCTTGAGCATCTTCATCGCGGCCTGCGCCACGGCCTCGTCGATGTGGCCGCCCGCCTTCACCTGCGCATAGTCGCGCACGCGGCGCAGCAGGCGGTTGGCGATACGCGGGGTGCCGCGCGCGCGGCGCGCGATCTCGCCGGCGCCATCGGCGGTGCAGTCGATGCCGAGGATGGTGGCCGAGCGGCGCACGATCCGGGTCAGCTCCTCGACGCTGTAGAACTCCAGCCGCTGGACGATGCCGAAGCGGTCGCGCAGCGGCGCGGTCAGCAGGCCGGCGCGGGTGGTGGCACCGATCAGGGTGAACGGCGGCAGGTCGATCTTGATCGAACGGGCCGCGGGGCCCTCACCGATCATGATGTCGATCTGGAAGTCTTCCATCGCCGGGTACAGCACTTCCTCGACCACCGGCGACAGGCGGTGGATCTCGTCCACGAACAGCACGTCGTGCGGCTGCAGGTTGGTCAGCAGCGCGGCGAGGTCGCCGGCCTTCTCGATCACCGGGCCGGAGGTCACCCGCAGGGCCACGCCCAGTTCGTTGGCGATGACGTGGCTGAGCGTGGTCTTGCCCAGGCCGGGCGGCCCGAAGATCAGCACGTGGTCGAGCGCGTCGCCGCGCCCCTTGGCCGCTTCGATGTAGATCTCCATCTGCTCGCGCACCGGGGCCTGGCCAAGATAGTCGGCCAGGCGCTTGGGGCGGATGCTGGCGTCGGCGGCGTCATCCTCGCGGGTGGCGCCGGCGCCGATGATGCGGTCGTCGGTCATACCGTGATTATGCGGTAAATGGTTGCATTCCGGGGCCGGAAGCACGGTAGTGCCGGCCGCTGGCCGGCAACCCCATGAACACCGGTGGTGCGGCGGAAGCCGGCCAGCGGCCGGCACTACCAGACCTCAGATCTCGACCTGGGCCCCGAGTTCGACCAGGCGGTTGCCGGGAATACGGAAGAAGCCCGTGGCCGGCGCGGCATTCCGGTGCATCAGCGCGAACAGCTTGTCGCGCCAGATCGGCATGCCGCGGTTGGCGGTGGCAACGATGGTTTCGCGGCTGGCGAAGAAGGTGGTGTCCATCGGGTCGAAGTAGATGCCACCGTGGTCACACGAGCGCATCAGCGCCAGCGGCACGTCCGGGGTTTCCATGAAGCCGAAGCGCACATAGACGCGGTAGAACTCGTCGCCCACCGATTCGATCTTCAGCCGCTGCCCTTCCATCGCATACGGGATCGGCAGGGTCTCCACGTGCAGGAACACGTTGCGTTCGTGCAGCACCTTGTTGTGCTTGAGGTTGTGCATCAGCGCATGCGGGGCGACGGTCGGGTCGGCGGTGAGGAACACTGCAGTGCCCGGCACGCGCACCGGCGGTGCCAGCATCAGCCCAGGCAGGAAGGTATCCAGGCGGATGCCGTCCTTGCGGATCTCATCGCGCAGCAGTTCGCGGCCACGGCGCCAGGTGCGCATCATGGTGAACAGGAAGATCCCCAGTACCACCGGGAACCAGGCGCCCTGCAGCAGCTTGGCACCGTTGGCGATGACGAAGCCGAGGTCGATGATGAAGAACACCACGCACAGCGGCAGCAGCCAGGCGCGCGCCTTCGGCCACAGCGAACGGGCCACCAGGGCCAGCAGCAGGGTGTCGATCAGCATGGTGGCCGACACCGAGATACCGTAGGCCACCGCCAGGTTGGACGAGCTGCGGAAGGCCAGCACCAGGCCGATCACCATCACCGCGATGCCCCAGTTGATGCCCGGGATGTAGATCTGGCCGATGGTGTCGTGCGAGGTGTGCTTGATGCGCATGCGCGGGATGTAGCCCAGCTGCATCGCCTGACGCGAGACCGAGAACGCACCGGTGATGACCGACTGCGAGGCAATCACCGCCGCCATGGTGGCCAGGATGATCATCGGGTACAGCGCCCACGGCGGCACCGCCTCGAAGAACGGGTTTTTCAGCGCCTCGGGGTGGTTGAGCACCAGTGCGCCCTGCCCCAGGTAGTTCAGCACCAGGCACGGCAGCACGAAGAAGTACCAGGCGTGTCGGATCGGCTTGGCACCGAAGTGGCCCATGTCGGCGTAAAGCGCCTCGCCACCGGTCACCGCCAGCACCACTGCGCCGAGGATGAAGATCCCATGCCAGCTGTGCTCCATGAAGAAGCGGATCGCCCACCACGGGTTGAATGCCTTGAGCACTTCCGGCGCATCGACGATGTTGTAGATGCCGATCGCCGCCAGCGAGATGAACCAGACCGACGTGATGGGGCCGAACGCCTTGCCGATCTTCTCGGTACCGAAGCGCTGCGCCGCAAACACCATCAACAGCACCACCACCGTGATCGGCACGATGAAGGCATGCAGGCCCGGCGCGGCCACCTCCAGGCCTTCCACCGCACCCAGCACCGATATCGCCGGGGTGATCACGCCGTCGCCGAAGAACAGCGAGGCACCGAAAATGCCGAGGATGCCGACCACGTAGGCCGAGCGCGAGCCGTTGCGCAGCGTGCGCTGGGTCAACGCCATCAGCGCCATGATGCCGCCCTCGCCGTCGTTGTCGGCGCGCATGATGATGGTCACGTACTTCAGCGTGACCACGATGTTCAGCGCCCAGAACGCCAGCGACAGCACGCCCAGCACGGTGTCGTGGTCACTGTTGAGCCCGTAGTGCGGCGAGAACGCCTCCTTCAGCGTGTACAGCGGGCTGGTACCGATATCGCCGAACACCACGCCGATCGCACCGATGATCAGCGCCATGCCTCCTGCTGGAGGGGCGTGACCGTGGCTGCCGGAGGCAGCTGCGTGCGGGGTTTGACTGCTGGACATGGGACTCCTGGCGATGCTCAGGCGGTTCGTTGAAGGAAAGGGACGCGGCTCAGCGCAGCGCCGACTGCAGCGCCTTGCGGATCACGGTGGCTACCTCGTCGCCTTCATTGAAGGCGTCGCGGGCCATGCGTGCCGCTTCGGCCGGCTTGTAGCCCAGCTGCTGCAGGGCCACGGTGGCATCGGACAGCGGGTCGGCCGGGGCTGGGCCGCTGCCGGTGGGCAGCGCGCCGCCGGCGCCGAACTGGGCGGCGCGGTCACGCAGTTCCAGCACCATGCGCTCGGCAGTCTTCTTGCCGATGCCGGGGATGCGGGTCAGCGCCGTGATGTCACCGGCCTGGACCATGCGCGCGAACTCCTCGACGGAAACGCCGGACAGCACCGCCAGCGCGATCTTCGCGCCGATGCCACTGACCTTCTGCACGTCGCGGAACAAGCGCCGCTCACCCTCGCGCAGGAAGCCGTACAGCGAAACGCTGTCTTCCTTCTGCGCGTAGTGGGTGTACAGCGTGACCTCGCGGCCGAGCTCGGGCAGGTCGTAGAAGGTGCTCATCGGCGCCTCCAGTTCGTAGCCCACCCCGTTCACGTCCACCACCAGCCACGGCGGCGCCTTGTAGGCGACGATGCCGCGCAGTCGACCGATCATTGCGTGCAGCTCCTCATTTGCGGCCCCACGCCTGGCGGGCACTGAGCCCCAGGCGGTTGGCCGTTGCCCGTACGTGGGCATGGGTGATCGCCACCGCCAACGCGTCGGCCGCGTCGGCCTGCAGCTTGGTTTTCAGGTTGAGCATGAGCCCGACCATGTGTTGAACCTGTTGCTTTTCGGCGCCACCACGGCCCACCACGGCGAGCTTGATCTCGCTGGCGGCGTATTCGTGCACCGGCAGGTCGCGCAGCACCACGGCCGAGATCGCCGCGCCCCGGGCCTGGCCCAGCTTCAGCGCCGAATCGGGATTGCGGGCCATGAACACCTTTTCAATGGCCACTTCCTGCGGCTGGTACTCGCGGCACAGGTCGGCCAGGCCCAGCACCAGCAGCTTCATGCGCTGCGGGAAGTCGTCGGCGCCCAGCAGCACCAGTGGCTGGTGGTGCACGTAGGTGACGCGGCCGGCGGCATCGACATCGATGATGCCGACCCCGGTCCGCTGCGAACCGGGGTCGATGCCGAGGATGCGGGTCATGCTGCACTCCTGGCGGGGCGGAACGGGATGCGCTGGCAGGCGAATGGGCTCATGACTGTCCGCGGTGACCGTTCAACGGCCCGCGCCCAGGCCGTCGAAGACGGCTCAGGCGTAGGCGTCGGCGCCGAGTTCGGCGTTGGAATACACGTCCTGCACGTCGTCCAGGTCTTCGAGCATGTCCAGCAGCTTCTTGACCTGCAGGGCGACGTCGCCTTCAACCTTGATGTCGTTGTCCGCGCGGAAGGTGATCTCGGCGTGGTCGGCGACATGGCCGGCGGCGGCCATCGCATCCTTCACCGCGTTGAACGCGTCAGGGCTGGTGACCACATCGATCGAGCCGTCATCGGGGTAGACCACGATGTCATCGGCACCGGCCTCAATGGCCGCTTCGGTGATGGCTTCCTCGTTGGCCCCTGCGGCGAAGCTGAGCACGCCCAGGCGCTTGAACATGAAGGCCACCGAGCCCTCGGTGCCCATGTTGCCACCGCACTTGCTGAACGCATGGCGGACATCGGCCACGGTGCGCACGCGATTGTCGGTCAGGCAGTCGACGATCACGGCCACGCCACCCGGCGCGTAGCCTTCGTAGCGGACTTCCTCGTAGTCGACGCCTTCCATCTCACCGGTCGCCTTCTTGATGGCACGCTCGATCACGTCCTTGGACATGTTCACGGCCAGGCCCTTGTCCACGGCCACGCGCAGGCGCGGATTGTTGTTGGGGTCGCCTCCACCGCCGCGCGCGGCAACGCCGATCTCGCGGATGATCTTGGTGAAAATCTTGCCGCGCTTCGCGTCGGACGCGTTCTTGCGGGCTTCGATGGAGGGGCCTCTACCCATGGGTGCTACCGTCTGGCTGCTTCAGGATCAAGGCGCGGATTCTACCTGATCGGGCGCTGCAACCGTGTCTAGGCCCGTATTGTTGTAGAGCCGAGCCAATGCCCGGCTCCATGGGCCCGACCGAATGCAGCCGAGCATGGGCCCGGCTCTACAGGGCGGCCCTGCCTCCCTGCCCCTAGGCCGCCGCCGCGTCGCGGCTGTGGTCGAACTTGCCATGACGCAGGAAATGCGCGGTCTGCCGCGCGGCGTCGGGCGACACCACCAGGCCGCTGTGGCTGGTGCGGACCACGCAATGGTCGGCCAGGCCCGGCAGCCGGGTCTCGGCCAGTGCCACGGTGCCATCGGAGGCATCGTCGATGGCACCCAGCAGGCTGCCCAGCCCATGCGGCACCGAGCCGGCGATCAGGCCAACCTCGGCCCTGCCCTGCCAGTCCGGCAGGCCATCGAGCAGCAGCTCGCTGCTGCGTCCCAGCGCCAGGCCCCAGCCGTGCTCGGACAACGAGCGTGCGGTACCACTGCCGCGCAGCGGCGACCCCAGGCAGACCACCCGCTGCACCGGCAGCTGCGGATTGCGCCGCAGCGCTTCCAGCGCCAGCAACCCTCCCAGGCTGTGGCCGACCAGCGACAACGGCCCGGCATCGGCCAGCCGCTCCAGCAGCTGGGGCACCGCCACGTCGGGACCACCGAACACCGAGGAGTAACCGAACGCATGCACCTGGAAACCACGCGCGCGCAGGCGCCAGGCCAGCGGCCCGACCCAGGCGCGGGCATTCCAGATGCCATGCAGCAGCAATACGGGGGGAGTCATGCAAACAGCCTGGCGGTCAGCGGGGCAGGAACGTGAGGTGATTGAACACGCGCGCGCAGCAAGCGGCGGTGAACGTCAGGCCGCGCGCGGTGCGCGGCGCAGGATGAATTCAAGATCGTTGGTATCGCCGACCGGGAACAGGTACTCGCCGGCCTTCTCGAAACCATAGCGGGCGTAGAAGCGTTGCGCGCCGAAGTTCTCCGACCACACGCCCAGCCACAGCGTGCGCGGGCCTTCGCGCTCCAGCCAGGCCAGCGCGGTTTCCAGCAGGCGGCTGCCCCAACCGCAGCTCTGCTGCGTCTTGATCAGGTACAGGCGCTTGAGTTCGCCATCACCGGGCTTCACATCCGGATGCGGCAGGCCACAGGGTCCGGCGGCGGCATGGCCGACCGCCTCCCCATCCAGTTCCAGCAGCCACACCGCGTAATCGGGGTGGGCCAGGATCACGCGCTGGCGCTCGACCGTGTAGGCCTCCTCCAGGAAGGCCTGCAGGTCCTGCGGCGGGTACAGATGGCCGAAGGTTTCGGTGAACGTGCGGGCGGCCAGCGCCGACAGGGTCGGCGCATCGTCCACAGTGGCGCGGCGGATCGAATACATGCAGGAAGTTGACGCCAGGGCGAAGCGGGGGTCAAGCCTTTTCAGGCGACTCCGCTTCTTCTTCCTCGTCCTCTTCCTCGTACTCCTCTTCGTCCTCGTCCTCTTCTTCCTCGCCTTCCTCGTCCTCGTCGTACTCTTCCTCTTCGTCGTCCTCGTAATCCTCGACGCCGAAGTCTTCACCGTCCCAACGGCCTTCGCCGTCGGCGACGAAGGTCAGGGCCATCGCCGCCGGGTTGGTACCGACGCGGACCAGCCAACCACCGAACACACGTGCACGCTCGGTGACCAGGTTGGCCTCGGAGCCTTCATTGCCCAGCTTTTCCCACTCCAGCGAAAACGCAAACTCGGTCATTGCCTGGATCTCCTGATCAGTTGGTCTTGGGGCGAACCTGGATGTGCACTTCGGCCAGCTGCGCGTCGACGATCGGCGACGGCGCGTCGGTCATCAGATCCTGTGCACCGGTGGTCTTCGGGAACGGGATGACGTCGCGGATCGATTCGGTGCCGGCCATCAGCGCGGCGATGCGGTCGATGCCGAAGGCGATGCCACCGTGCGGCGGCGCGCCGTAGTTCAGCGCGTCGAGCAGGAATCCGAACTTGGCGCGCGCCTCTTCGGCGCCGATGCCGAGCAGCTCGAACACTGCGCTCTGCATGTCCGGGCGGTGGATACGGATCGAACCGCCGCCGATTTCATTGCCGTTGAGCACCATATCGTAGCCGCGCGAAACGGCGGTACGGGCGTTGGCGCGCAGGTCGGCGATGTCATCCACGGCCGGTGCGGTGAAGGGGTGATGCAGGGCGACGTAGCGCTGTTCTTCCTCGTCCCATTCGAACATCGGGAAGTCGGTGACCCACAGCGGCGCCCAGCCGTCGGCGACCAGGCCGAAGTCCTTGCCGGCCTTCAGGCGCAGCGCGCCCATGAAGTCGGAGACCTTGTTGTAGCCACCGGCACCGAAGAACACGATGTCGCCGTTGCCGGCGCCAACATGGGCGACCAGCGCAGCGAAGGAGGCCTCGCTGAAGAACTTCTGGATCGGCGAGCTGACTTCGCCGTTGTCGGCGATCTTGATGTAGGCCAGGCCCTTGGCGCCGTACTTGGCAGCGTGCGCGGCGTACTCGTCGATCTGCTTGCGGCTCAGCGCTGCACCGCCCGGGATGCGCAGCGCGGCGACGCGGCCTTCGGCATCGTTGGCCGGGCCGGTGAACACTGCAAACTCGCTGTCCTTGACCAGTTCAGCCACGTCGACCAGCTCCAGCGCGATGCGCAGGTCCGGCTTGTCCGAACCGTAGCGACGCATCGCCTCGGCCCAGGTCATGCGCGGGAAGCTGGCATCCAGCTGGACGTCGACCACTTCCTTGAAGATGGCGCGGATCATGTCTTCGACGAAGTCCTGCACGTCGCGCTCGCGCACGAAGGCGAATTCCATGTCCAGCTGGGTGAACTCCAGCTGGCGGTCGGCACGCAGCGCTTCGTCGCGGAAGCAGCGCGCGATCTGGTAGTAACGGTCGAAGCCGGCCACCATCAGGATCTGCTTGAACAGCTGCGGGCTCTGCGGCAGGGCGTAGAACTCGCCCGGGTGCATGCGCGCCGGCACCAGGAAGTCGCGCGCGCCTTCCGGGGTGGCCTTGGTCAGGATCGGGGTCTCGATGTCCTGGAAGCCCTTCTCGTCCAGGTGGCGGCGCAGGGCCTGCACCAGCTTGATGCGCGTGCGCTGCATGCGCTGCATTTCCGGACGGCGCAGGTCCAGGTAGCGGTACTTCAGGCGGGTTTCCTCGCCCGGGTTCTCGTGGGCGTGGAACGGCAGCGGTGCAGCCTTGTTCAGCACGGTGATGGCGGTGGCGATCACTTCCACCTTGCCGGTGCGCATCTTGTCGTTCACCGCGTGGCGGGCGCGCACGATGCCCTCCACCTGCAGCACGTCCTCGTAGCCCAGCGAAGCCGCCACGGCGAACACTTCGGCGTTGTCGACCTCCACAGTCACCTGCACGATGCCTTCATGATCGCGGAGATCGATGAAGCAGACGCCGCCCTGGTTACGGGCCACGTCGGTCCAACCGGCGAGGGTGACAGTCTGGCCAATCAGGGTCTCGTCGACCAGGCCGCAGAAGTGGGTACGCATTGGGGGAAGCTCCGCTGGAGAACGCCGGCGCCGGATGGGGGCCGGAAAGCCTCGTATTCTGCGGCCGAGGCCCCGGCCGGGGCAAATCCGGCCAGTCACACCGGCTTGATCATCCCCCTCCCTATAGTCAGGCACCTGCCACCGTATGGGATGCCGCCATGAATCCGCTGTCCCTGGCCAGCCTGGCCGTGACCCTGAGCCTGGGCACCATCGCCACGCTCGCCCTGCCCTCTGCCCCGGCCGCCGCGCAAAGCGGGGTGATCCGTTGCGAGAGCCAGAACAACCGAGAACGCGTGTGCAATACAGGCTGGCGCAATGCGCAGCTGGTCCGCCAGCTGTCCGGCAGCGCCTGCGACGAGGGCCGCACCTGGGGCAGCCGCAATGGCAGCATCTGGGTCAGCAATGGCTGCCGCGCCGAATTCGTCGAAGCCCGTGGTGGCTGGGGCGGCGGCAACGGCGGTGGCTGGGGCGGCAACAACGGCCGCCCCGGCGAGACCATCCGCTGTGAGAGCCAGAACAATCGCGAACGCAGCTGCCCGGTCGGCTGGCGCAACGCCCGCCTGGTCCGCCAGCTGTCAGGCAGCCCCTGCGACGAAGGCCGTACCTGGGGGGTGCGCAATGGCGCGGTGTGGGTCAGCAACGGCTGCCGCGCCGAATTCGCCGAAGCTCGCGGATGGGGTGGCGGCGGGGGCGGTGGCTGGGGCGGCGGTAACAGCAACTACTCCATCACCTGCAGCAGCAACAACAACCGCACGCAGAACTGCGACTGGGATGAGCGCCAGGGCCGGCCGGTGCTGCAGCAGCAGCTGTCCGGCAGCGCCTGCCAGGAGGGCCGCAGCTGGGGCTACGCACGTGGCCAGGTGTGGGTGAGCAATGGTTGCCGGGCGCGCTTCGGTACGCGTTGAGTTGCGGGGGCGGATCCCTGGCCAGCGGCCGGGACTCTGACCCGACCAGGTCTCCCGCATCCACGCATGACGCGGATCTGCCGGGGGTCTTTCCGGGGTCGGAGCGCTCCACAGGAGGCATCCGACCCCGCGATCACGGTGCGGGCGCTTTGTCGTCGCCCCACGGCGGCGGCGGCAGATCGACCGGCTTGCTCAGGTCGAACTTCACGCGGAAGCGGCGGCCGTCCGGGCGGGCCAGCTCGTAGACGAAGGTCTGGTCCGGGTCGATCTCCATCGCCCAGGTGTTGTGCGTGGACGCAAGCATGTCGGCACGACGGAACATCGCCACCGAATCGGTGTCCGCCGGGAACTGCTGGCGCTCGGCGGTGCCCGGCGGCGTGCTGTCGCCCCCGTAAAGGGTGATCGCATCCGCGCTGCCATCCGGGTGGCGATGGTCGTGCTTCAGACGCAGGCCATTTCCGGTGCGGCTCAGCACCCAGGTGCGCGAGTGGTCATCCCCCACATGGAAGGGAATCCGCAGCTCGTGGGCAGGGTCGGCACAGCCGCGCACATGCATGACCAGGCGCTGGCCGGCGAACGGGTCCTTGCCGGTCGGCGCCGGCGTGTCCTCCACCACCCGGCCCTCATAGGCCTGGCCGCAATGCGCGGCGATGGCGGCCATGAAGGCATCGGCCGGTGCGGTCGCCAGATCATGGGCGACCGTATCGGAACGCTGCGAACAGGCAGCAAGGCTGAGCAGGAGGGTGGAAGCGGCAACAACGGCAGGCAGTCTCATGCCCCAACCCTAACGACCCCGGCCGATGCGCGCAAACCCTGCGCACCGGCCACGTCACCTCAGTGGTGCAGCCAGACCTCGCAACCGCCCACGTCCTGCTTCCGGCCACCGGCGGCATAGCGGCGGGTGATCTCGGCCAGCCATTGCACGCGCTCGGGGCTGCTGCCTACCTGGCTGGGGCAGTTGACCAGTGCGGCCAGCGGCAAGCCCCCCAGTGCTGCATCATCTGCGGCCAACGACGCAAGCACGTCGTCCGAGGCCCAGTCCGGAATCATCACGGCACGGCGGCCGGAGAAATACGGCAGCTCGGAGGACCAGTCCTGGCCGAACGCGACCACCACGCCCTGCGCCGTGGTGCCGGTCCGGATGGCCTCGGCGATCTGCGAAACCGG
Organism: Stenotrophomonas sp. YJH_SMC_122; assembly: GCF_059369535.1. Lineage (NCBI taxonomy): Bacteria > Pseudomonadati > Pseudomonadota > Gammaproteobacteria > Lysobacterales > Lysobacteraceae > Stenotrophomonas > Stenotrophomonas sp. YJH_SMC_122. Next base: position 176,675 of record NZ_JCAFST010000003.1, on the reverse strand, counting down.
TGTCGGCTCGCGTGCTTCCTTGATGTCCTTCAGCGACTTCACCAGGCCAAAGCCCACCGACAACACGCACAGGAAGATCGCCAGCGCAACGCCACGGCGCGGCTTGCCCGCCGCTTCGGCCGCCAGCACCGTCGACCACAGCACCAGGCCGATGATCGACGTGGCGAACACGATATTGGCCGCTTGGTAGTAGGGATGGGCGATGTGCAGGTTGGTGAAGACCAGGAACGGCGCCAGGTAGGCCAGCAGCAGGACAGCCACCGCCGTGCGCGTGCGCTTCTGCCACAGCCCGGCGATGACGAAGACCAGGAAGATCCAGTTGGAGCCGATCGCACCGGAGAAGCGCTTCTTGAACACCGTGCCCCACCAGGTAGCCGGATCCAGGCGCTGCTGCAGGGTGCCGTAATTCCAGGTGGACAGTGCATCGGAGGTGATCTGCCGGCCCAGCGCCGACTGCGCCTTCAGTGCATCGGCATGCTGCAGCCACAGGCTGAGCGTGGCCAGCACGGCCAGCGCGGACAGGCCACCCCAGAACAGCAGCTGCCAATGCTGCTGCAGCCACCGCGGGCGCCAGCCGTGCTCGCGCAGGGCCAGCCACAGGAAGGCCAGTGCAACGAACGCGGCAAAGCCGAAGAACGAAGTCACCTTGATGGCCGCCGACAGCACCGCCGCGACGACGGCAACCAGGCCCACCCACACGCGCGGCTGGCTGCGCAGGCGTGCCATCGCCCAGACAAAGAGCAGGCCAAAGAACACCGCGCTGGACTCCATCATCACCGAGCGCCCCCAGAACTGCGCGTACGGTGAGACGGCGAATGCGCCGGCCACGCACAGCGCCAGCGTGCGGTCAGGGCGCCATGCCAGCAGCGTGCGGTAGACCAGCCAGATGCAGCCGGCATGGAAGACGGTGGAGACCAGCCGCCCGCTGTTGTCGGCACTCATGCCGGTGACGCTGGACAGCAACGCCGCCAACCACTGGTAAAACGGGAACTCGAACGGGATCGACCAGGGCGCGCCCAGCACCGGGGTCACGTAGTCCAGCCAGGGACCGCCGCGCAGCAACCAGTCGATCGACAGTGCAGTCTGCGTCTGCCGGAAACCGGAGGCATCGACCGGGGGCATCGACCAGCTGCAGCCCAGCAGGACCAGCAGCGCGACCGCCGAGAACCACAACAGGATCTTGCCCGGCAACAGGCTGCGGTCTGGGTTGCTTTCCTGGGTCACGCCTGTTGCTCCTGACTGTGGCCGCCCACGACAGGGCGCGCTTCACGGGCGCGCAGTGTCTGTGTTGGCGCGCGGGAGTGCAAGCCGCTGCACGCGGCTGCGGCTCAGCCCTGCGGTGGCAGCGGCGCCTTCAGCGGCTCGGCATGGATGGCTTCGGTGGCCGCCACCGGTGCGGCCTCGCCCTCGCCCGCGGGCTCCTGCTCCACCGGATCGACATCGAACGGTGTGCGGAACACCAGCGACGGCAGCAGCGTGGTCAGTGCGGCGTACAGCAGCAGCGCGCCGAACAGCACCGCTGGAATCTGGAAACGCTCGCGCATGATCGCCGCCAGCACCAGGGTGAAGATCAGGGTCGGAGCCAGCGCCAGCGAGACCCGCAGGCTGCTGCGGAAGCTCTCGCCGAACATCACCCGGCGCTGCAGCCAGACCACGCCGATGCGCAGCGGCAGCACCACCAGGGTAATCACGATGCCCAGCCCCAGGGCCTCGAAACTGAGGGCTTCGCTGGGCACCTTGGTGCCGGCATTGAAGAAATAGAACGGCACGAAGAACGAAGCGAACAGGCGCAGCGCGTGCAGGTTCTCGTGCGAGGCCAGCAGCGGCATGCGCTGGTGCAGCAGGCGCGCGACCAGGCCGGCGATGAACGCGCCGACCAGGTAGTACACGCCCAGCAGGTAGGTGATGTAGGCCGCCACCATGCCGACCATCACCAGCAGCGAGAACTCCGAGCCCGGCGCGTGCGGCGCCACCCAGCGGCCCAGCGCGATGAACAGCAGCGGCAGGCCGACCATCATCGCCAGCAGCGCCAGGCTGGACAGCGCCATGTGCCCCGGATCACCGGCCTGCAGCACGATGAACAACGCCGCCAGCGCCAGCAGTTCGCCGGCGATGGCCTTGCTGGTCACCCAGAACCGTTCGTCCTCGCTCAGGCCCAGCCGCGACAGCGAGTCCATGATGAAGCCGGTGGAGGGCGTCAGCAGCGCCAACGCCAGCAGCCCGGCGGCCTGCCACGGCAATCCTGCGTAACGCCAGGCCAACCAGCCGACGCCGAACAACGTGCCGGTACGGATGACCAGATGTGCCAGCAGCGGCCACATGCCCCGGCGCAGCGCCTGCAGATCCACTTCCAGGCCGGCAAACAGGAACAGTGAGGAAATGCCCAGGGTGGCCAGCAGTCCGATCACCGCATCATGTGCCTGATCCCCCAGCCAGAGCATGCCGATGATGCCGAACAACAGGCAGGTCAACGGGGCAGGCAGGCTGAAACGCTGCAACGCGCGCGGGATCACCAGCAGCGCGAAGATCAGCAGCAGGTAGATCAACTCATGGCTCATCGGGGTCTTCCGTGGGGTTGGAACGCGCGCAGGATGCGCGCGCTGAACCGATCCGGCAAGCCGTTTCTGGATGACTCCCGGTTACCTCAACCGATCAGGCGATCGGCAATGCGCCCCACCTGCGCCAGCACCCCGGCGCGTTGCTCGTTGCTGATCGCGCCGGCCTGCAGATAGGCGGTCAGCACCCACGGCGCGCCGCCGGACAAGGGCCACAGGACGGCGATGTCGTTGCGCGCGTCTTCACCATTGCTGCCGGTCTTGTCACCCACCCGCCAGCGCTTGCCGAGTCCCGCGCGCAGGCAGGCATCTCCGGTTTCATTGTCGATCAGCCAGTCGGACAACTGCTGCCGCGACGCCGGTTGCAGCACATCGCCCAGCGCCACACGCTGCAGGGTCATGGCCATCGCCGCCGGCGTGGTGGTATCGCGTGGATCGCCCTCGGCAAAGCTGTTCAGCTCCGGCTCCAGCCGGTCACTGCGGCTCACCGCATCACCGCTCGCGCGCAGGAACGCGGTCACTGCGGGCGGGCCACCGACCACGCCGAACAGCAGGTTGGCGGCGGTGTTGTCGCTGGTGATGATCGTGGCCCGGCACAGATCGCGCACGGTCATGTCCTTGCCGGCGTGGCGACGGGTGACCGGTGCGTGCGTGAGCAGATCGGCATCGCGCACCGGCACGCGCCGGTCCAGCAATGCCGGCATGCGCTCGGCCTGGCTGAGCACGGTGGCCGCCAGCATGCTCTTGAAGGTACTGCACATCGGGAAGCGCTCATCCTGGCGATGACCCAAACGGCGGCCGCTGGCGGTGTCGAGCAGGGTCACGCCCAGGCGGCCGGCGCAGGCCATCTCCAGCGCTGCGAAATCGTTGGCGGTGGTAATGGCAGCCTCGGTCGGTGCGCGTGCGCTGGCCTTGCCTGCCGCACGCGCCAGCAACGGCAGGGCAAGCGAAGAAGCGACGGCGGCACCACTGAACTGCAGGAATCGGCGACGGGCGAGCATACGGGATCTCCTGGCAACCACTCGATTATTCAGGCCAGCACGAAGGGCGACCAGCGCGAAATATCAGCGAGAGACATGAATATTATTCATGCTTGTTGCATTCAACCCACTGCTGTTACGAACAACTTCATTGACAGGGTAGGATCAGCCATCACTCCAGCTCACGACTGCACGATGCTGCACCCGACCCTGCCGCTGAATGCGCTGCGCGCGTTCGAAGCCGCCGCCCGCCACCAGAACTTCACCCGTGCAGCGCTGGAGCTGTGTGTCAGCCAGGCCGCGCTGAGCCACCAGATCCGCGGCCTGGAGGACCGGCTCGGCATCCGCCTGTTCCATCGCCTGCCGCGCGGCGTGGCGCTCACCGACGAAGGCGCGGCGCTGTATCCGGTGCTCAACGAATCGTTCGAACGCATCTCTGCCAGCATCGCGCGCTACACCGGCGGGCCGGCCCGTGAAGTGCTGACGCTGGGCGTGGTCGGTACCTTCGCCACCGGCTGGCTGCTGCCAAGGCTGGCCGCATTCGAGGCCGCGCACCCGGATATCGAGCTGCGCCTGCAGACCCACAACAACCGCATCGACCTGGCCGGCGAAGGGCTGGACCTGGCCATCCGCTTCGGTGATGGCGACTGGCAGGGCCAGGCCTGCACGGCGATCCTCGATGCGCCCTTCGCGCCACTGTGCGCACCCGCATTGGCGCGGCGGCTGAAACAGCCGCGCGACCTGGCCACGCTGCCGTTGTTGCGCTCCTACCGCAGCGACGAATGGCCGCGCTGGCTGCAGGCGGCCGGCGTCAGCGGCGTGGAAGCGCGCGGGCCGGTGTTCGATTCCTCGCTGACGGTGGCGATGGCCGCCGCCGGGGGAGCCGGCGTGGCGCTGCTGCCCCTGCGCATGTTCGAGCAGGAACTGGCCGAAGGCCGCCTGCTGCAGCCGTTCGGCACCACGCTGGAGCTGGGCCGCTACTGGCTGACGCGGCTGCGCTCGCGCGCCGAGCGCGAGCCGGCCAAGCGCTTCCGCGAATGGCTGCAGGCGCAGCGCGCATAGGTAGTGCCGGCCGCTGGCCGGCAACCCCTGGATCCTTGTGAGCGCATCGCGCTGCCGGCCAGCGGCCGGCACGACCGGTCAGGACTCCAGCAGCTCCATCCACGCTGCCTCAGCTTTTTCCAGCTGCGCGGCGGTGGTTTCGCGGTCACGTCCGATCACCGCCATGCGGGTCGCATCGGCGTAGTTGGCCGGATCGGCCAGCTGGCGATCCAGTTCGGCCAGCGCACCTTCCAGCTCGGCCACCTTGGCCTCGGCGGCCGCCAGCTTGTGCGGGTTCACCGGCTTCTTCTGCACCACCTGCGCCACCGGGGCGGTCTTGACCACCACCGGCTCTTCCACCTGCTCCATGCGCGCCTTCGTGCCCTGCGCCTGCGGGCGGGTGCGCAGCCACGCGGCGTAGGCGTCCAGGTCGCCATCGAACGGTTCGACCACGCCATCGGCCACGCGCCAGTAGGTATCGCAGACCAGGCCGATCAGGTGGCGGTCATGCGAGACCATCACGATCGCGCCTTCGAAGGTGGCCAGCGCTTCGGCCAGGGCTTCGCGCATTTCCAGGTCAAGGTGGTTGGTCGGTTCGTCCAGCAGCAGCACGTTCGGCTGCTGCCAGGCGATCAGCGCCAGCGCCAGGCGCGCGCGCTCGCCGCCGGAGAAACCATCCACCGGCTCGAACGCGCGGTCGCCCGGGAAATTCCACTTGCCAAGGAAATCGCGGAACGACTGGTTCGGTGCGTCCGGGGCGATCTCGCGGAAATGCTCCATCGGCGACTGGCCTTCGTGCAGCGACTCCACCGTGTGCTGGGCGAAGTAGCCGATCTTCAGGTCCGGATGCGCCATGCGCTCGCCGACGATCGGCGCCAGCTCGCCCACCAAGGTCTTCACCAGGGTGGTCTTACCGGCGCCGTTGGGGCCGAGCAGGCCGATCCGCTGGCCCGCTTCCAGACCGAAGCCGACGTTGTGCAGGATCACCGCGTCCTTGCCGTAGCCGGCCTCGACGTGGTTCAGGCGGATCAGCGAGAACGGCAGCTTGGCCGGCGGCGCGAACTCGATGCGGAACTCGCGTTCGGCGCGCACCGCTTCGGTGCCGGCCAGCTTGGCCAGGCGCTTCATGCGGCTCTGCGCCTGCGCGGCCTTGCTGGCCTGCGCCTTGAAGCGGTCGATGAAACTCTGCAGGTGGGCACGCTCGGCCTGCTCCTTTTCGTGCGCGATCTGCTGCTGGCGCAGCTGTTCGGCGCGCTGGCGCTCGAAATCGGTGTAGCCGCCCGGGTAGAGCTTGGCGCCGCCGCCGTGCAGGTGCAGGGTGTGGGTGGCCACGTTGTCGAGGAACTCGCGGTCATGCGAGATCAGCAGCAGGGTGCCCGGGTACTTCAGCAGCCACTGTTCCAGCCAGTACACCGCGTCCAGATCGAGGTGGTTGGTCGGTTCGTCGAGCAGCAGCAGGTCGCTGGGCATCATCAGCGCACGGGCCAGGTTCAGGCGCACGCGCCAGCCACCGGAGAACGAAGACACCGCGCGGTGGTGCGTCTCGGCGGGGAAGCCGAGCCCGTGCAGCAGCTTGCCGGCGCGCGCTTCGGCGTCGTAGGCGCCCATCTCGGCCATCTTCGTGTGTGCGTTGGCCACCGCCTCCCAGTCTTCGCGGGCGGTTGCCTCGGCCTCTTCGGCCAGCACCGCGGCCACCTCGGTATCGCCGCCCAGCACGAAGCTCAGCGCCGGGTCCGGCAGCGACGGAGTTTCCTGGGCCACGCTGGCGATACGGACCTTGCCGGGCAGGTCGACGTCACCCTTGTCGGCCTCCAGCTCGCCCTTCACCGCCGCGAACAGGCTGGATTTGCCAGCACCGTTGCGGCCGACCACACCTACCCGGTAACCGGCGTGCAGGGTCAGGTCGACATTGGACAACAGCAGCCGCTCGCCGCGGCGCAAGGCGAAATTACGAAGGGAGATCATCGGGGGAGGGGTCCATATAACCGGATGGAATGTGCTGGTGAGCACTGTTCCTGCGACGCAATTCTAGCGTTAACGAATACTTGACGCGTCCCGGGATGCGCAGTGGCCGACGTTCCTCTCTCCCACGTCCCCGCCGCGCGCGTCCCGGGTCTCCTCCCCGCCGATGCCTGTCCGGGCTAAATGGTTGCTGCTGCAACGTTTTTTCCGATGACCGGCATTTGACAGGCACTGAATATCCCGTTAATTGCTGTATTGCGCACCGCAACAACCGCCGTCCGCCTCACCCCCGTGATGTCGATTCCGGTGCCGCCCCCGCCAACCGGAGCCCCATCCCGATGACCCGCAAGACCAGCCTGATCGCCGCCGCCGTCGCTGTCGCACTCGGTGGCTCTCCGTTCGTCGCCGCCGCCCAGCAGGCCGGCACCGCCGCCAACACCCTGGACACGGTGATCGTCACCGGCACCCGCGTGGCCGACCGCACGGTCGCCGAATCGCAGTCGCCGATCGACATCATCACCCCCGAAGCACTGCAGTCCACCGGCACCAGCGAACTGGCCACCGCCCTGTCACGCGCCCTGCCCTCGCTGAACTTCCCACGCCCTGCCCTGACCGACGGCACCAGCGGCGTGCGCCCGGCGCAGCTGCGCGGCCTGTCGCCGGACCAGGTGCTGGTGCTGGTCAACGGCAAGCGGCGCCACACCTCGGCGATGATCAACGTCAACGGCAGCATCGGCCGTGGCTCGTCGGCGGTGGACATCAACGCGATCCCGATCGCCGCCATCGAGCGGGTGGAAGTGCTGCGCGACGGCGCCTCGGCGCAGTACGGCTCGGACGCCATCGCCGGCGTCATCAACATCGTGCTCAAGGGCAGCGGCCGTGGCGGCAGCCTGGCAGTGGACTACGGCCAGTACTCGGCCGGCGACGGCAACAAGTACCAGCTTTCCGGCGATACCGGCGTCGAGTTCGGCAACGGCCGTGGCCGCGTGCACGTGGCCGGCCAGATCAGCCAGCAGGACGAGAGCAACCGCGCCGGCCCATACCGCGGCACCACGCCGAACACCGGCAACTTCCCGAGCATCGGCCAGAAGACCTTCATCGTCGGCGACCCGCGCGTGGATGCCACCGCAGCCTCCGCCAACGCCAGCTTCGATTTCAGCGACCACGTGACCGGCTACGCCAGCGCGCTGCTGAGCAACCGCGACATCACCTCGTTCGCGTTCTACCGCTCGCGCAACCACAGCGGGCAGAGCGCGCTGCTGGCGCAGACCTACCCGGACGGCTACGTGCCGGAGATCAACCAGTATTCCAAGGACCGCTCGCTGGTGGCCGGGGTCAAGGGCAACACCGACAGCGGCTGGACCTGGGACCTGAGCCTGAACCACGGCGAGAACACCCTCGATTTCCACACCCGCAACAGCATCAACTACAGCCTCGGTGCGACCAGCCCGCGCTCGTTCTACGACGGTACGCTGAAGTACCAGCAGGACATCTTCAATGCCGATCTGACCAAGTCGCTGGACTGGGGCCTGGCCTACCCGGTCACGCTGTCCTTCGGCGGTGAGTACCGCAAGGAGAAGTGGGACCAGAACCCGGGCGAACTGAACTCGTACACCGGCAGCGGCGCGCAGGGCTTCGCGGGCTTCACCCCGACCAATGAAGTGCATGCCGACCGCCACAACTACGCGGTCTACGCCGGCCTGGAAGCGGACCTGACCGAGAAGTTCTCGGCCGGCATCACCGGCCGCTACGAGGACTACTCGGACTTCGGCGACCGCTTCTCCGGCAAGCTGTCGGCGCGCTATGCGTTCACCGACAAGGTCGCGCTGCGTGCCACCGCCTCCAGCGGCTTCCGTGCACCGTCGCTGGCGCAGCAGGGCTACCAGGCGGTCACCAGCCAGTTCCTCAATGGCGTGTTCGTCGAGCGCGGCACCTTCCCGACCACCAGCCCGGCCGCGCAGGCGCTGGGCGCCTCGCCGCTGAAGGCCGAGACTTCCACCTCCTACAGCCTGGGCCTGGTACTGCAGCCGGTCGACCGCCTGTACATCACCGTCGATGCGTACCAGATCGATATCGATGACCGCATCGCGCTGTCGTCGAGCATCACCACCAATGCCGCGACCAGCGCGCTGCTGGGCACCCTGGGCCTGCCGCAGGTGACCGCGTTCTCCTACTTCACCAACGGCCTGGATACGCGCACCCGCGGTGTCGACTTCGTCTCCAGCTACACGGTGCCGTTCAGCGCCAGCAGCCTGGAGCTGACCGCCGCCTACAGCTACAACGACACCGAAGTGCGCCGTGTCGGCGGCACTCCGGCGGTATTCGGCACGCTGGGCCTGACCCAGTCGCTGATCGGCCGTGATGAGATCGGTCGCATCGAGGACAGCTACCCGCGCGACAAGGCGATCCTGAGCGGCACCTGGCGTTCGGACCACTGGGAACTGGGCCTGGCCGCGACCCGCTACGGCAAGTTCACCGTACGCAACTCTGCCACCGCGCTGCGCGACCAGACCTACGGCGATGCCTGGGTGGTGGATGCCTCGGCCAGCTACAAGCCGAGCAGCAACTGGACCCTGACCGTGGGCGCCGACAACCTGCTGGACAAGTACCCGGACCGCACCGAAGACCTGCAGAACTCGACCTTCGGCATGCTGCCGTACAGCAACTACTCGCCGTTCGGCTTCAACGGCGCGTATGTGTACGGGCGGATCAAGTACACCTGGTAAGCGGTAATGGGTGCGCCGGGCCCTGCCCGGCGCTGCTCCACACACCCGCCCGCGGCCTCGGGCCAGGCGCGGTCCTGACCGTATACCGTTGCCAGCTCCTGCACCCGGTTTCCAGGCTGTGCTCTGTTGCACGCGCCTCATAGGTCGTCCCGTGCATAATCAGCGGACCAACGAAGGAGCCGCTCCGTGACGAGAGCCTGCATCACTCGCCGCCATGTGTACGCTGCGCTCGCGTGGGTTGCGCTGGCGGCCCCCCTGTCAGGGTGTTCAGGAGATCACGTGAAACCCAGCTATTCCAAATCGAGCCTTGAGCCGGTCGTCGTCACCCAGCTCTCCGCGTCGAAGCTCCAGGTCCAGTTCAATGAACCGATGGAAAGCATGTATTACGCGGCAGGGATGAGCTATGTCGTGGAAGGGGACACCATGAAAGTCGTTGTTGATCGCTGCCCCATATCCGGCCAATGCACAACCATGCTGCGGCGCGACGTGAAGCCCGGACCTGCTGGCCCGGCCCGTCAGGAAATTCCCTTGATGGCGCCGCGCGTGGTGATGCTGTACGCCGATGGCGAAACACAGATTTTTCCGTAAGGGCATCCCATGAGCGACAAGGTCGTCCTCGGCATCCATAGTCACGTAGATCCCAATACACAGGGGTCGTTCAATCAGTTCGTGGACGGCCACGCCTGGATCTCGGTGACGCGAAACGGCCATACGACGTTCCATGGCCTGTGGCCAGACAACCATCCACTCGTTGAGGACAATGGCCCAGGTTCGGACATCCGCGAAGGCATGGAAGCCCGGGCCACACCTTCGGCCTCACGCTATTACGAATTGACTCCCGAGCAGGTCAAGCGACTTGACCAGGCCTTGGGCGAAAATGTCACCTGGTCATATGGCAATACCTGCGCATCGTGGGCGACCAGTACCGTGAACAAGGTTACCGGGCAGTCCCTGGATGCAGGCGAACTGCTGTTCACCGATACACCGCGGGAGCTGATCGAGTCCATTCGCAAGGCAGAGCGCGTGCGGCCCACCAGTCCTTCGCAGCCGCAACCGGCAACCGAACGGCCGGAAACCAGCATCCCATCGCTGAGCGATGCCTCGGCATCGCTTCACCAGCAGGCACTCGCCGGCGTCCACGCGCTGGACGCATCGCTGGGTCGCGCATCTGATGAATCCAGCCAACGCATGGCGGCCAGCCTCACCCAACTTGCCCGGGCACAAGGTCTGGAACGGATCGACCATGTGGTATTGGGCTTGCCGGCTGGTCAGCCCCCAAGGCCGGAGAACATCTTCGTCATTCAAGGAGCCTTGGATGACCCGGGCCGTCTGCGTGCCCACATCAACATTGAAACGGCCCTTCAGCCACCCGTTGCGGAGTCGCTGCGGCAGATTCATCAGTTGGACAAGCAGCTGGCCGCCTCGCCGCAGCAGGCCGAGCCTGCCCTGGAAGAGACCCAGCGCCGGCAGATGGTGTGATCATCGACGGCTACGCCTGGAGCCCCCCATAGGTAGGCACCATTCGGCCCGTCAGGGCCTGCCATCTCTCAACAAGGCTTGATATCTCGCCCGTACAAGCCGCCCACGCAACGATCCGATACGCTGGCCCGGTTTGCCGTATGTGACCGCATCGGTGAAAATCGGGGCATCCCCCCGATTGCCTGCGAGTGCCGATGCACCATGACACCGACCTGATCAACATCGTTGCCGTTGGCCTGGGGCTCGCCTTCATCTTCGGCGCGCTGGCCAACAAGCTCCGCTTGTCTCCCCTGGTCGGTTACCTGGTTGCTGGCATCTGCGTAGGTCCGTTCACCCCCGGCTTCGTCGCCGATCAGGCGCTGGCCAACCAGCTGGCCGAACTGGGCGTGATGCTGCTGATGTTCGGTGTCGGCCTGCACTTCTCGCTGAAGGACCTGATGGCGGTCAAGGCCATCGCCATTCCCGGTGCCATCGGCCAGATCGCAGTGGCCACCCTGCTGGGTTGGGGCGTGGCCTCGCTGATGGGCTGGCCAGCCATCCATGGCGTCATCTTCGGTTTCTCGCTGGCCACGGCCAGTACCGTCGTGCTGTTGCGGGCGATGGAAGAACGCCGCCTGCTGGAGACGATGCGCGGCAAGATCGCGGTCGGCTGGCTGATCGTGGAAGACCTGGCCTGCGTACTGGCGCTGGTGATGATGCCGGTGATGGCGGGTGTGTTCGGCCCCGATGCAGCGAAGGAATCGCACTCGCTGGGCAGCGTGCTGGCCGACATCGGCTGGACCTTCGTGCAGCTGGGCCTGTTCGTGGCGGTGATGCTGGTGGTCGGGCGCCGGGTCATCCCGTGGATCCTGGAACGCATCGCCGGTACCGGTTCGCGTGAGCTGTTCACCCTGTCCGTGCTGGCGATCGCGCTGGGCGTGGCGTTCGGCTCTGCGATGCTGTTCGGCGTCTCGTTCGCGCTGGGCGCGTTCTTCGCTGGCATGCTGCTCAACGAATCGGAACTGAGCCACAAGGCCGCGCACGATTCGCTGCCGCTGCGCGATGCGTTCGCGGTGCTGTTCTTCGTCTCGGTCGGCATGCTGTTCGACCCCAACATCCTCGTGCAGCACCCGTGGCAGGTGCTGGCGACGGTGGCCATCATCATGTTCGGCAAGTCGGCCGCGGCGTTCTTCATCGTGCGCGCATTCGGCCACCCGACCAGCACCGCGCTGACCATCTCGGCCAGCCTGGCGCAGATCGGCGAGTTCGCCTTCATCATCGCCGGCCTCGGCGTGGCGCTGCAGATCCTGCCGAAGGAAGGCCAGTCGCTGGTGCTGGCCGGCGCGCTGGTGTCGATCATGCTCAACCCACTGGTGTTCGGCCTGCTCGACCGTTGGCAGGCCAAGCAGGAAAAGCAGCCGCAAACGCCGGAGCCGGAAGAGGCGACCGGCCCGTCGCGCGATCTGCATGACCACGCCATCGTGATCGGCTATGGCCGCGTCGGCAGCGAACTGGCGCAGGTGCTGCGCGACCGTGGCGTGCCGGTGCTGGTGATCGATGACAACAAGGAACACGTCGAGGAAGCGCACGCCAAGGGCCTGGCGGCGATCCGCGGCAGTGCCGCTGCCGACCGGGTGCTGGCCGAGGCCCACCCGGAACGCGCCAAGATCGCGGTGCTGGCGATCCCACAGCCGCTGGAAGCCGGTGAGGCGCTGGCCAAGCTGCGGGCGATCAACCCCGACCTGACCCTGCTGGCACGTGCGCACAGCGATGCCGAAGTGAAGCATCTGCTGGAGCATGGTGCCGATGGCACGGTGATGGCCGAGCGTGAGCTGGCCTATTCGCTGGCGGAGATGGTGATGTCCACGCCGCCGTACCGGAACCTGGGGCAGCACAGCATCCCGGTGGTGTGAGGGGCGTGCGTGCGGCAGGGCTTGCAGCCCTGCACCTGCCGAAACAACGGCAACGGCAAAAGCTGGCATAGCGTGGGATGGCGGGGTGGGTCCGATTGCGGGAGACGCCGTAAACCCTTCCATGGGGGCTTGGCCGCGGCATCCATGCCGCGGACACTCCCGCAACCGGACCCACCCCGCCTTCGACAGTTCCCCGCTGCTGTTGGTGGATGTCGACCTTGGTCGACACGGCGGCGCACGGGGTCAGATCCGTTTTCGGCAGGAAAACGGATCTGACCCCGGAAACAAAAAGATCCCCGGTCGACCCGCATCGACCGGGGATCTGGATCGCCACGTTGCCACGCCTTGGAGAGGCAGTTCCACCGTAGCGCATCGCGTGGCCGGCGGTGATCGCCTGAGGCGATATGCACCAAGCGCGTGGCTATCAGGCGGCGGCCAGGGCCTGCTCCAGGTCGGCGCGCAGGTCGCCGATGTGCTCGATGCCGATCGACAGCCGCACGGTATCTTCGCTGACCCCGGCCTTGGCCAGCTCCGCTGCATCCAGCTGCCGATGGGTGGTCGAGGCCGGATGGGTGGCCAGCGACTTTGCGTCGCCCAGGTTGACCAGGCGGGTGAACAGCTTCAACGCGTCGAGGAAGCGCGCGCCAGCCTCGCGTCCACCCGGCAGGCCGAAGGTCAGTACGCCCGAGCCATGCCCGCCCAGGTAGCGCTGCGCGGCGGCATGCTCGGGATCGTCGGCCAGTCCCGCGTAACGCACCCAGGCGACCTTGTCGTGCGCCTTCAGGAACTGCGCGACGGCCAGTGCATTGGCGTTGATGCGTTCCATGCGCAGCGCCAGGGTCTCGATGCCTTGCAGGATCAGGAACGCATTGAACGGCGACAACGCGGCACCGGTATTGCGCAGCGGCACCACCCGCGCGCGGCCGATGTAGGCCGCTGGCCCCAGTGCTTCGGTATAGACCACGCCGTGGTAACTGGGGTCGGGTTGGTTGAGGCGCGCGAAACGCTTCGGCTGCGCCGCCCAGTCGAAGCGGCCGGAGTCGATGATGGCGCCGCCGAGGCTGTTGCCGTGGCCGCCCAGGTACTTGGTCAGCGAGTGCACGACGATGTCGGCACCGTGCTCGAACGGGCGCAGCAGGAACGGCGTAGCCACGGTGTTGTCGACGATCAGCGGCACACCCGCAGCATGCGCGACCTCGGCGATGGCGGCGATGTCGGTGACATTGCCGCGCGGGTTGCCGATCGATTCGACGAACACCGCCTTGGTGCGCTCGTCGATCAACGCGGCGAACGCAGAAGGATCGGCCGGGTCGGCGAAGCGCGCCTGGATGCCGTACTGCGGCAGCGTGTGTGCCAGCAGGTTGAGGCTGCCGCCGTACAGCGCGCTGGAGGCGACGATGTTGTCACCGGCCTCGGCGATGGTCTGGAGGGCATAGGTGATCGCGGCCTGCCCCGAGGCCAGCGCCAGCGCACCGATGCCACCTTCCAGTGCGGCCAGGCGCTGCTCCAGCACGTCGGTGGTGGGGTTCATGATGCGCGTGTAGATGTTGCCGGGCACCTTCAGGTCGAACAGATCGGCGCCATGCTGGGTGTCATCGAAGGCATACGCCACGGTCTGGTAGATCGGCACCGCCACCGCGCGGGTGGTCGGGTCGGGACGGTAACCGCCGTGCACGGCCAGGGTTTCCAGTTGCCACTGCGGGTCGCTCATTGCACCAGGCTCCATCCGGGGAAACCGCCACCATAGGCCAGCCGGGGCCGCCCGCTGAAAGCCGCTGGCGATGACGCCCGTACCGGCGGTTATCAGGTTGGCCGCGATTCAGGCAGTCGTCATGGGGCGTTGCTAGGCTGCGCCGCCGGGCGCTCCTGCCCGGGCACGGAGGCCCCACCCATGCAGCCATCGCCCTGGCATCCCACCACCAGCAGTTCGCCTACGTCGGTCATGCTGGTAGAGGACGACCGTCGCCTGGCCGAACTGGTGAGCGACTACCTCCACCAGCATGGCTTCGCCGTACAGCACATCGCACGCGGCGACCTGGCCGGCGCCGCCTGCCGCCAGCACGCGCCGGAGCTGGTGGTGCTGGACCTGATGCTGCCCGGCCTGGGCGGCATCGACGTGTGCCGGCAGATCCGCAGCTTCTCCGACGTGCCGATCCTGATGCTGACCGCCTGCGAGGACGACATCGAACAGGTGCTGGGCCTGGAATCGGGCGCCGATGACTATGTGCACAAGCCCATCGAACCACGCCTGCTTCTGGCCCGGCTGCGCGCCCTGCTGCGCCGCCGCCACGGCAGCAGCAACACCGGCACGCCCAGCCGGCTGATGCACGGTGAACTGCTGATCGACCGCATGCAGCGTGAGGTCCACCTGCACGGCGCCACGGTGGACGTGGGCACCACCGAATTCGAGATCCTGTGGCTGCTGGCCAGCCAGCCCGGGCAGATCCTGTCCCGTGACCAGATCCTGCAGGCGGTGCGCGGTATCGGCTTCGACGGCCTGGACCGCAGCGTTGACGTCTGCATCGGCAAGCTGCGCCGCAAGCTCGGCGACGATGCGCGCGAACCACGACGGATCAAGACCGTGTGGGGCCGCGGCTACCAGTTCAATCCGTCGGCCTGGACGGCATGAAGCGGCTGTTCCTGTGGCTGTGGTTCATCACCGGCGCCTGTTTCCTGGCCTCGGTGTTCTTTCTCAACCGGGTGCTCGACAGCATCTATACGCCCGTGCAGGATCGCGTTTTCGTCCAGCAAGTGCGCGGGCAGGTGTACGCCCTGCGCAGCGGCCTGGCCGGCCTGGACGGTAGCCAGCAGCGTGAGCGCCTGCAGCAGTGGCAACCGCACTATGGCATCGCATTGACCCTGCTCGACAAGCCTCCCGCGCTGGCCCCGCAGGAACAGGCAGCCGTGCAGGCCGATGGCTTCATCGTGCGCGATCAGTACCAGCAGGTCCTGCTGCCCATCGAAGGCATCGATGGTCGCTGGTTGCACCTGCGCCTGCCTGGCGCGGTGCAGATGACGACGTACATGACCATCGCGGCCTACCTCAGCATCCTGCTGCTGGTCGGCGCCAGCCTGTACGCCTGGGTACGCCTGCTCTGGCGCGACCTGGAGGCCCTGCGCGTGCATGCCGACCGCATCGGCGCCGGCGATCTGCAGTCACGCGCGCAGGTTTCGCCACGCTCGCAGATCCGGGTCATCGTCGATCACTCCAACCGCATGGCCGCACGCGTGGCCGAATTGGTGCAGCGCCAGCGCGACCTGACCCATGCGATCTCGCACGAACTGCGCACGCCGATCGCGCGCGTGGCCTTCGGCCTGGACCTGATGCAGGACAGCGATGACCGCGAGCGCCGCGAACGACTGGCGCAGGGCCTGCATGGCGACCTGGCCGAGCTCAACCGGCTGGTCAGCGAACTGCTGGCCTACGAACGGCTCGAGCATCCGGGCGAGGGCGAACCGATGCAGCGGATCGAAGCCAACGACTGGCTGCAGGCCTGCCTGGCCGATGCCCGCCGCGATGCCGAACGTGCTGGCCTGGTGCTGCGCGTGCAGCCCAGCACCCTGCCACGGGTGGACGCGGAACCGCGCCTGCTGCAGCTGGCATTGAGCAATCTGGTCGGCAATGCCCTGCGCCACGCGCGCTCGCAGGTGGACGTGTCGCTGATGGGTGTGGGCGGGCGCGCCTGCCTGCGCGTGGACGACGACGGCCCCGGCATCGCCGAGGCTGACCGCGAAAAGGTGGTCCGCCCGTTCACCCGCCTGGATGACAGCCGCAGCCGCGACACCGGCGGCTTCGGCCTTGGCCTGGCGATCGTCGGCCGCATTGCCGCACGCCACCACGGCGAGCTGCGCATCGGTCGCGCCGCCCTCGGCGGCGCACGCCTGGAAATGCACTGGCCGCTGGCTGCCAGCTGAACGCCCACGGGCGCAATTACAGTTGATTACAACTCCCGCACAACTGCGGACGGATCGGTCGCCGGCGTATCGCCACGCTAACGACCCTGCAGCACTCGCTGGATGCGCGCGCTGCTTTCCTCCCATTGTCGAGAGTTTCCATGTCCCAGCTTCGCCGTTCCCCCACCCTGCTCTGCCTGGCCCTGTTGCCACTGTTCGCTGCCCCGATCGCCCACGCCAAGGATGACCACTGGACCTTCGAGCTTGCCGCCGGTGGCGGCGTGGCACCGCGCTACAGCGGTAGCGAGGAGTACCGTGCGACGCCTTCGCTGTCCTTCGATGTCACCTCGCCGGGAGGTTGGTTTCTGGGCACCAGTGGCATCGGCTGGGGTACCTCCCTCGGCGAGCACACCCGCGTGCGCGCCTACGTCGGTGCCAGCGGCATCCGCAAGGACAAGGATTCGCTGCTCGGTGGTTCGGACTTCCTGCGCGGCATGGGCGATATCGATTCCCGTGCCCTGGTCGGTGTCTCGGCTGGTTATACGCTGGGCGAAGCCGTGCTGAGCGGCTCCTGGCAGTTCACCCGCAAGGACGAGGACAAGGCCGAAAACGGCTTGGCCACCCAGCAGATCCACCTGAACCTGAGCATGCCGCTGTTCGACCTGGCCGGCGGCGTGGTCAGCGGCAGCGTCTCCACCGATTACGGCAACCGTGGCTACATGCAGACCTGGTATGGCGTCAGCCCGGAACAGGCGGCGCGCACCGGCTTCGCCGAGCACAGGCCGAAGGCCGGCCTGGTCAGCGCCGGTGTGGGCCTGAAATGGAGCCACCGCGTGGGCCGCAACGGCAACTGGTACATCTCGGCCGAAGGCACGCGCCTGCTCGGCGATGCCGCCGACAGCCCGATCGTGCAGAAGGCCAACCAGTTCGGCGTGATGAGCGGCTATACGCACCGCTTCTGATGCATGAAGGGCGCCGCTGGGCGCCCTCTTCTGCTGCGATCAGCGGCAGGCCGGGGCGTCGCCGCTGCCGCACAAGCCAACCTCGCGCAGCCAGCCGATCCACTGCACGACGTCGTCCTTCTCCGGTTCGGCGCGGAACGACTTCTGCACGGTGTGGAAGCCCTGCCTGCCCTGCATGCCCTTGATCCACGTGAACTCCGGTTTGCCGGTGCCGGGGTTCAGCGGGCAACTGAGCATCAGCAGCGCGAATGGCCGTCCGCCCTCCTCGCCTTCGCGGATCCAGTGGCTCTGCGCGGCCGGACAGGCCATGCGCCACCCCGCCTCGATGATGCCGAGGAACTCGCGCGGACTCACATGGCCACTGTTCGGCGCATCGTTGACAGTGACCATGTCGGTCCAGTCCTGCACCGTCTGGCCCTGCGGCACGTACTCGGTGATGCGGTTGCCTTGTGCGTCGGTGCTCTGGTGGGCCTGCTGGTAACCCTTCATCGGCGGCAGCTGGACCTGTTCGACGGCTGCGGCGTGTCCAGCAACTGCGGCGAGCGCCAGCGCCATGCAGAGTGAAACGCTGCGGGTAACGTCCATGCGGTTCTCCTCGTCCTTGCGAAAGTGAAACGGGATCATTGTGCCTTGCTGAGGCGTTGGTGGCGCGCCCGCCATGGCAGGCGCGCCACCGGTTCAGTCCTTGGCGAAGACCAGGCGTCCCCCGTCGTTGCCGACTTCGATGGTGTCACCGTTGACGAAGGCACCGGACAGGATCTGCTGCGCCAGCGGATTCTCCAGCTGCGACTGGATCGCGCGCTTCAGCGGTCGCGCGCCATACACCGGATCGAACCCGACGTTGCCGAGCAGATCGAACACCGCATCGGAGACCGCCAGCTTCAACCCGCGCTCGGCCAGGCGCTTCTCCAGCCCGCGCATCTGGATGCGCGCGATCTGCTTGATCTGCTGCTTGTCCAGCGGGTGGAACACCACGATGTCGTCCAGGCGGTTGATGAACTCCGGACGGAAGTGCGCCTGCACCACGCCCATCACCGCCGCCTTCATCTGCGTGTAGGCCTCCGGACTGTCGTCGGCGCTCATGTCCTGGATCTGGTGCGAGCCCAGGTTCGAGGTCATCACGATGACGGTGTTGCGGAAGTCCACGGTGCGGCCCTGGCCGTCGGTCAGGCGGCCATCGTCCAGCACCTGCAGCAGGATGTTGAACACATCCGGATGCGCCTTCTCCACTTCGTCCAGCAGGATCAGCGAATACGGGCGACGACGCACCGCCTCGGTCAGGTAGCCGCCTTCCTCGTAGCCGACGTAACCCGGGGGGGCGCCGATCAGGCGGGCGACGCTGTGCTTCTCCATGAACTCGCTCATGTCGATGCGGATCATCGCGTCGGCGCTGTCGAACAGGAACTCGGCCAGCGACTTGCACAGTTCGGTCTTGCCGACGCCGGTCGGGCCGAGGAACAGGAACGAGCCGGCCGGACGGTTCGGATCGGACAGGCCTGCACGCGAGCGGCGCACGGCATCGGAGACGACCTTGATCGCTTCCTCCTGGCCGACCACGCGGTTGTGCAGCACCTCTTCCATGCGCAGCAGCTTGTCGCGCTCGCCTTCGAGCATCTTGTTGACCGGGATGCCGGTCCAGCGCGATACGACCTCGGCGATCTCCTCGTCGGTCACGCGGTCCTGTACCAGCTTGAAGTCCTTGTGCTCGGCTTCCTGCGCGGCGGCCAGCTGCTTCTCCAGTTGCGGCAACAGGCCGTACTGGATTTCGCTCATCTTGGCGAAATCCTGGCGGCGCTGCGCAGCTTCCAGCTCCAGCTTGGCCTGCTCGACCTGTTCCTTGATCTTGGTGGCGCCCTGCAGCGCGGCCTTCTCCGACTTCCAGATTTCATTGAGGTCGGAGAACTCGCGCTCCAGCCCGTCGATGTCGTTTTCCAGGTCGGCCAGGCGCTGCCGCGAGGCCTCGTCCTTCTCCTTCTTCAGCATCTCGCGCTGGATCTTCAGCTGGATCACCCGGCGCTCCAGGCGGTCCAGTTCTTCCGGCTTGGAGTCGATCTCCATGCGCAGGCGCGAGGCAGCCTCGTCCATCAGGTCGATGGCCTTGTCCGGCAGCTGGCGGTCGGTGATGTAGCGGTTGGACAGCGTGGCGGCGGCGACGATGGCCGGGTCGGTGATTTCCACACCGTGGTGCACGGCGTACTTTTCCTTCAGCCCGCGCAGGATCGCGATGGTGTCCTCCACCGTGGGTTCGCCGACGAACACCTTCTGGAAGCGGCGCTCCAGCGCAGCGTCCTTCTCGATGTACTTGCGGTATTCGTCCAGCGTGGTCGCACCGATGCAGTGCAGCTCGCCGCGTGCAAGCGCCGGCTTCAGCATGTTGCCGGCATCCATCGCACCGTCGGCCTTGCCCGCGCCGACCATGGTATGCAGCTCATCGATGAACAGGATGATCTGGCCTTCGTTCTTGGCCAGGTCGTTGAGTACACCCTTCAGGCGCTCCTCGAATTCGCCGCGGAACTTGGCCCCAGCGATCAGCGCGCCCATGTCCAGCGACAGCACGCGCTTGCCGCGCAGGCCTTCGGGTACTTCGTCGTTGATGATGCGCTGGGCCAGCCCTTCCACGATCGCGGTCTTGCCCACGCCGGGCTCGCCGATCAGCACCGGGTTGTTCTTGGTCCGACGCTGCAGCACCTGGATGGTGCGGCGGATTTCCTCGTCACGGCCGATCACCGGGTCGAGCTTGCCGCTCTCGGCACGCGCGGTCAGGTCGATGGTGTACTTCTCCAGTGCCTGCCGCTGTTCCTCGGCATTCTCCGACTGCACGTTCTCGCCGCCGCGCAGCTTGTCGATGGCCGCCTGCAGTCGGGTCTTGTCGGCACCGGCGGCGCGCAGCGCCATGCCCAGCGTGCCACCATCCTCCAGCGCCGCCAGCACGAACCACTCGCTGGCGATGAAGGCATCACCGTGCTGCTGGGCCAGCTTGTCGGTCTGGTTCAGCAGGCGCCCCAGGTCATTGCCCATCGAGACGTTGCCGGCCTGGCCGGACACCTTGGGCAGCGCGTCCAGCGCCTCGGACAGGCGCTCGCGCAGCACCGGCACGTTCACCCCGGCCTGGGCCAGCAGCGGGCGCGTGCTGCCGCCCTGCTGGTCCAGCAGCGCGCTGAACAGGTGAACAGGTTCGATGATGCTGTTGTCGCGGCCCACGGCCAGCGACTGTGCGTCTGCCAGCGCCTGCTGGAAACGCGAGGTGAGCTTGTCCATCCGCATTGCGAATCCTCATCGGTCATCAGGGCCGGCCCGCGCCGGCGATGCTGGGAAGATGCGGTTGCCCCACCCCGTTTCAAGGGTGGCTGCGACTGCACCCCGAGGCCAGTCAGCCTGCGGCCAGCATGCCGGAACGGGTGTGGTCGGCGCGTTGATCCCGATCAGTTCGGCGCAGTGGACCGGTTCAGCGGGTGATCGCAGAGCGGAGCGCCCGCAACTGCTGCTTGACTGCCCGCGCCTGCGGGGCGTCCATGCGCAACAGCGCCTTCTGGCCTATCGAGCGCGACTGCAGGGTGGAATCGACGAAGTGGTAGCGACCGCGCTCATCGCGCTGCACCAACGGCGCCTGCGCCAGTTCCGGGGTCTCCAGCAGATGGTCGATCACCGCGACCAGGCGATCATTGAAATATCCGTCGGGTCGGCCCAGGTCCACATAGGCCTGCTGGATCAGCGGATAGAACCGCTTGTACGCGGTAGCCGTTGCCGCCGGATCCAGCGCAGTGAAAGCCTGCACATAGGGCGCGTAACGTGCCGAGTTGCTTGCCGCGATGCGTTCCCCGCCCTCGCCAGGCTCGACCTGCAGGTTGCCCGGCAGCGGCCGTGCGGCCAGCGCCGTCGGCGGCACGCTTGGCTTGTCCAGGTTGTCGACCTGGGTGACCAGGCGCTGGATCAGGTGATCGCGCAGCAGCAGGGTCAGCGGCCCCTCGCCCTGGAACAGTTGGCTCAGCGCGCCCCAGGCCGCGGCATCGCTGTCAGCTAGTTTCGGCAGCGCCGGGTCGGCGGCGGCCTCGGTATCCAGCGGATGCCTGATCGGCGGCGGTGCTGGCGAGGGTTTCGCGGCCGCCTGCGGTTGTGGCGCTGCGCTGGTGCTGACGGGAGTTGACTGCACCGGCACCGAAACACCATCTGCCAGGTGCTTCAGCTGATCCCGGAACAACCAACCGCCCGCGCCGCCGATCACCACCACACCCAGCACCCAGGGCCATACCGCCTTTGCACTCTGCATGATGCAGCACCTCGTTTCACACGCATGGAGAAGGTGTGACCCCACCGGTTCCAGCCGGTTCCCCGCCTGTTCCGCTGCCGTTAGGCTTCGCCCTGCGCCAAAGCCGCGCTCACGCCTGCTTTGCATGCCGCGCGCGAGGCTTGGGGCCTTGTCCTGCGGAGACACTGCCATGCAGTACGCGCTGTATTACTGGACCGGCATCCAGGGCCGGGGCGAGTTCGTGCGGCTGGCGCTGGAAGATGCCGGCGCCGACTACATCGACATGGCGCGGGTGCACGGTGATGCG
Organism: Stenotrophomonas sp. YJH_SMC_122; assembly: GCF_059369535.1. Lineage (NCBI taxonomy): Bacteria > Pseudomonadati > Pseudomonadota > Gammaproteobacteria > Lysobacterales > Lysobacteraceae > Stenotrophomonas > Stenotrophomonas sp. YJH_SMC_122. The sequence continues at coordinate 154,631 of NZ_JCAFST010000003.1, read as the reverse complement.
GTGATGCAGCCGTTCCTGGAGGGCCACAGCGAAGGCCCGCAGCCCTTCGCGCCGCCGTTCCTGAAGGCCGGTCGCCAGGTCATTGCGCAGGTCGCCGCGATCCTGGATTTCCTCGGCCCGACGTTGGACCTGGTGCCGCAGGCCGCATCGCGGCGGATGCAGGCGCTGCAACTGCAGCTGACCATCGCCGATCTGGTAGCCGAAGTGCATGACACCCACCATCCGATTGCCGCATCGAAGTACTACGAAGCGCAGAAGACTGAGGCCAAGGCGCGTGCCGCGTCGCTGCGCAGCGAGCGCCTGCCGAAGTTCCTGGGCTACTTCGAACGGGTGCTGGCCGCCAACGGTGGCCGCCATGCACTGCGCGAGCATTCGTACGTGGATCTGTCGCTGTTCCAGCTGCTGAGTGGGCTGGACTACATGTTTCCACGCCGCATGCAGGCACTGGCGTCCACCCTGCCGCTGCTGCGCGCGCTGCAGGCGCGGGTGGCGAAGCGGCCGAACATCGCCGCCTATCTGGCCTCGGAACGACGTCTGGCGTTCAACACGAATGGCATCTTCCGCCATTACCCGGAGCTGGACGCCGAACGGTAGTGCCGGCCGCTGGCCGGCAGAGCGCGCTGTGATCATTCGCCGCCTGCAACACGCCCCTGTAGGGCCGAGCCATGCTCGGCTCAGAGCAGCCGAGCGCAGGCTCGGCTCTACAGAGCACCAGAAGTGGAAGGAGCGGTAGCGCCGGGCCATGCCCGGCGTCACCGGTCAATGATCGGTGCGATCACCCAGCGGTTGCACCGGCTGCTTCTGCAGCGAAAGCAGGCCCAGCAGCACCGCCAAGGCCACGTAGGCGCCGGCAAACTGCAAACTGATGATGCGCGCCAATCCTTCCAGGTCCCATGGCAGGTAAATGCCGCCGCGCGGATCAACCGAGTGGATCAGCCCGAACAGTGTCAGCAACGCAGCCACCAGCAGGAACCCGCAGGCACGGCGCAGGCGGCCGTCGACCATCGCCGCCACCGCCGAAATCCACAGCATCGAGGTGATGATGAAGCCGTTACCGAGGGTGAAGATCACCGCCAGCTCCGGCAGGCCGTGGCCGTCGAGCTTGGTCAGCAGTTGCGGCAGCTGATCCGGTGCGATCCAGCCGGGTGCCTTGATCGCCAGCAGGTAGGCCACCGACGGCAGGAAACCGAGCACCATCGCGCCGGCATGGTGGCGCGGCGTGGCCTGGAACGCCTGCGTGGTGATGTCGATGGCCACGTACACGATGATCGGTGCCAGCACCGCCAGCGGCAACCACTGCACCAGACCGGAGATGATGCCGAGCATGCCGCCGATGCCGACGAACAGGCCGGTCAGCAGCGTATAGCCGCTGCGCGCGCCCATGTGCTTGTACGCCGGCTGGCCGATGTACGGCGTGGTCTGCGCCACGCCGCCGCAGACGCCTGCCACCAGCGTAGCCACCGCCTCCACCAGCAGGATGTCGCGGGTGCGGTAGTCGTCACCGGCTGCGCGCGCGCTTTCGGATACGTTGATGCCACCGACCACCATGAGCAGGCCGAACGGCAGCAGCAGCGGCAGGTAGGTCATCGCGGTGGGCAGGCCGTCGAGGAAGCCCAGCGTCGGCAGCGGCAGCACCACCTGCGGCGGCACCCACGCCGGCACATGAAAGCCCGGCGCACCCAGCCCGGCCAGACCGAGGCCGTAGTACAGCACGGTGCCGAACACGAAGGCCAGCAGCACGCCCGGGCCACGCACCGGCAGCTTGCCCTTGGCGATCAGCACATACAGCAGCAGGCCCAGCGTGGTGAAGCCGACCAGCGGCGAGCGCAGCGTTTCCAGCAGCGGCAGCAGGCCCATCAGCACCAGCGCGATGCCGGCGATGGAACCCAGCAGCGCGGCACGCGGCAGCGCGCGGGTGACCGCTTCACCGAAGAACGACAGCACGAACTTGAGCACGCCCATGATGACCAGCGCCGCCATGCCCAGCTGCCAGGTGGCGATGCCCGCCGCGTGCGGGTCCATGCCCTGCTGCTTGAAAGCGAGGAACGCCGGGCCGAGCACCAGCAGAGCCATGCCGATGCTGGTCGGGGCATCCAGGCCGAGCGGCATGGCGGTGACATCGTCGCGGCCGGTGCGCGCGGCCAGCCGGCGTGCCATCAGGGTGTACAGCAGGTTGCCGATCAGCACGCCGAAGGCCGTGCCGGGGAACATGCGGCCGAACACCACGTCGGCGGGGAACTGGAAGATCCCGACCAGGGCCATGGCGATGAAGCCGAGGATGGAAAGGTTGTCGACGACCAGGCCGAAGAAGCCGTTGAAGTCGCCGGCGACGAACCAGCGACGCGGTACGGCGGAAGCGGGAGCGGACATGGAAGGGGCGGTGGGGGTGGGGACCGCCGATGGTAGGCCCAGCGGGGCCTGGGCGCCAATTCCGCAGTGGAATGAGGGGTTCCAGCCAACGGCGGGGCCCCTCGCGGCGGGGCGCGGGTAGAGTCGACTGTTAGTCGACTGGCATTGCGAGTTGGGCCGGTCGGGAGGGGCTGCGCAGGACACGCCGGATCCACCTCGCCGACCCACGGCAAACCTGCTCTTGACCTTGCTTCGGCGGTTGCCGTGGTTTCGGCGGGTGCAGGGCGCAGCCCTGCATCGCCCCCCTCACTTCTTCAGGAAGTTGTCCACCAACAGATGCTTCACGTCGTCGAAGCGGCCGTTCAACACCGCCTTGGCCGCATACAGCGCCGTGCCGGCGACCTGCTTGGCTTCGATCTGCGGTGGCATCACCAGCTCGGCGCGGCTGGTGTGCACGTCCAGCAATGCCGGTCCGCGCTGCGACAGGAAATCCTGCACCGCCTCCTCCAGATCCTCGCTGCGCGTCACCGTGCGGCCGTGGAAGCCGATCACTTCGGCAAGGCGGCCAAAATCCGGGTTCTTCAGGTCGGTGTAGTTGTCCAGCAGGCCTTCCACCTTCTGCTCCAGCTCGACGAAGTTCAGCGAGCCATTGTTGAACACCACCACCTTGATCGGCAGGTTTTCCTGCACCGCCGTCAACAGATCGCCCAGCAGCATCGCCAGGCCGCCATCGCCGGACAGCGAAATCACCTGCCGGCCGGGGAACGCCTTCTGCAGGCCCAGTGCCTGCGGCATTGCATTGGCCATCGTGCCGTGCAGCAGGCTGGTCAGCGTGCGGCGGCGGCCGTTGACGCGGATATGGCGCAGCACCCAGACCATCGGCGAGCCGCCGTCGGCGGTGAACAGTGCATCTTCGGTGGCGTACTTCGACAGCAGCGCGGTCAGGTGCTGCGGATGGATCAATTCGCCTTCGCCCGGCTGCTCCTCCTGTTCGCGCTTCTTCAGCGCCTTGTCGCGATGCTCGATGCACTCGTCCAGGAAACTGCTGTCCTCGCGCGGCGGCAGCATCGGCAGCAACGCATCCAGCGTCGGTGCGATATCGCCGACCACGCCGAGGTTCACTGGGTGGCGGCGGCCAAGGTGGCTGCCATCGCGGTCGACCTGGATGATGGTGGCCTTGTCCGGGTAGAACTGGCCCCAGGCGAAGTCGGCGCCGAGCAGCAGCAGCGTGTCGCACTCCATCAGCGTGTGGAAGCCGGATTCGATGCCGAAGATGCCGGTCATGCCCATGTTGTACGGGTTGTCCGGCTCGACGAAATCCTTCGCGCGCGAGGTATGCGCGATCGGGGCCTGCAGGCGCCGGGCCAGTTCCAGCAGCTGTGCGTGCGCGCCCTGGCAACCGGCACCGGCGTAGATGCCGATGCGCTTGCCCTGCCCCAGCAGTTCGGTGATGCGCTGCAGCTCGGCATCGGACGGGCGCAGCACCGGCTGGGTGTAATGCACCGAGAACGGCACATCGTGCTTCACCTCGGCCTGGCTGATGTCGGCCGGCAGGATCACTACCGCCACGCCACGCCGGCTGATCGCCGCCTGGCAGGCCAGGGCCACCACGCGTCGCGCCTGCTCCGGGCTGTGCACCTGTTCGCAGAACACCGTGCAGCTGCCATAGACGGCCTTGAAATCCACTTCCTGCGGGAATTCCATGCCCAGCTCGCTGGTCACCACCTGGCTGGCGATCAGCACCATCGGCGCACGGTTGCGGTTGCTCTCGAACACGCCGTTGATGAAGTGCAGGCCACCGGGACCACAGGAGCCGGCGCAGGCGGTCAACTCGCCGCTCACCAGCGAATCGGCGCCGGCAGCGAAGGCTGCCACTTCCTCATGACGCACGTGCACCCAGTCGATGTCACTTCGGTGCAGGGCATCGGTGACGTGGTTCAAGGTGTCGCCGACGATGCCATAACAGCGGCGGACGCCCGCCTGCTGAAGGGTCTCGACAACGATCTCGGCAACGCGCTTGCTCATCGGATACATCCTCGAACGGGGGAACGTCCGAGGCTAGACCCGAGGAAGTGATGCCTCCGCAAAAAAAGGGGACGGAGGGAATTAAGTCGTTAACGGCACAAGCGACTTAATTCCCTCCGTCCCCTTTTTCGTCAATCGTTGACGTTGATCCAGCCCACCACCGCGCCCTGCTTCGGGTTGCGGTAGCGCAGCTTCACCCAGCCATCCTGTTCATCCAGCATCTCCACGCGGTCTCCCTGCACCAGGTAACGCCTGGTGGTGGATGCGCCGGGCCGGTCGAACAGGAACAGCCGCGCCGGTGCCACGGTGGCCTGCTGGCCACGCAACGGTCCATCCGGCGGTGCGCCCAGGCCATCGGCAATGGCACTTTCCAATACTCGGCCGGCGGGATCATAGGTGCGCCAGACCGCCAGCGGGCCCTGCTCATCGGTCTGCTCCCAACGCAGCGCGGCGTTCACCGTATCGCCCAGCATCAGCACACGCTCGGCGCGGTACAGATGGAGCGTCGCGCCTGCAAAGCGGTACTGGTCGGTGTACCACATCGGGCCGCTGCGGCAGCTGCTGGTCAGCGTGCGGCTGGGACGGTCAACCGTCAGCCCCATCAGCTCACCGCAGCTGTCCTTGCCATGGGTCTCGGCCTGCAGCGCGCGGAATGCCTCAACGGCCGGATCGAACCGGTACACCGCCACCGCTTCGTTGACCATGCCCACCGAAGCGCGTGCGACCAGTTCCGGGTAGCCATCGAAATCGACATCTTCGAGCGACCAGCGCGAATGGCCGTCGGCATCCACCGCGCCCTCCAACGTCTGGCGCTTGCCCGACGGCGACAGCTGCACTGCAATGCTGCCGTCCTGCTGGGGATCGGCATGCGCCTGCACATGCGCGGCCACCTGGAAGCGCAGCGTTTCGCCGTCGTCCCCACCCGCCTGCGCCGTCGGTGCCAGCGCGCCGGCCAGCGCCAGGCCCAGCAGGCATTCCCTGTAGTTCATCATTGCTCCCTGCGGCACCGCGGCGGCACCTTCAACTCAGAACGATACCTCGACCGGCTGCCGCGACCACAGCACCGACTGATGCCTGGTCTGCTGCTTCCACGCCAGGCGGATCGCTTCGATATCGGCGCGGCGCTGCGGGGTGTCCTCATGCAGCACCACCAGCACCTTGGTGCGCAGGCGGTTGGGCGCGGCATCGCCGCGGAACAGCCACTGGCCATAGGCATCGAACACGGTCAGGCCATCCGGGAAGCGCGGGGTCACTTCCTTGTCCAGGAAGGTGCGCCACTGCGCGTCGCTGATGGTGTCGGCCTGCGGGCGGTTGCCGGCGCCCTGCTCCTCGCCCACGCCGAAATACAGCTCGCTGCGCACCCAGCCGTGGCCGGCGGACGGGCGTGCGGCATCGCCCTTCAGTTCGGCGGTGGTGGCCGTGGCATAGGCGCTGGGCGCCTGCGAAGAGAGGCTGGCGCAGCCGCTGGTGGCCAACAGCACGGCGAAGACGAGGCCAAGGTGTTTCATCGGTACAGCTCCGGGGAAGGGGTCAAGGCGAGCCGGCAGCGTACAGCGCCACCGGCCGGGCGTGCTGATGCCAACCGGGCATCAGCTCATGCCGGACCGGCAGGGGCTTGCATCGGCACCGGCCATCACGCGAAGATAATATATCGCTTCATCCGGATGGATGTAAGTGAAACCATCTCCCCTTCCCCGCCGTCGTTGTTGCTGGAGTCCCCATGTCCGCCCGCCTGCCCGCGTCGCCGCTCGGCCTCGCCATCACCCTCGCGCTTTCCACCGCCGCCGCCCCGGCGCTGGCCCAGGACGCCACCAACCTGGATACGGTGATCGTCACCGGCACCCGTGCCGCCGACCGCACCGTGCTCGAATCCACCTCGCCGGTGGATGTGCTCACCGCCGAGGACATCCGCAAGGCCGGCGTGGTCAACGGTGAGCTGGGCAGCGCGCTGCAGGCGCTGCTGCCGTCGTTCAACTTCCCGCGCCAGTCCAACTCCGGTGGCGCCGACCATGTGCGCGCAGCGCAGCTGCGTGGCCTGTCGCCGGACCAGGTGCTGGTGCTGGTCAACGGCAAGCGCCGCCACCACACCGCACTGGTCAACACCGACAGCAAGATCGGCAAGGGCACCACCCCGGTCGATTTCAATTCGATTCCGGTCAGTGCGATCAAGCGCATTGAAGTGCTGCGCGACGGCGCTGGCGCGCTGTACGGATCGGACGCCGTGGCCGGCGTGATCAACGTGATCCTCGACAATGGCGGTGACGGCGGCGAGATCGAGGCGAGCTACGGTGCCAACCACACCGACCTCAAGCCGATCGGCCGCACCCTTACCGATGGCCAGACCGGCAACCTCAGCGCCAAGGTCGGCACCTCGCTGGGCGAAGACGGCGGCTTCCTGCGCGTCGGCCTGGAATACAAGCACCGCAACGGCACCAACCGCGCCGGCTTCGACCAGATTCCGCCGTGGGACCAGACCCCGGGCAACCTGGCGCTGCAGGGCAGGCGCAATTATGTGCTGGGCGATGGCCAGAGCAAGGACATCAACCTGTGGCTGAACACCGAGATTCCGGTGGGCCAGACCTCGACGTTCTACGCGTTCGGTACCTTCAACCAGCGTGACACCGAAGGCGCGAACTACTTCCGCTATCCCGATGGCGATGCCAACTGGAAGCAGGTCTATCCGAACGGCTACCGGCCGATCTCCGAGGGCGAGAACCGCGACGTGCAGGCCGTGGCCGGCGTGCGCGGGCAGTGGAGCGAATGGAGCTACGACGGCAGCCTGGACTACGGCCAGAACGACTTCACCTACCGCCTGCGTGATTCGCTCAACGCGTCGCTGGGCCCGACCAGCCCGACCCGCTTCAAGACCGCCGACTACGCGTACGCGCAGACCGTGGGAAACCTCGACCTGAGCCGCGTGTTCACCCAGAGCGACAGCATCAGCCACACCCTGGGCCTGGGCGTGGAAGCACGCCACGAGCGCTACCAGACCCGTCCCGGTGACCCAGCCAGCTACGCCGCCGGCCCGTACACCGATCGCCCGACCGGTTCGCAGGCAGGTGGTGGCCTGACCCCGCAGGACGCGGCGCGCCTGTCGCGCGATGTGGCCAGCGCCTACGCCAGCCTGTCCAGCCAGTTCGGCGAGAAGTTCTCCACCGACCTGGCCGCGCGCTACGAGCACAACGAAGACTTCGGCGGTGAACTGACCGGCAAGCTCGGCCTGCGCTATGAGTTCACCCCGGCGTTCGCGCTGCGCGGCGCGATCTCCAACAACTTCCGCGCACCGTCGCTGGCGCAGATCGGCTACGAGTCCACCTCTACCGGCTACAACGCAGGTGGCCAGCTGGTGCAGGGCCGCCTGCTGTCGGTCAACAATCCGATCGCACGCGGCCTGGGTGCACAGAACCTGAAGCCAGAGAAATCGCTGAACACCTCGCTCGGCTTCACCAGCCGCATCGGCGAGCATTTCGACCTGTCGCTGGACTTCTTCCAGATCGACATCGATGACCGCATCGCACTGTCGGAGAGCATCACCGGCGATGCGCTGACCGACTACGTGGCCGCCAACTACGGCGTCAGCGGCCTGCAGAGCGCCAGCTTCTTCGTCAACGCCGCCGACACCCGCACCCGTGGCGCCGAGCTGGTGAGCAACTGGCGCCAGTCGCTGGGCGATGGCCAGCTGCTGCTGACCGGCACCTATGCGTATACCAAGACCACGCTGAAGAACGTGCTGGCCACCCCGGCCCAGCTGCGCGCGCTGAATCCGGGCTACGTGCTGTTCGGCATCGAAGAGACCAACACGCTTACCGACGCCACGCCGCGCACGCGTGGCAGTTTCTCGGCCGCATGGAGCAACGACCACTGGTCGCTGAGCACCCGCGTGAACCGTTATGGCAGCGCCACCCGCGTGTTCAACTTCGGTGACGGCTACATCCCGCGCCAGACCTACCAGGCCGAGTGGCAGCTGGACGCGGAAGTCGAATACCGCATCACCCCGCAGTGGAGCGTGGCCCTCGGCGGGCAGAACCTGACCGACAACTATCCGGATCGATCCAACAGCGATATCCACTACTTCGGCAACCTGCCGTACGACGTGCTGTCGCCGATCGGCAGTAACGGTGCGTACTACTACGGCCGCGTCCGCTATACGTTCTGATTCGCCAGTCCGGTAGTGCCGGCCGCTGGCCGGCAACCGCAGGGTGCATCCATGGGCTGTCACGTTGCCGGCCAGCGGCCGGCACTACCCCGATCCGTAGCCTGCCCTCGACCCCACGTACACGCCCACGCTGGCAAGCTGGGCTTCATGGCTGAACCGCTCCCCCTGCGTCCGCCGCCGCCATTGCTGGATGACGCCTGCGCGTTGTTCCTCGATGTCGACGGCACCCTGATCGAATTCGCTGCACGCCCGGATGCCGTGCAGCTGCTGCCGGATGTGCGCGAAGCCATCGGCCGCATCAGCGACCGCCTGGAAGGTGCCGTGGCACTGGTCAGTGGCCGCCCGCTCGAACAGCTGGATCAACTGTTCGCTCCGCTGCAACTGCCTGCTGCGGGCCTGCATGGCCATGAACTGCGTGGGCAGGATGGTCGCGTACTGCGCGACGAACACGATGACGACACCGCCGAATGGCTGCACGCACTGCACCAGCAGGCGATGCGCTTCGCCCACGGCCATCCCGGCGTGCTGGTGGAAGACAAGGGTGTCGGCCTGGCGCTGCACTGGCGCGGCGCGCCGCACGCCGCCAGCGATGTGCGCGCCTTCGCCGACCGCCACGTGCGCGGCCGCGCCAGTTACCGCCTGCAACCTGGCGACCATGTGGTCGAGTTCGTCCCCGTTGGCAGCGACAAGGGCCGTGCGGTGCGGAGGATGATGCAGTACCTGCCCTTCCGCGGCCGCCTGCCGGTGTTCCTCGGTGACGACCTCACCGACGAATTCGGCTTCGACGCTGCCAACGGCCAGCATGGCTGGAGCGTGCTGGTGGGCGAACGTGAACCCAGCAAGGCGGTGTTCGCGCTGCCCGACATACGCAGCGTGCACGCCTGGCTGCGTGAGAATGCCTATTGACCCGGCCACCCCACGGCCGCAACCGAGATGTACCGCGTGATGACCCAACCCGATCTTGATCTGGGCGTGGTCGGCAACGGCAGCTTCGGCGCCCTGGTCGACAAACGCGCCCGCGTTGTCTGGAGCTGCCTGCCCACCTTCGACGGCGACCCTACCTTCTGTGCGCTGCTCGGCCCCAACCAGCAGACCGGTGGCGACTTCGCCATCGAGCTGGAAGATTTCGTCAGCAGCGAGCAGGAATACCTGACCAACACGGCGATCCTGCGCACCGTGTTGCGCGACGCGCACGGCGGCGAACTGGAAATTCTCGACTTCGCCCCACGCTGGCGCCAGAACGACCGTTTCTACCGCCCGGTCAGCCTGATCCGCCAGGTGCGTCCGCTGGCCGGCAGCCCGCGCATCACCGTACGCGCACGCCCGCTGGCGGACTGGGGCGCACGCGTTCCGGAATCCACCTGGGGCAGCAACCATGTGCGCTGGGTGCTGCCCGAACATGTGCTGCGGCTGACCACCGACGTGCCGGTGCGCTTCGTGCGCGACGGCCTGCCGTTCGTGCTCAACCATCCCATCCACCTGATCCTGGGCGTGGATGAATCGCTCAACCGTTCGATCAGCGGCTATGTGCAGGAGGCCTTCCAGCGTACCCGCGATTACTGGCGCGAATGGGTGCGCTACCTGTCCATTCCCCTGGAATGGCAGGACGCGGTGATCCGCAGTGCGATCACGCTGAAGCTGTGCCAGTACGAGGACAGCGGCGCGATCATCGCGGCGATGACCACCTCCATTCCTGAAGCCCCCGGCAGCGTGCGCAACTGGGATTACCGCTACTGCTGGCTGCGTGATGCCGCGTTCGTGGTGCGTGCATTGAACCGCCTCGGCGCCACGCGCACGATGGAACAGTTCCTCGGCTACATCTTCAACCTGGCCACGACCGACGGCACACTGCAGCCGCTGTACGGCATCGGATTCGAAGCGAAGCTGGACGAAGATGAGGTCCCCAGCCTGTCCGGCTACCGCGGCATGGGCCCGGTACGGCGCGGCAATCTGGCCTGGGTGCAGCGCCAGCACGATGTCTACGGCAGCGTCGTGCTGGCGTCCACGCAGCTGTTCTTCGACCGGCGCCTGCAGGACCCGGGTGATGCGCACACCTTCGCCCGCCTCGAACCCCTCGGCGAGCAGGCCTTCGCCCTGCACGACGTACCCGATGCCGGCCTGTGGGAGTTCCGCGGCCGCACCGAGGTGCACACCTACACCAGCGCGATGTGCTGGGCCGCCTGCGACCGCCTGTGCAAGATCGCCGTGCGGCTGAAGCGCGACGACCGCGCCCACTACTGGCGCACACGTGCCGACACCATCCACGCGCGCATCATGGCCGAATCCTGGAGCGAAGCGCTGGGCCACTTCACCGATACCTTCGGTGGCCATCGCCTGGACGCCTCGCTGCTGCTGCTGGCCGACATCGGCTTCATCGACGCGATGGATGCCCGCTTCATCGCCACCGTCGAAGCCATCGGCCGTGACCTCAAGCATGGCAATTCGCTGTACCGCTATGTCGCGCCGGATGACTTCGGTGAACCGGAAACCAGCTTCACCATCTGCACGTTCTGGTACATCGATGCACTGGCGGCGATCGGGCGCCTGGACGAGGCGCGCGAGATGTTCGAGCTGCTGCTGAAGCAGCGCAACCACCTGGGCCTGCTGTCGGAGGATCTGGCCTTCGACACCGGCGAGGCCTGGGGCAACTTCCCGCAGACCTATTCGCATGTCGGCCTGATCACCGCCGCGATGCGCCTGTCGCGGTCCTGGCAGGAGGCATCGTGAGTCGCCTGGTCGTGGTATCAAATCGTGTGGCCGTGCCCGGCGAGAACCGCGCAGGCGGCCTGGCGGTCGGCCTGCTGGCCGCCCTGAAGGAGCGCGGCGGCCTGTGGTTCGGCTGGAGCGGCAAGACCGTAAAGGAAGGCAGCGGCACGCTGCACCGGCAGAAGGACGGTGACATCGACTACGTCACCATGGACCTGAGCAAGCGCGAAGTCGATGGCTACTACAATGGCTTCGCCAACCGGACGCTGTGGCCGTTGCTGCACTTCCGGCTGGATCTGGTCGACTACGACCGCGGCACCCGCGAGACCTACCACAAGGTCAATGCGCTTTTCGCCGATAAGCTCGCGCCATTGCTGCGCGAGGACGACATCGTCTGGATCCACGACTACCACCTGATCCCGCTCGGCGCACTGCTGCGCGAGCGCGGCATCGGCTGCCGCATCGGCTTCTTCCTGCACATCCCGATGCCGTCGGCCGACCTGCTGCAGGCCATGCCCGATCATCTGCGGTTGTTCTCCGCGTTGTACGCCTACGACCTGGTCGGCTTCCAGACCCAGCGCGATGCCGATCGCTTCCAGACTTACCTGCGCCTGTTCGGTGGTGGCCGCGTGCTCGACAACGGTGAGCTGGAAGCCCCCGGTGGGCGCCGATTCCGTGCGGCGGCCTTCCCGATCGGCATCGACACCGAACTGATCGCACGCCAGGCCGGCACCGCCGCGACCAAGGCCGCAGTGAAGAACCTGCGCAGCAGCCTGCGGGACCGCCAGCTGGCGATCGGCGTGGATCGCCTGGACTACTCCAAGGGCCTGCCCGAACGCTTCCTCGGCTTCGAGCGCTACCTGCAGCGCCACCCCGACCAGCGCGGCTCGCTCACCTACCTGCAGATCGCGCCGGTCTCGCGCGGCGATGTCACCGAGTACCGGCAGCTGCGCAGCCAACTGGAACAGATCGCCGGCCACATCAACGGGGGCCACGCCGAGCCGGACTGGACGCCGCTGCGCTACGTCAACCAGAACTTCACCCATGCCACGCTCACCGGCTTCTACCGGGCGGCGGCGGTCGGCCTGGTCACGCCGCTGCGCGATGGCATGAACCTGGTGGCCAAGGAATACGTGGCCTCGCAGGACCCGGAGGATCCCGGTGTGCTGGTGCTGTCACTGCTGGCCGGCGCCGCCGACGAACTGAAGCAGGCACTGCTGGTGAACCCGCACGACCTTGACGGCGTGGCCGATGCGATCGCCACCGCAGCGACGATGTCGCTGAGCAGGCGCAAGGAACGCTGGCACGCGATGATGGAACATCTGCGCACCTACGACATCAACCACTGGCGCCGCAGCTACCTCGACGCGCTGGAAGGCTGAAGAAAAAGGGGACGGAGGGGATTAAGTCGTTTGTGCACAAACGACTTAATCCCCTCCGTCCCCTTTTTCTTCAGTCCAGGAACCGCGCGACCTGTTCCGGTGCGGGTAGATGGCAGGTGTCATGCCGACCGAACCAGCGGTAGCGATTGCGTGCCAGCGCGCGATACGCCGCATCACGCCAGCCGCGCGGCACGAGCCGCAGCACGCCGGCCAGGCGCCAGGCGCCGCCCAGCCCCGCAAGTACGCGCAGGATCGCATCGGTATCGGTCCAGGCACCCTGTGCGTCCAGCAGCAGGAACGACATCGGGTCCTGCGGATCCAGCCCGTGCGCGCGCAGCATCGCGCTGCCCTTCTGCCCCTGCATCGCTGCAAAGCGGTAGCGCCCCCTGCGATCGAAACGCAGCAGGAACCGCACCCAGCGGTTGCACAGTGCGCACACGCCATCGAACACGATCACCGCGCTGCCAGCCTCGGCGGCAGCGTCACTGCGGTTCGAGCCAACCTTCATAGCGGATCAGGGCTCCGGCCCAGGGCAGCGTCACATCGACCAGGAAAGTGTAGCGCTCGCCCTGCCAGGCTTCACGGCAGCGCACACCGCCGAACCAACGCGTCGGCAGCGGCAGCAGCCCGAACGCCCAGACCCGGCGCACCGACCAGTCGATACCACCGTCGCGGGCCTGCAGCGCGAACTCGAAGCGCACCGCGCCCAGCTGCTCGCGCAGATGCCCGTCGTGCGCCCACAGCCGCGACACCATTGGCCAGCGGCCGAACCGCCGCGCCCACTGCTCGCCCTGCCGGTAGCGGTTAAACGCCACCTCGGTGGGCAGCGCGTCACCGTCCTGTGGCAACCGCGCCAACGCAGCCAGCAGCGGCACCAGCCAGTGCCGCCCCCTCACGATGCAGGCCTGCCCCACGTAGCGGCACGGCAACGGCGCGGCATGCAGCGCCTGCACCGGTCCTGCCAGGGTGGCGAAGGCCGGCCCCAGCACACGCGCGAACAGCGGCGGAGTCAGGGCGCGATCCAGGCCAGGGTCGCCATGCGCCCGGTGCGACGATCGCGCCGATGCGAATACAGGTCCGGGTCGGCCATCGTCGACACCGTGCCGCCATACACTTGCGCCGGGTCCATCCCCACAGACTGCAGACGCTGCCGCGCCAGCGCGAACAGGTCCACCTTCCAGTGTCCGGGACGGGTCGCGACGAACGCCCGCTCAGCAGCGGGATCATGGCCGACGAAGGCGTGATAGACCTCCTCGCCGATCTCATAGTCGGACGGCCCGGCGGCCGGGCCCAGCCAGGCCCGCAGCTGCGCCGGCGGCGTCTGCAGGGCGGCCACCGTGGCCTCCAGCATGCCGTCGGCCAGCCCCCGCCAGCCGGCATGGGCCGCGCCCACCTCGCTGCCGTCTGCGGCGGCGAACACCACCGGCAGGCAGTCGGCGGTCAGGATCGCCAGCACCACGCCCGGCACCGAGGTTACCGCCGCGTCGGCCACCGGCTCGCTCGCGCCGGGCACCGGCGGTGCATCGAATCGCAGCACGGTGCTGCTGTGCACCTGGCGCAGCCAGTGCGGCGCCGACGGCAGCGCCAGCCCCTGTTGCAGCAGCTGGCGGTTGTGCTCCACGTTGGCCGGGGTATCACCATCGGCCGCATGCCGGTTGCCCAGGTTGAACTGCGCGAACGGCGTCGGCGAGATGCCCGCGCCGTGCCTGCGCGTGGTCAGCGCGTGGACGCCTGCGGGCGCCGGCCAGTCGGCCTGCAGCAACGGCAGCGCGGCCGCCATTACCAGCGGTCCCGCTCGCGGGCGGCGAAGGCTTCGCTGTCTTCGCGCAGCACCTTCATCAGGTGCAGCATGTCCTCCGGCACCGGCGCGGTGTTGCGCACCGGTTCACCGGTGATCGGGTGCATGAACTCCAGGGTCTCGGCGTGCAGGGCCTGGCGCTTGAAGCCGCGCAGCGCGGCCACCAGCTCGTCGCTGGCGCCCTTGGGCAGCTTCAGCGCGCCGCCATACAGCGGGTCGCCGATGATCGGATGGCGCACGTGCGCCATGTGCACGCGGATCTGGTGGGTACGGCCGGTTTCCAGGCGGCACTCCAGCGCGGTGTGTGCCCGGAAGCGCTCGCGCAGGCGGTAGTGGGTCACCGCTTCCTTGCCGTCCTCACGCACCGCCATCTTCAGGCGATCGCGCGGGTGGCGGTCGATCGGGGCATCGGCAGTACCACCGGCCACCAGCGCGCCCATCACGATGGCCAGGTACTGGCGGTGCACGTCGCGTGCGGCCAGCTGCTCGACCAGCGCGGTCTGCGCTTCCAGGGTCTTGGCCACCACCATCACGCCGCTGGTGTCCTTGTCCAGGCGGTGCACGATGCCGGCGCGCGGCAGCACCGCCACCGACGGATCGCGGAACAGCAGCGCGTTGACCAGGGTGCCGCTGTGGTTGCCGGCCCCCGGATGGACCACCAAGCCGACCGGCTTGTTGATCACCAGCAGGTGCTCGTCCTCGAACAGCACGTCCAGCGGGATGTCCTCCGGCAGCGCGTCGGTCTGGGTTTCCAGCACCACATTGAGGGTCACGACCTCGCCGCCGCGCAGCGGATCGCGCGGGCGCACCTGGGCACCGTCCAGCAGGACCTCACCGGCCTTGATCCACTCGGTCAACCGCGAGCGCGAGTATTCGGGGAACAGTTCGGCCACGACCGCGTCGAAACGGCGGCCGGCGGCGGTGTCGGGGACGATGGCCTGGCGGGCCGATTCAGAGGGTTGTTCAGACATGGCAGGGGGCATTCTTTGGAATTTTGGGGTCCCGGCGGCCGGTTTCAGTCGCTGGACAGGACACTAGGCTATCATCGACCCTTCGT
The DNA here is from genome assembly GCF_059369535.1 of Stenotrophomonas sp. YJH_SMC_122. Taxonomy (NCBI): domain Bacteria; kingdom Pseudomonadati; phylum Pseudomonadota; class Gammaproteobacteria; order Lysobacterales; family Lysobacteraceae; genus Stenotrophomonas; species Stenotrophomonas sp. YJH_SMC_122. The sequence continues at coordinate 139,158 of NZ_JCAFST010000003.1, read as the reverse complement.
ATTCCAGCCGCGTCCCGCCTCGACCCCATGATCCGACGCTCCGCCATGCTCTCCGCGCCCGTCCGCCTCACCGCCCTGCTGCTGGTGCTGGTCATCGCCGCAACCGGCTGCCATCGCGGCGCCAAGAAGGGTGATCGCCCCGATGAAGGCGTGCCGGTCGAACAGCTGTACGAGAAAAGCCACAAGCTGATGCAGGGCGGCAACTGGAGCGGCGCCGAAGCCAGCTTCCGCCGCCTGGTGGCCCAGTATCCGTACGGTCCTTACACCGAGCAGGCGATGATCGAAACCGCCTACGCCCAGTACAAGGCCGGCAAGCACGATGACGCGGTGTCCAGCATCGACCGCTTCATCCGTACCTACCCGACCCACCGCAACATTGCCTATCTGTACTACCTGCGCGGCCTGGCCAACTCCAACCGCAGTACGGTTTTCCTGCGCCGCGTATGGTCGCTGGATGCCAGCCGCCGCGATCTGTCCACGCCGCACCAGGCGTACTCGGACTTCAACATCGTGGTGGATCGTTACCCGAACAGCCGCTACGCCGCCGATGCGCGCCAGCGCATGCTGGAGCTGCGTGACGTGTTCGCCCAGCACGAACTGGACAACGCCCTGTACTACATGCGCCGCGGCGCCTGGGTGTCAGCCGTGGGCCGCGCCAACTACCTGCTGGAAACCTACCCGCAGAGCGCCTTCCAGTACGACGCCGTGGCCGTGCTGGCCGATTCCTACACCCACCTGGGCAACAAGACCCTGGCCGACGACGCCCGCCGCGTCCTGCAGCTGAACCAGCCGGACCACCCGTGGCTGGAAGGCAAGTGGCCGAAGTACCCGTGGATGATCCGCAAGCTGAACCCGTTCGCCGGCGAGAAGTCCGCCAGCACTGGCCAGCGCAACGCGCGACTGGAAAAGAAGTAAGCGAGGGCCCCGAAAGGGGCCCTTCTTCTTTGTGGAGTCGGGCCATGCTCGACTGCTTTCCTCGTCCACCTCTCGGCGCCGGTGCAGTCAACGCCTACCACGCGTACCTGCTCGATGGCCTGCTGCAGGTCGCGCCGCAGATCGACCGCGTCCTCAGCGACGCCGGCCGCGCCCGTGTTGCAGTGGCACGCGAGCAGTGCCTGGGCGAACTGGCCACCACGCTGGACGGCGCCGACACCGGCAGCATGTTCACTGCACCGCTGGCCAGCGTGCCGGGCATCTGGGCGGCGCTGTACGACTATCTCGGCGTACCGCGCCGCGGCTTCAGCCAACCGCTGATGCCGGCCAGCGGCCGGCACTACCCGCCAGGCGCTGCCTCAGCCCTTGTAGCCGTTGCTGATCGGGTAGCGCCGCTCGCGGCCGAACGCGCGGCGCGAGACCTTTGGCCCCGGCGCGGCCTGGTGCCGCTTCCACTCGCTGATGCGCACCAGGCGCAGCACGCGGTCGACCACGGCTGCGTCGTAGCCGGCGGCCACGATCTCCCCGCGCGACTGCTCCTGGTCGATGTAGCGGTACAGGATGCCGTCCAGCACGTCATAGGCCGGCAGCGAGTCCTGGTCCAGCTGGTTCTCGCGCAGCTCGGCCGACGGCGGGCGGCTGATCACCGCCGGCGGGATCACCGGTGCGCCGCCCACGGTATTGCGCCACTTGGACAGGCCGAACACTTCGGTCTTGTACAGGTCCTTCAGCGGCGCATAGCCACCGCACATGTCGCCGTAGATGGTGGCGTAGCCGACCGCGTACTCGCTCTTGTTGCCGGTGGTCAGCAGCAGGCCGCCGAACTTGTTGACCAGCGCCATCAGGATCACGCCGCGGCTGCGCGACTGCAGGTTCTCTTCGGTCACGTCCGGCGCGGTGCCTTCGAACATCGGCGCCAGCGATTCCATCAGGCCCTTGAACGCCGGCTCGATCGACACAGCCTCAAGCTTCACCCCCAGCGCCCGGCACTGCTCGGCGGCCAGGTCGTTGGACAGGCCGGCGGTGTAGCGCGACGGCAGGCGCACGGCGGTCACGTTCTCCGCGCCCATCGCATCCACGGCCAATGCCAGCACCAGGGCCGAGTCGATGCCGCCGGACAGGCCCAGCCACACCTTCCTGAAGCCGTTCTTGCGGCAGTAGTCCTGGATGCCACGGGTCACCGCGCGCCAGGCCAGCGCGTCCATGCTCTCGTCGCCGTCGTCCATCCACACATGCGGCATGAAGCGGCGGGTCTCACCGTCGTAGTCCACCACCAGCCACTGGTCGACGAAGGCAGCAGCGGCCGGGTGCACCGTGCCATCACCATCCGCCACCACCGAAGCACCGTCGAACACCAGCGCATCCTGGCCGCCCACCACGTTGAGGTAAGCGATGGCCGCCCCGCTCTCGCGGGTACGCGCGGCCAGCACGGCGTCGCGCTGCGCGTGCTTGCCACGCTCGTAGGGCGAAGCATTCGGCACCACCACCAGCTGCGCACCCGCGCGCATGGTGTCGGCCAGCGGCTCGGCAAACCACAGGTCCTCGCAGATCAGCAGGCCGACCGGAATGCCATTGACCTCGAACACGCAGCTGCCACCATCCGGATCGACATCGAAGTAGCGGCGCTCGTCGAACACGGCGTAGTTGGGCAGCTCACGCTTGCGGTAGGTCTGCTCGACCAGGCCGTCACGCAGCACGCTGGCGGCGTTGTAGACCACCGCGCCAGCCGCCTGCGGCCAGCCGACCACGGCGGTGATGCCACGGCAGGCGGTGGCGATGCGGGTCAACGCCTGCTCGCACTCGTACAGGAAACCCGGGCGCAGCAGCAGGTCCTCCGGCGGGTAGCCGCTCACCGCCAGCTCGGGGAACATCACCAGCTCGGCGCCGTACTCGTCGCGCGCCTGGCCGATCATCTCGATGATGCGCTCGGTGTTGCCGGCGACGTCGCCGACCGGGAAGTCGAACTGCGCCATCGCGATGCGGATCGAAGCCATGGGAATCCAGCCTGTGGTTGCAATGCTTCCATTGTAACGCCGGGGTCAGATCCGTTTTGCGCAGCAAAAGGATCTGGCCCCACGCCAGACGCAGAAAGGCCGCCCCAAGGCGGCCCTTCTGTTTCAGGCAGCCGGCCAGCGGCCGGCTCTACAGCATCGTCTGCCGGAGGCAGTCGATCTTATTTCACCAGCTTGGCGATGGCAGCGCCCAGGTCGCCCGGCGAACGGACGGTGACCACGCCAGCGGCCTCCATCGCGGCGAACTTGCCTTCCGCGGTGCCCTTGCCGCCCGAGGCGATCGCACCCGCGTGGCCCATGCGCTTGCCGGCCGGAGCCGACGCACCGGCGATGAAACCGACGACCGGCTTCTTCACGTGGTTCTTGATGTACTCGGCGCCGGCTTCTTCAGCGTCACCGCCGATCTCGCCGACCATGATGATGCCTTCGGTCTGCGGGTCTTCGTTGAACAGCTTCAGGCAGTCGACGAAGTTCAGGCCGTTGATCGGGTCACCGCCGATGCCGATGCAGGTGGACTGGCCCAGGCCGACTTCGGTGGTCTGCTTGACCGCTTCATAGGTCAGGGTGCCCGAACGCGACACGATGCCGATCTTGCCCGGCTTGTGGATGTGGCCCGGCATGATGCCGATCTTGCACTCGCCCGGGGTGATGACGCCCGGGCAGTTCGGCCCGATCAGCACGGTGTCCGGGTAGGAACGGGTCAGCACGTTCTTGACGCGCAGCATGTCCAGCACCGGGATGCCTTCGGTGATGCAGACGATGACCTTGATGCCGGCAGCCGCAGCTTCCAGGATCGCGTCGGCCGCGAACGGCGGCGGCACGTAGATGACCGAAGCGTTGGCGCCGGTGCTCTGCACGGCATCGGCAACGGTGTTGAAGACCGGCAGGTCGATGTGGGTGGTGCCACCCTTGCCCGGGGTCACGCCGCCAACAACCTGGGTGCCGTACTCGATCATCTGAGTGGCGTGGAAGGTGCCCTGCTGGCCGGTGAAGCCCTGCACGATCACCTTGGTGTTCTTGTTAATCAAAACAGACATGGGAATTTCCTTCGGTGTCGTGGATCAGGCGGCGTTCTTGACCGCTTCAACGACCTTCTTGGCGCCGTCGTTGATGTTGTCAGCCGGGATGATGGCCATGCCGCTGTCACGCAGCAGCTGCTTGCCTTCTTCCACGTTGGTGCCTTCCAGGCGCACCACGACCGGAACCTTGACGCCCACTTCCTTCACGGCGGCGATGATGCCTTCGGCAATCATGTCGCAGCGGACGATGCCGCCGAAGATGTTGACGAAGATGCCTTCCACCTTGTCCGAGGACAGGATCAGCTTGAACGCCTCGATGACGCGCTGCTTGTTGGCACCGCCGCCCACGTCCAGGAAGTTCGCCGGCTCGCCGCCGTTGAGCTTGATGACGTCCATGGTGGCCATGGCCAGGCCGGCACCATTCACCATGCAGCCGATGTTGCCGTCCATGGTGACGTAGTTGATGTCCAGCTCCGAAGCGGTCACTTCGGTTTCATCTTCCTGGGACTTGTCGCGCATTGCGACCAGTTCCTTGTGGCGGAAGTTGGCGTTGTCGTCGCTGTTGAACTTGCCGTCCAGCGCGTACAGGTTGCCATCGTCCAGGATCGCCAGCGGGTTGATCTCAACCAGCGCCAGGTCCTTTTCGTTGAAGATGCGGTACAGGTTCACCATGATGTTGGCGAACTGGCCGGCCTGCTTGGCAGTCAGGCCCATCTTGAAGCCGATGTCACGGCCGTGGTAACCCTGCACGCCTTCGACGAAGTCCACGTTCAGGGTGTGGATCTTGTCCGGGGTCTCGGCAGCGACCTGCTCGATTTCCATGCCGCCTTCGGAAGAGGCGATGTAGCTGATGGTGCGGGTGCCGCGATCCACCAGGACCGACAGGTACAGCTCCTTGACGATCTCACCGGCGGTGGTCACCAGCACCAGGTTGATCGGCAGCTCGACGCCGGCGGTCTGGTAGGTGGCCATCCTGGTGCCGAGCATCTTGGCCGCTGCGGCCTTCACGTCGTCGACGGTCTTGCAGAACTTGACGCCGCCAGCCTTGCCGCGGCCGCCAGCGTGGATCTGCGCCTTGACCATCCAGGGGCCCTGGCCCAGCGACTGGGCGACTTCAACCGCCTCGTCCGGGGTCGCCGCGACCTTGCCGGCCGGGACCGGGATGCCGTATTCGGCAAGCAGTTGTTTTGCCTGGTATTCGTGGAAATTCATGCGTCACCGTGGGAATAGGAACGACCGCACGCAATTCCTCAGGGCCCCCTGGAAGAGGCACCGGCACGGACCGCGGCGGGCCCACTATTGTGGCCGAGCCGGCGCCGGGGCGCAAAGAAGTCTGTACAAAACGCCAGAACCGGCCAGATTTCCGCCGTCATTCAGGCAGTTGCGCCCGGGGGCCGGCTGGCCAGCGGTATCCAGCCCGGGCCAAATGCGCGATCCGGGCCGTACCGGCGGGCCCCTGCCCGGGGCCCTATACTGGTCAACCAAGGTGTGCAGCGTCGGGGGTGCTCGACGGCTTCCACCGCAGGCCACATCGAAGCGACGTACCGCCGGCCCCAGGGGACGCCGGGCAGGCCCGCCGCAGATTCCAGACCCAGGCAGCCAGAAGGGGAGTTCCGGCGTGTCACCCAGTGCTTCATTGATCGACCGCATCGAATCGATTCCGCGGCGTGAGCTGTATTTCTTCGCGCTGTACCGGGTGCTGATCGCCTCGGTCATCGCCGCCCTGCTCTACAGCCCGCTTTCGGCCATGGTCGGCGAAGCCGACCACCCGCGGCTGGCCGACACCGTCGCCGCCATCTACCTGGTGCTGTCGCTGCTGGCCCTGGTGATCGGCCGCAACGAACGCTGGCTGCGCCCGATCGTGGTCAGCGGCGTGCTGGTGGACATCGTGGCCGCCACCCTGTTGTCGCATGCCCTGCCGGGTGCCAGCGCCGGCATCTCGATGTCGCTGCTGTTCAACATCGCCGCCGCCGCCACCCTGCTGCCGCTCAGCCTGGGGCTGGGCCTGGCGCTGGCCGCCAGCCTCGCCACCGGCGTGGAATACACCTGGAAGCTGCTGGAAGGTGGCGACCCCACCCGCACCCTGGCCGAACTGGCGATGTTCGCCACCAGCTACCTGGCACTGGCCTTCATCAGTTACCAGGTCGGCAGCCGCGCGCGCCGCAACCAGCAGCTGGCCAACCAGCGCGGCGACGAAGTGGCCAACCTGTTTCAGATCAACGAGCTGATCATCCGCCGCATGCGCACCGGCGTGCTGGTGGTCGACGCCGACAACCGTGTCACCCTGGCCAACGAGGCCGCCTCGATGCTGCTCGGTGACAGCGACGGCAGCGGCGAAAGCGGCCGCCTGGACCTGGCCAGCGCCGCCCCGGAACTCGCCCGTCGCCTGCAGCGCTGGCGCAACGGCTGGGCCCAGGACGAACTGCCGCTGCAGCTCAACCCCGACCAGCCCGAAGTGCAGCCCCGCTTCGCGCGCCTGCTGGCCGGCAGCGACCTGGCCCTGGTGTTCCTGGACGATTCCAGCGTGGTCTCGCGCCGCGCCGAGTCGCTCACCCTGTCAGCAATGGGGCGCTTCTCGGCCAGCCTCGCCCACGAGATCCGCAACCCGCTGGCCGCGATCAACTACGCGGTGCAGCTGCTGGAAGAAGGCACCGGCTTCAACGAAAGCGACCGCCGCCTGCTGCAGATCATCCGCCAGCAGTGCCAGCGCACCAACGGCATCGTCGAAAGCGTGCTGGGCCTGGCCCGACGCGAGCGCGCCACGCCCGAAAACGTCGACCTGGCCGCCTTCGTGCGCCGCTTCGTGCTGGAGTACAAGCAGGGGCAGACGCTGGAAACCGACAGCATCGAGCCGATCATCAACGACACCTCGGTGCTGGCCCAGGTCGACAGCAAGCACCTTTACCAGGTGCTGACCGTGCTGGTGCACAACGCGCTCAAGTACGGGCGCATCGGCCAGCAGCCGGCGCGGGTGCGCCTGCGCGTGGCGCAGCACGAGCGCAGTGCGGTCATCGACGTGATGGATCGTGGCCCCGGCATTCCCGAGAGCGTGGCCGCGCAGTTGTTCCGGCCGTTCTTCACCACCTCCGAGCACGGCACCGGGCTGGGCCTGTACATCGCCCGCGAGCTGTGCCGGGCCAACCAGGCACGGCTGGACTACATCCCGGTTCCGGCCGGTGGCTCCTGCTTCCGCCTGGTGCTGCCCGGCCCGCATACGCTGTTGCCCACCTGATCTCGATTCTGTGCGTCAAACATTTGTCGCTTCCAGCCCCCTCGTTTATCTTTCACGCCCATGAACGAAACCCGCAGCGCCCTCGTCGTCGACGACGAACGCGACATCCGCGAACTGCTGGTACTGACGCTCGGCCGCATGGGGCTGCGCATCAGTACCGCAGCCAACCTTGCCGAAGCGCGCGAACTGCTGGCCAGCAATCCGTACGACCTGTGCATCACCGACATGCGCCTGCCGGACGGCAATGGCATCGAGCTGGTCAGCGAGATCGCCCAGCACTACCCGCGCACGCCGGTGGCGATGATCACTGCCTTCGGCAGCATGGACCTGGCCGTGGAAGCGCTGAAGGCCGGCGCCTTCGATTTCGTCAGCAAGCCGGTGGACATCGCCGTGCTGCGTGGCCTGGTCAAGCACGCGCTGGAACTGAACAACACCGAGCGCCCTGCACCCGGCCCCGCCGCCGAACAGGGCGCACGCCTGCTCGGCGACTCGCCGGCCATGGACGTGCTGCGTACCACCATCGGCAAGGTCGCGCGCAGCCAGGCGCCGGTCTACATCCTCGGCGAATCCGGCGTGGGCAAGGAGCTGGTCGCACGCACCATCCACGCCCAGGGCGCCCGCGCGGCCGGCCCGTTCGTGCCGGTCAACTGCGGTGCCATTCCCGGCGAGCTGATGGAGAGTGAATTCTTCGGCCACCGCAAGGGCAGCTTCAGCGGCGCCCACGCCGACAAGCCCGGGCTGTTCCAGGCCGCGCATGGCGGCACCCTGTTCCTGGACGAAGTGGCCGAGCTGCCCCTGCAGATGCAGGTGAAGCTGCTGCGCGCGATCCAGGAAAAGTCGGTGCGCGCGGTCGGCGCCGCCAACGAAGAGCCGGTGGACGTGCGCATCCTCTCGGCCACCCACAAGGACCTGGCCGAGCTGGTCGAGGACGGGCGCTTCCGCCACGACCTGTACTACCGCATCAACGTGATCGAACTGAGGGTGCCGCCGCTGCGCGAGCGTCGCCAGGACCTGCCGGAACTGGCCGCGTCGGTACTGGCACGGCTGGCCCGCAGCCATGGCCGCCCGACGCCGCTGCTGGCGCCGTCGGCGTTGGACGCGCTGGCCCAGTACGCCTTCCCCGGCAACGTACGCGAACTGGAGAACATCCTGGAACGCGCGCTGGCACTGGCCGAAGAAGATTGCATCGGCGCCGACGACCTGCGCCTGCCGCAGCATGCCCCACGCACGCCCGGCAGCGCAGCGCATGCCGAAGCCGTGGTGGACCTGCAGCCCGGCAACGCCGCCCTGCCCTCGTACATCGAACAGCTCGAACGCAGCGCCATCCAGCGCGCGCTGGAAGAAAACCGCTGGAACAAGACCCGTACCGCCGCGCAGCTGGGCATCACCTTCCGCGCGCTGCGCTACAAGCTGAAGAAGCTGGGGATGGAGTAAGCACAGGGTCACCCAATCTGGTAGTGCCGGCCGCTGGCCGGCAACCTCATGCATCGCGGCATCCACGCACGGCGTGGATCGACCTCAATCCTTGGTAACGCGGTTGATCTCGGCCAGGCTGGTAATGCCCGCCGCCGCCTTCTTCAACGCCGATTGGCGCAGATCGTTCACCCCGATCTGCTGCGCGGCCTCGGCAATCTGCAACGCATTGCCACCGGCCAGCACGATCGTGGCGATCTCGTCGGTCATCGGCATCACCTGGTAGATACCGGTACGGCCCTTGTAGCCCTCGGTGCACTCATCACAGCCGACCGCCTCGTACAGCTCGATACCCGCGTCCAGCTGCGCCTGGGTGAAGCCTTCGGCCAGCAGCGCGTGCTCTGGCAGGTTGGCCGGGCGCTTGCAGTTGTTGCACAACCGGCGCGCCAGGCGCTGGGCGATCACCAGCGTCACCGAGCTGGTGATGTTGTAGGGCGCGATGCCCATGTTCATCAGGCGCGCGATGGTCTGCGGCGCATCGTTGGTGTGCAGCGTGGACAGCACCATGTGGCCGGTCTGCGCCGCCTTGATCGCGATCTCGGCCGTTTCCAGGTCGCGGATTTCGCCGACCATGATGATGTCCGGATCCTGTCGCAGGAACGAGCGCAGGGCCGCGGCGAAGGTCATGCCGCGCTTGTTGTTCTGCTGCACCTGGTTGACGCCGGGCAGGCGGATTTCCACCGGGTCTTCGGCGGTGGAGATGTTGCGCGTCTCGTCGTTGAGGATGCCCAGCGCGGTATACAGCGACACCGTTTTGCCTGAACCGGTCGGGCCGGTTACCAGCACCATGCCGTAGGGCTTGTGGATGGCCTCCAGGAACAGCTTCTGCTGGTCCGGTTCGTAACCCAGCTTGTCGATGCCCAGCTTGGCCGCGCTGCCGTCCAGGATACGCAGCACCACCTTCTCGCCGAACAGGGTCGGCAGCGTGCTCACGCGGAAGTCGATCTGCTTGGTCTTGGACAGGTTGAGCTTGATGCGTCCGTCCTGCGGCACGCGCTTCTCGGCGATGTCCAGCTGCGCCATCACCTTCAGGCGTGCGGCGATGCGCTGGTTCAGCTTCACCGGCGCGCGCGCGACCATCTTCAGCAGGCCATCGATGCGCAGGCGCACGCGGTAGTCATCTTCATAGGGCTCGAAGTGGATGTCCGAGGCGCCCTTGCGGATCGCGTCCACCAGCACCTTGTTGACGAATTTCACCACCGGGGTGTCATCGCCCTTGGCGTCGATGCCGGCGTCGCCGGCTCCGGAAATGTCCTCGTCACCGCCGGACACATCCAGGTTGCCAATGCCATCGTCGTCACCGCTCAGCGCGTCGCCCAGCGTGTCATGGCTGGCATGCCACTGCTCGAGCGTGCGGCGGATCTGGTCTTCATCCACCAGGATCGGCTCCACCACCAGGTTGGTGTGGAACTTGATTTCGTCCAGCGAATGGGTCGGGTTGCTGGTGCCCACGAACAGCTTGCCGCCGCGCCTGAACAGCGGCAGCACGTTGTGCTTGCGCAGCAGCTCCTCGCTGACCAGGCTCATCGCGTTCTGGCTGGCGTCGAACGTGGACACGTCGAACAGCGGCATGCCGAACTCGACCGCGTTGGCCGCCGCCAACTGGGCCGCCCCGACCACCTTGTTCTGCGCGAACCAGGTCGGCAGCGGCTGGCGGGCCGCAGCGGCCTTGGCCATGGCGTCGCGGGCGGAAGCCTCGTCCAGCGCACCATCCTGGACCAGGCGACGGGCCAGGCCGGTGATGCCGACGAGGTTGGCGGTGGTTACGGCGTTCATATGAATCCTTGGCTCATCATGGGTCAGGCAGTGCGGCGCGCCTTCCAGGGGCACCGCACAGGGCAGCAGAACCTGCCGCGACCCGCTGGCCGACGACGACGCCAATCCTTCAGCATGACTGCCTCGCCCGGCACTCCCAGCCCGGCAGGCACGATCCTGACTCCCCCGGGGATGATAGCCCCGTCAACGGCCCACCAACATCCCTTCTGGTCACATGTTTCCACATCGCTTTCGTCTACAGCCGCTCCTCAGACTACTTCAGGTTGGAGGAGGTCTGACCCGTGCCTTTCCTTCCGCTCCTTCCCCGCCCCATTCAGGCACCGCAGCGGAGTACCATTGCACCGGGGAAAATGGGGACACACTTTGAATCAGCTCAGCATCATCCTGCCGGCCAAGAATGAAGCCGAAGGCCTTCTTCGCACGCTGCCGGAACTTCGTTTGCAGTACCCACTTGCAGAGATCATCGTAGTCGATGACGGCTCCACCGACGCCACCGCAACAATTGCGCGGGAACAAGGTGTTCGGGTGCTTTCCAGCCCCTATTCGATGGGTAACGGTGCCTCGATCAAACGTGGCGCACGCGCAGCCTGTGGAGACATTCTGGTGTTCATGGATGCCGATGGGCAGCATGACCCGGCCCACATCCGGGCATTGCTGGATAAGCTGTCCGAAGGCTACGACATGGTCGTCGGCGCTCGCGACAGCAGCGGCCAAGCCAACGTTCACCGCGGCCTTGCCAATCGATTCTACAACTGGCTGGCCAGCCATATGACCGGCTTCAAAGTAATGGACCTGACTTCGGGCTTCCGTGCGGTACGCGCGCGACGCTTCCGCGAGTTCCTGCATTTGCTGCCTAACGGATTTAGCTACCCAACGACCAGCACCATGGCATTCTTCCGAAGCGCCTACCCTGTTGCCTATGTCCCCATTCCTGTCGCGAAGCGTGTGGGGAACGGTAGCCACATTCGTCCGATCAAGGATGGAATCCGCTTCCTGCTGATCATCTTCAAGATTGCCACCTTGTACTCTCCCCTGAAGCTGTTCGCACCCGTGGCGCTGGCCTTCTTCCTTCTGGGCTTGGGCTACTACGGGTATACATTCGCGACCATGCATCGCTTCACCAACATGAGCACACTGCTGTTCAGCGCATCGGTGATCATCTTCCTTATCGGCTTGGTATCGGAGCAGATCACCGGCCTTACCTACCTTGCATCGCGGAAGGACTCAACCGAGTGACTGAGGGAGGCATGCAGACCGCCTCTCTTCCGGGGCTGCTGGTCGTGGCGTCCACCTATCCGCGGTGGGAAGGAGATACCGAGCCTGGGTTCGTGCACGCCCTCAGCCGGCATCTGACCGGTGATTTCCGGGTCACTGTGCTATGTCCTCACGCTCCTGGCGCCGCCACCCAAGAGAAACTGGACGGTGTACAGGTCATTCGCTATCGCTACGCGCCGGAATGCATGGAGCAACTTGTCAATGGTGGTGGCATCACCTCCAACTTGCGCCGCCGCCCTTGGATGCTTGCACTGTTGCCCACGTTCCTGCTGTGTCAGTGGTGGGCATTGCAACGCGAGCTGCGGCGAAATCGTCACGAAGTGCTGCATGCACACTGGATCATTCCGCAGGGACTCACAAGCGCGCTGCTGCCAAGACGCCTCCGCCCCCCGATGCTGATTACATCTCATGGCGGAGATCTCTTCTCTCTGAAGGGGCGGCTTCTCTCGGCCGTGAAACGATTCTCCCTAGCTCGCGCACAAGCGGCCAGCGTCGTCAGTCAGGCGATGGTGGCGCCCTTTCGCGCATTAGCGGCGAACCTTCCCTTGGCGGTTTCGCCAATGGGCGTGGACCTTCAACATCGCTTTGTCCCCTCCCCAGTGAAGCGGGCACATAACGAACTGCTGTTCGTCGGACGACTGGTCGAGAAGAAGGGATTGACGTACCTGATTGATGCTTTGCCACTCGTTCTGGCTCGTCATTCCCAGGTCTTTCTCACCATCATCGGACACGGGCCGGAACTACCAGAACGGGAAGCTCAGGTGGCAGCATTAGGTCTGCAAAAGCACGTCCGTTTCGTCGGTCCGGTGACGCAGAACGCGCTTCCCGCCTACTACCAACGTGCGACTACGCTCGTCGCTCCCTTCGTCGAGGCCCGCAACGGAGATCAGGAGGGGCTTGGATTGGTTACTGTGGAAGCTCTCGGTTGCGGCTGCCCGGTCGTGACCACGGACGTGCCGGCAGTACGTGATGCATTTCCAGCGGGCCCGCCTCGCTATGTGGCCATGCAACGATCCTCAGCTTCGCTTGCAAGCGTACTCATCGAACTGCTGAGTGCACCGGAACAGGCGCAAGCGTGGGCGCACGCACAACGACCTGAGCTGGTAGCTCGCTTCGACCATTCGCAAGTCGCCGCAGACTATGCGAAGCGATTACGCGCCATCATGGAGCCCCAGAATGCCCGCTAGGCTACCGCGCCTTGGCAACCTTGCTAGGACCTCGATCCTGGTGATGTTCTGGCAGGGCATGCGGATGGCGTGCTTGGCTGCATGGATCATCCTCGGCGCTCGCGTTTTGGGGGCAACCGACTACGGCCTGTTCTCCGGCACGGTTGGCACGGCCTCGGCTCTTGCCGGCCTAGTCGGGCTGGGCAGCGGCATGCTGATGTATCAATACAGCACTGCGGACCACGGGAAGTTTCCCCGTTATTGGAAGCAGAGCCTTGTACTCTGCGCCCTGAGCGCAGCGCCACTTTCCTTGGCCTTTTCTCTACTGACCGCTGGCTTGATGTCGTGGCCCGCACTCGGCCTTGTCGCGCTTTCGGAGATCATCGCATTCCCTATCGTCACCAATGCTGCATTCGCATTTTCAGCCAATGATCGTTTGGGCTGGGCCGCTGCCCTCCCCGCATTGAACGCAGGCATGAGGCTTGCAGCCATCTGCATCTTCGGGCTGCTACCGGTCGACCACAACCTGACGACCTATCTATTGCTGCACCTGGCCTCTTCGGCATGCAGCGCGGTGCTGGCCCTCATGCTGGTCCGGCGAATACTGCGCCCCGGCCCAGCACACCTGCAGATCGGACGCAGCGATTTGAAGCATGGCACCGGACACGCCGCTGCATGGAGTTCTGCCGTTGCCGTGACTACGCTGGATAAATCGTTAGTCCTGCATGCAGGTGGAAGCGAGCTAGCCGGCTTGTATGCTGCGTGCTATCGCATCGCGGCGGTAATTGCGATGCCACTCGATGCAATGGTCATGTCAGCGATGCCGCGGTTGTTCCGTGCGCAACCAGTGTCCCCCCAGCATCTACACCTGATCGTTTCAATGATCTTGGTCGCGACGGCGTATGGAACGCTGGGGGGCCTCGTGCTGTGGTGTACCGCCGGCATCTTGCCCTCCGTGCTCGGTATTGAGTTCTCTGCTGCCATTCCCGGCCTGCAATGGATGGGCCTGTTCATCATCGGCTACAGCCTGCGCCAAATCGCCTGTAATGTGCTGATTGGACGTGGCAAGAAAATGCATCGATTCATCATCGAGACTCTCGGGCTGATGATAATGACCTTGATCGCCGCAACTTGGATTCCTGCACACGGACTGTTGGGAGCGGTTTGGATGATCATCGTCGCAGAAGCACTGATGGCAATGGCCGCATGGTTGACTGTGATTTTCAGTCCCGGCTCTGAAGTCGCTCAATTGCCAAGCTGAAGAGCTCCAGATACGCCTCACAGGCTGCATCGATGGAGAATGCCTTGCTACGTTCGCGAAGATCTTCAGCAGCCACCTGCCGCCTTCCATTCAGCACATTCCTCATGGCCTGGGCCAATGCATGCGCATCTCCCACAGGCACCAGTTGGCCAAACTGACCGCCGCCCAAGACTTCCGACGGACCGTGTGGGCAGTCGGTAGCAATCACCTGAACGCCGCAACTCATGGCCTCGACCAGGACATTGCCAAACCCTTCGTAGTCTGACGGCAGCACCAGCGCCGTGCTTCGGGCCATCCAGGGCAGCGCATCCTCCACCCGCCCCAGCAGCGCGCAGTCGCTCTGGAATGTGCTCCTCTCAATCCACTGGGCCACACGCGCACCTTCCGGCCCCTGTCCCAGTATGAGCAAACGTGCCGGATGGGTGGCTCGCACCAGCACAAATGCCTCCCAAAGAAGATCGAGGCGCTTCTCCGGTGAAAGGCGCCCCGCATAGATAAAAACCGGAACATCGTCATGCGGGAAGGGCCACGCCTGAGAAATGTGCCTTGCCTGCACACCCTCCGTACTGACCAACGGGTTGTGAATAACTCGTATTCCGGAGCGAGGGAGCTTCAGCTCAGACGCCATTTCTGTCGCCAACGCCACAGAAACAGCGACCAGACCCTGGGACCGCGCCAGCATGCCCCGCATCGCCCAACGAATCAATTCCAGTTTGAGCCTGACAAACCCACGAGCCGCCCGCCTGGGCCCTGACAGCGAAAGATGCTGAGCCACAACGACTGCCGTAGAAGGATAGAGAATGCGGCGCCAGAAGGTGACCCATACCGCAATGTCGTTGGAGGTAGTGACCACGACGCGTGGCCGCTCACGTCGGATGCGCAAGGGCAATCCAAGGAGCATCTGCCACGCACCGCGCGGAGCGATGAACGTCACTTCACCATTGTCACCCGGCCCATTCAGATCACGCCCGGCGATGATACTCACCGAGCATTTTCTCTTCTTGAAGCCACGCGCGAGGTTCAATTGCACGCGCTCCAATCCGCCGGCTTCCCAGCGGCTGGCCAGCAGCCAGATCATGCAACCTCCAAGGCCCGGACCGGCCCTGCAATGCAGATCACATCCTGATAGTCACGCAGATCCTGAACACCGATCCGAACCAACCGCCGCCTCGCCTCCAAGCGATAGAAGCGATAGCCCAATGGCGATAGCAGCTCCAGAATCTCCCGACTATGGTATCCAGCGGCCAGGCTGGAGCGCTCCTGTACTTCCACTGCGATTATCGGCAGGAAGCGTCGTAACGTTTCGATGCCCCCCTGCAGACAGGGCAACTCACCGCCTTCAATGTCGACCTTCAAAAAATCCAACCGTGACAGGCCAATACGCCTTACGAGTTCGTCCAACGTTGTTATGTCGACCATTCCAATACGCTGGTCGACACCCTCGGTTCCATGCAGGCTCCCCAGTCCCTGATGAACTTCATTCACGTCATGCTGTCCGCAGGACGCATAGATCGCCTGCCGGCCAGCCTCTCCTGCCAAGCCCTGCTGATGGACCTGCACTATCCCCTGCAGCCCATTGCGCCGCACATTCAATCGCAATTCGTCAGCAATCCCGGCTATCGGCTCCAATGCGACGACATGACCGGCACTGCCCACTCGATTCGCGCAGACCAGGCTAATCTCCCCGATGTTGGCACCCACATCGATCACGGTCATTCCCCGCTCAAGGAGATGGTCGAGGAGAGAGACGAGGCGAAGGTTGTAGTAGCCCATCCAGAACATGCGACGCTGCATATGCTCGGCAAGATCGAGGGTCATGATGAACCGGCCATCGAAATCGCGCACTGTCTGCCGCCCGCGGGCGTGACGGAACAGGCGGCGTAGCATGCTCTGCACCCAGCCCGGCCGCTCCCCGATGCGCAGCTGATTACCCACCCTCCTCAGCGCTGTTGCAAATCCCATGCCCCCCCCGCAGGTGACTTCCCACCTTCAACTGGCCCATGATGATGCACTACCCATCTGATTTTCCATACAGGTCAGTCCATGCATGTCCTCATGCTCAGCAAGCGGCAGTACACCGGACGCGACCTCATCGACGACCGCTATGGCCGACTCTGGGAAATCCCGGAAGCACTTGCGCGCCGTGGGCATGCCATCAGCGGAATCGTACTGAGCTATCGGCATCGAGATTCCGGCAATTTCCTGTCTCCGGCAGGGGTTCAATGGCGTTCCATCAACGCTCTTTCACTCGAGACCATCCAGTTAGAACGTGCAATCAGGCGACTTCACCAGAAGCACCCTATCGATGTCCTCCTGACAAGCTCCGATGCACCATGCACCGTGCTCGGTGCAAGCTTGGCGAAGCACATCCATACTCCTCACGTTGCAGATCTCTACGACAATTACGAATCTTTCGGACTCAGCCGGATCCCAGGCATGCGCGCCGCCTTCCGTCGCGCATGTGCGCGCTCAAAGGCAATCAGCGCAGTAACACATGCCCTGGCTGATCACGTGAAATCCACTCTTTCAACACCTGTTCCAGTACATGTCATTGGCAACGCGGTCCGCCGGGATCTGTTTCATCCGATCGACAAACGTGTCAGCAGGGAGATGCTTGGTCTTCCCGTGAAGGCTCGCCTGATTGGCTGTGCCGGCGCCCTCGACCAAAGCAGGGGGATTGAAGATCTATTCCGAGCATTCCAGGCACTTTCAGAGCGCTACCCCGACATCCACCTCGTCATTGCCGGCCCTAGGGATACCACCCTTCACCGCTACCCACATCCCAGGATCATCGATTTCGGCGTCATCGGCTGGAAGCAGGTCCCGTTATTAATCAATTCACTCGATGTATCGGTAGTCTGCAATCGCAATTCAGGGTTTGGGCGTTTCTGCTACCCATTGAAGCTAGCGGAATCGATTGCCTGTGGCGTACCGATCGTCGCCTCAGACGTTGGTGACACACGACGGATCGGCGGGGGCGCAGTACGCACATACGTCCCCGGCGACATCAATGATCTCGTAGAAGCCATCGACCTTCAGCTTCAGATGCCGCTTTCCAATACCGACCTGAGGGCCTTCGACTGGGAAGAACGAGCCATTCAGATGGAAGCGCTTCTTCTAGAGGCGACACGCCCAAATCACCCCTGAACTCTCGTTCAAGCCCCGGGACCGGACTGTCGTCTAGCGACAGGATGTGGGCACATACCGGGCGTCCAACCCTCCACAAGACCAGTTCACCGCCCCGTTGGTATCGCTCGCGGTAAGAACTAGTGTCTGTCCGGCGACCTTCGCGCTGGCCGAAGAAGCAAAGGCCACCGAGATCGATCCGGTACCGTCAACGGTCACCGATCGGACGAATTTTCCGGATACCGACCCTGGAGCAGCCATGCCCGCGGCGCGATTGTCGGCAGGAAACTGCCCATGGTCGGAGTAGTAGGTGGCTATTGCCTCCTTGGCCCCGGTCGACAACGAGAGCCCCTCAGCTACCTGTCCTCGAGCAACATAGTCCTGGTAGGCCGGCAGCGCAATTGCCGCCAGGATGGCGATGATAGCAACCACGATCATGAGTTCGATCAAGGAAAATCCACGCTGATTCATGTACTACTCCCCTGTTGTTTGTTGGCTCGCCACCAGCCAATGCTCCAGGCCCTCAATGTCCCGGTCATATGCATGGCGATGATTGACGGCTCGCAGGATCCCCAATCCTTGCCTAGCCTCACTGACCTGAAGCAAGTTCGATGCCAATCCCATCCTCAGCAACCAAAGCCGGCATCCCAGGTCCTCCGGCGAGATCTGCACGGCCTCACGAATGAGCCTCATCGCTAGAGACGGATCTTTCATCACGTTGAAGGCGTAGTTGGAGAACACTACACGGACCCTCGACGATCGAGGATTCTCTGCAGTTGCGGTCGACAACAGAGCAAACAGTGCCTGCTCTTCAACTGGCCTGCACCCCCCCTCAACCCGACATGCGACGATCGCTTCAAGTGCCCCGACTTCCTGTGGTCCCAATGACCGCCTGGATATCTTCCGCTCAAGTGAACCCCATATCTCCGGGGGCTGCGCCCGCCCTTGATGCGAGTTGAGAATGATCAGTGCCTGCTCGGGAAGTGGCGAACTACCGGGCAATGAGGCCGCATGCGTGAACTCCTTCTCAGCCAGCGCCCAGGCCGGGGAGGCAGGATCCGCGGGGGCCGATGCCAGCAGTGCTCGTCCAAGTTCATAACCGGCCCGCGAAGAATCAGGATTACGGTTGGACAACGTGAGAGCAAGGCGCATTGGATCCGCCCACGTCTGCACCTGGATCCACCCCATGGCCGCAACAAAAAGCAGCAGGACTCCCCCTGCCGTACGGCGTGCCTCAACGGTCCACCTCTGCATCACCGCGGCCAGTGGTTGCACCAAGGCAAGAGCGATACCCACGATTGCCAGGTAGTTCCGATGTTCAAATGCCAACTCCAGCGGCACAACGTTACTGGTCAGCAAATGGCTGGCAAAGAACCATCCGATGCCAAGTGCCGTCAGGGGCCAGCGCTTGCGCAGCCCCCAAGCCGCTGTCGACAGCGCGACCAGCGCCAGCATCGGGACTATGAAAGTAGTTGAACGCCAGGATGGCGGGACCTGTGCATTGTCGTAATAGAACTTCAACGACTCGGGCCAGGGAAGCATGATCTGCTGAAGGTAGTTCAGCAGAATCGCCGGTTGCGAGTACAACCTGCCTGCCAAGCTGAAATCACGTGCCGAGTAGCGTTCCGGCGCTAGGGCGCCAGGCAGAATCACTGCGAAATATAGAAAGATCGCCCCTATGGCTCCAAAGGCATATAGGAGGGAAATTGCGCGCGCGCGTGTTCCATCCGGATTCCGGAACTTGAGGAGAAACACCTCGATCAAGAGTGTGTAAGCTGGGATGAGTATCGCGGTCTCTTTGAAGCCCAGGCCAATCCCGGCTCCGAACACCGCACAGCACCACCAGAGCAACGACGCCCGGGACCAGGGAGCGCTGCCGCGCGCCTTGAGATAGCAGAGAAGTGCGATCAGGACTCCCGTCGCCCCTCCTATTTCCATGCGCTGCACGACATAAAGGACGGTAGACACCTGCAATGGATGAACCATCCACACGGTGGCGACCATGAAGGCCGTCAAGCGCACCTGTGACCACGAAATGCTGAGCACTCGCCTGATCAGCATGGACGCCAGGGCGAACACCAGCGCTGAATTCAGGAGGTGTAGAGCCAAGCCGGTCGCCTTCATCGGCCAGGGCGCCAAGCCAGTAAAGTAGTAATTCAGGCCGAAACTGAGAATTGCCAATGGGCGGCCCACGTCGCCCGTGACCCCATTGCCCATGACCTGCGCGATGGAAGTAAAGTCCATCGAGGTCAAGCGCCAATCCGGATCGTCCACCAGATTGGGAAAGTCATCAAAGATGAACCCCCCATTCAAGCCATTCCAGTAGACGCCCACTCCGAGCAACGCCAGCAGGACCAGACCCGCCAGGGGCAGCAGTCGCTGCGCAGGTGCACTTCGCATCGAATAGAACTCCCCTTGCCCCAAAAAAGAAAGGGCCGCAAAGCGGCCCTTTCCCGATACCGCTATGCCGTCTGCGCGATTAGCGGCAGGACGACGGACGGTACTTGGCGTCGATGGTACCGGAGCTCTTGCAATCCCAGGTGATCGAGCCGCCCGCATCAGCCGGAGTCAGCACGAAGGTCTTGCCTGCAACCTTGGAGCTAACCGAACCCGAGCCCTTCATCATTGCGGTAATTGCACCACCGGTGCCAACAGTCACGCTGGTGACATACTTGCCGCTGATCGACGAGGCGCCAGCAAGGCCAGCCAAAGCATTGGTGGTCGGGAAGGCGCCCTTGTCGGCGTAGTACTCGGTAACAGCGGTCTTGGCACCCGAGCTCAGGGTCATCGCTTCGGAAACCTGCGAGCGTGCCACATAGTCCTGGTAAGCCGGCAGCGCGATGGCAGCCAGGATGGCGATGATCGCAACAACGATCATCAGTTCGATAAGGGTGAAGCCCTTCTGGTTCTTCATTTGGTACATCCCCAAGATAAGTGGTGGTTGATTTCAGAAGTCAGGATCGGTCTGACCAGTGGTCAGCTGAGCGGGTCCTGCCCCCTGCGGGTGGATCAACGCAGGTTGCGTGCCAACCCCGGCACGCCTCCCCCTGGATTTCCCCGCGCCCATGATGGCAGCTATTTCACGGATGGGAACCCCCCGGATGCGAATCTGCGATGGACGCGGCAATGTGACGCAGTGCGTCACCTTTGGTCGGCACCCGGCACGAATTCGCATGATGGTGCCCCCAACAACTGCCCAGACGGGCATGAACCCGCTACCATCGACGGCTAGACGCCCGCCTGGGGATGGCGGGTCTTGGGGAGCCGATATGTCTGTCAGTCGCAGTGCGATCAAGAAGGAGCCCGTGGCGCGCAGCACCACGGACCTGCAGCCGTTTGTCTGGGAGGGGACGGACAAGCGGGGTGTGAAGATGAAAGGGGAGCAGGCCGCGAAAAACGCGAATCTGCTGCGGGCCGAGCTGCGCCGCCAAGGCATCACCCCGGGCACGGTCAAGCCAAAGCCCAAGCCACTGTTCGGCGCAGCCGGCAGCAAGATTTCGCCGAAGGACATTGCATTCTTCAGCCGCCAGATGGCGACGATGATGAAGTCCGGTGTGCCGATCGTCTCAGCGCTGGACATCATCGCCAGCGGGCACAAGAACCCGCGCATGAAGAAGATGGTGGACGGCATCCGCACCGATATCGAGGGCGGATCGTCCCTTCATGAGGCAATCAGCAAGTATCCGGTGCAGTTCGACGAGCTCTATCGCAACCTGGTGCGTGCCGGTGAAGGCGCCGGTGTATTGGAGACGGTGCTTGATACCGTGGCCAACTACAAAGAGAACATCGAAGCCCTGAAGGGCAAGATAAAAAAGGCTCTGTTTTACCCTGCAATGGTCATTGCGGTAGCGCTCTTGGTCAGCTCGATCCTGCTGATCTGGGTGGTTCCACAATTTGAGGACGTCTTCAGGGGATTTGGCGCTGATCTGCCGGCATTTACTCAGATGATCGTAGCCGCATCCCGGTTCATGGTCTCTTGGTGGTGGCTGATCGCGATCATCGTCATCGGCAGCATCGTAGGTTTCACCATGGCCTACAAACGCTCGCCGAAGATGCAGCACGGGATGGATCGCTTGATCCTGAAAGTGCCAGTCATTGGCCAGATCATGCATAACAGCTCGATTGCCCGCTTTGCCCGCACGACCGCTGTGACTTTCAAGGCTGGCGTACCGCTGGTGGAAGCCTTGGGCATTGTTGCAGGCGCTACCGGCAATACGGTTTACGAGCATGCCGTATTGCGCATGCGCGATGACGTCTCGGTCGGTTACCCGGTCAACATGGCCATGAAGCAGACCGCCCTGTTCCCACACATGGTCATCCAGATGACGGGTATCGGTGAAGAGGCGGGCGCTCTGGACGCCATGCTGTTCAAGGTGGCCGAGTACTATGAGCAGGAAGTCAACAACGCCGTGGATGCACTGAGCAGCCTGCTCGAGCCGATGATCATGGTGTTCATTGGTATCATCGTCGGCGGTCTGGTCATTGGCATGTACCTCCCCATCTTCAAACTGGCATCGGTGGTCTGACACATACATGGCATTTCTCGACCAGCATCCCGGCCTCGGCTACCCCGCCGCGGCCGCCCTGGGGCTGCTGCTGGGCAGTTTCCTCAACGTCGTCATCCTGCGCCTGCCCAAGCGGCTGGAGTGGCAGTGGAAGCGCGATGCGCGCGAGGTCCTGGAGGAACCGGACTTCTACGAGCCCCCACCACCGGGGATCGTGGTCGAGCCCTCGCATTGCCCGCACTGCAAGCACAAGCTGAGCTGGTACGAGAACATCCCGCTGTTCAGCTGGATCATCCAGGGCGGCAAGTGCCGCCACTGCAAGGCGCCGATCTCGTTGCAGTACCCGCTGGTCGAGGCCCTGACCTCGGTGCTGGTGCTGGCCTGCGTCTGGCAGTTCGGTTTCGGCTGGCAGGGCTTCGGCGCCATCGTGCTGACCTGCTTCCTGATCGCCCTGTCCGGCATCGACCTGCGCACCCAGCTGCTGCCCGACCAGTTGACCCTGCCCCTGATGTGGCTGGGCCTGATAGGCAACATCGACAACCTGTACATGCCGGCCAAGCCTGCCTTGGTCGGCGCGGCGGTGGGCTATCTGTCGCTGTGGATGGTGTGGTGGCTGTTCAAGCAGCTGACCGGCAAGGAAGGCATGGGCCACGGCGATTTCAAGCTGCTGGCCGCCCTCGGCGCCTGGTGCGGGCTGAAGGGCATCCTGCCGATCATCCTGCTGTCGTCGGTGCTGGGCGCCATCATCGGTTCGATCTGGCTGTACACCCGTGGCCGTGACCGCGCCACGCCGATCCCGTTCGGCCCCTACCTGGCGATCGCGGGCTGGCTGTACTTCATGTGGGGCGCGCCCGTGGTGGAGCAGTACCTGGTGATGAGCGGACTGCGCTGAGGGGAATCCCCATGAGCCGGTATGTGGTGGGCCTGACCGGCGGCATTGCCGCCGGCAAGAGCGAGGTGACCCGGCGCTTCGAGGCGCTGGGCATCGTGGTGGCCGACGCCGATCTGGCCGCCCGCGCGGTGGTCGCTGCCGGCAGCCCCGCCCTGGGCCGCATCGCCGAGCGCTTCGGCGCCGGCATGCTGCAGGCGGACGGCAGCCTGGACCGGGCGCGCCTGCGGGCCCACGTATTCGCCGACCCGGCCGAACGGGCGGCACTGGAAACGATCACCCACCCGGCCATCCGCCTGCTGATGCAACAGCAGTGCGCGCAGGCCGCCAGCCCCTATGCGATTGCCGCCATTCCGTTGCTGACCGAGGTCGGTGGGCGGCAGGCCTACCCGTGGCTGGACCGGGTATTGCTGGTGGATGCGCCCGAAGCGGTGCAGCACGCGCGGCTGATGCAGCGCGACGGCATCGACGCCGCGCTGGCCGACAAGATGATCGCCGCCCAGGCCACCCGTGCACAGCGGTTGGCACTGGCCGATGATGTGGTGGTCAACGATGGTCACCCGGAAGACCTGCAGGCGCAGGTGGAAGCGCTGCATGAGCGGTATCTGGGGTTGGCTGGGGGTTGAGGCCTGGTTGCCGGCCAGCGGCCGGCACTACCGAAGCGCATCCGCGCGTTGCGGCGATCTACCCGGCGCCACCGTGGAACTGCTGTAGAGCCCAGCCCACGCTCGGCTGCGATCATCAAGCCAAGCATGGGCTCGGCTCTACAAAGCGTTCTGCATCCACGCGTGGCGTGGATCTACTCCAGCTGCAGGCGGGCATAGCGGGCCAGTTCTCGTGCGCCAAGCAGCAATCCATCTACCACGTCCGGGCTGAGTTGCTGGTGGGCACCGCCCTGTTCGCGGGCGGCTTCGGCGGCGTGCAGCACCTGCATGAGTGCATTCAAGCCGGCCAGGGTGCGGCTGAGACCGGCCATGGTGGCCGCCTGGGCAGGGCTGAGGCCCTGCGCTTCCAGTCGCCGGCCGTCGGCTGCATCGCGGCCGTCCATGCGGGCCAGCAGCGCGGGCAACAGATCCTTGGGATCATCGAGCAGGGTTTCGACGCGCTCGGCGACGTCGACCGGTAGCAGGTCAGCGGCTTCGCCGATCAGTGCGTACAGTTGGGGGAACACGGGGCGTGCGGACATGGTGAGTCTCCTCGTAGACGACGAGCCACCTGCGGATGCAAGGTGGCGGACGGTGCGGGTTGGCGTACCGGAGATCCGACATTCAGCAAAAAGACTCCAGCGGATTCTGATGAATCCCCACGCACCGCCCGCCGAAGCAAGGCACGCGGTGCATTTTCAACGACGGGCCGAGTGGTCGTCGAAGAGTGCTGAATGTTGGTTTTTTTCAGGACGCCAATCCCGGCCAGGGCACCTGCCCCGGCCGACCCATCTGGCCATCACGCAGCACCGTGATCTGTAAGGAAATTCTCAAGCCGCAGTTGGGTGTACGAATGCGTGCATGCGGACACGCGCGCGGCGTGGCGGCGGTCACGGTGATGTCGTGTTGGGCTTCTGGCGCATCACGACTGCGAAGTTAATTCGATGGCACAAGCGACACAGGGCGCAAAACGAACCCACTGTAGAGCCGAGCCTATGCTCGGCTCCGGGAAGCCACCGCAGCCGAGCGCGGGCTCGGCTCTACAAAAGTGGAGCACCCACCAAAGTAAAGCCCCTTACAACGGCTTCGGCGAGAACGTCAGGGTGGCGATCACGCCGCGCTCGCCGCCGGGGCGGACGCTCACCTGCCAGCCATACAGATCGCACAGGCGGCTGACGATCGACAGGCCGATGCCACCACCCTGCGAATGGCCGGCGTGCGTGCCGCGGTAGCCGCGCTGGAACAGTTTGGCCGCATCCTCTTCGCTCAGGCCAGGGCCGCTGTCGGTCACGGACACCGAATTGCTACCGACAAAGACGCGCACTTCGCCATCCTGCGAGTACTTCACCGCGTTGCCGATCAGGTTGCCCAGCGCCACCGACAAGGCCGCCTCCGGCGCATCGATCACCAGGTTGCGCTCGCCTTCCAGTACCAGCTCCAGCGGCTTGCCGCCCAGCTGTGCGCGGTGGGCGTCCAGCAGCTGTTCGGCCACGCGGGCGACGTTGCTGGTGCCCTGCCCGCGTTCGTTGCGCGACAGCAGCAGCAGCGCGCCGATCAGGTCGCTGCACTGCTGTTCGGCACGCTGGATGCGCTGCAGGCGCTGCAGCACCTTCTCATCCAGGCCGGGCCGGGTCAGCAGCAGTTCGGTGGCGCCACGGATCACCGCCAGCGGCGTTCGCAGCTCGTGGCTGACGTCAGCATTGAACTCACGGTCGCGCTGCACCACTTCGGTCAGCCGCGACGAATAATCATCCAGCGCCTGCGCCAGCTGCCCCACTTCGTCATCGGGGAAACGTGGCGCCAGCGGCTCGGGCTCGCTCGTGCCGCCGCGATAGGCGCGCAACCGCGCGGCCAGGTCCGAGACCGGCTTCATCACCTTCGAGGCCGACCACCAGCCCAGCACCAGCGACAGCAGGCTGAACACCAGCACGGACAGCACCAGCGCGCGGTTGAGCTGCTGCCCGCCGCGCACGCTGTCGGTCATGTCGTAGGCCAGGAATGCCCAGGCGTCGGGCGTCTTGCGCACGGCCAACTTGTAGGAATAGCGCTGGCCGCGCTCGTCCACGCCGCCCATGTTGTACAGGCCATCCTTGAACTCGTACCAGTCCGGCTCTTCCTCGCGCAGCGCCTCGAACTTGTCAGGCTTGATCAGGCGCGCACGCATCTGCTGCACGGGCAGGTCGGGGTTGCGATCCGGGCTCTCGTAGAACCGCCGCACGTACTCGTTGATGTTGCGGTTCATCACGTCTTCCACCAGCTGGTTTTCCACGCGCATGCGGGCCCAGTTGGTCGCGAACGCGAACAGTGTCGTCAGGCAGAAGCCCAACAACACGAACGAGACGATGATGCGGCTGCGCAGGCGCCGCCGATACGGCGAACGCCGGCGCTCCCCCTTGGTTGCCACGGAATCAGGCTTCCGGGGTGGCGATGCGGTATCCGATGCCATGGCGGGTCTGGATCAGCGGCACTTCAAACGGCTTGTCGACCACCGCACGCAGGCCGTGGATGTGGACACGCAGCGAATCCGAGTCGGGCAGCTCTTCGCCCCAGACGCGGGTTTCCAGCTCCTGGCGGGTGACCACGGCCGGCGCGGCTTCCATCAGGGCCTGCAGGATCTTCAGCGCGGTCGGATTGAGCTGCAGCAGCTTGCCCTGGCGACGCACTTCCAGCGTGTCCAGGTTGTATTCCAGATCGCCGGTTTCCAGCACGCGGGTCTGCACGCCCTTGCCGCGGCGCGACAAAGCGTTCAAGCGCACTTCCACTTCCTGCAGCGCGAACGGCTTGATCAGGTAGTCGTCGGCGCCGGAGTCGAAACCGGCCAGCTTGTTATCCAGCGAGTCGCGGGCGGTCAGCATCAGTACGGGAGTCTGCTTGCGCGCTTCGTTGCGCAGCTTGCGGCAGACTTCAATGCCGTCCATGCCCGGCAGGTTCAGGTCCAGAACGATGGCGTCGAACTCGTGGACCACCGCCAGGTGCAGGCCGGTCACGCCGTCGGCGGCGAAGTCCACGGTGTGGCCACGATCCTCAAGGTAGTCGCCAAGGTTGGCGGCGATGTCGCTGTTGTCTTCGATTACGAGAATGCGCACTGGGACCTCTGGTTCTTGAAGGGTCGTCGGGGGGCCAGGCCCACCCGCTCAGGATGCCCCTGTGCGGGTGGACGCGACGTCTACCTGCTGAACGATACAGGTTCCATTCTTAACATTTCGTACCGACGGGGCGACACCGGCAAATGCCCCCGGAGCGAGCGATCAGCGGCTGATGCGCTGCTGGTCGGTCAACGCCTGGCGGCTGTCTTCCTGGGCCTTGCGACGCTGGGCCACGGTCAGGCAGACGCTGGTCGGCATGTTGCTGCCGGTCAGGCGCTCGCGACGGCAGATCATGCGGCTGTCGGCCTGGGCGCGGGTCATGATGGTGTTGACGATCTCCTGCTCGTTGAACAGGTCGTTGCGCTCCTGCGCCGCCAGCTCATCCACCTTCTCGCGGCCATTCATCTTGATCCGGATCCGGTTCAGCGCCTGCTGCACGCGGCTCTTGTCCTCCAGCCCGATCTCGCTGTAGTCCTCGCTGCCCATGGCCGTTTCAACGCGGCGGATCTGTTCGGATACCGGGGTGAAGGAATCCATCTGCACGGTGTCCTTCTGCGCCTTGGCCTGCACGGTGGCCACCAGGCCGAGCGACAGCATCAGGGCGAGCGTAGTGGTGCGGTACATGACGAGCTCCATGTTCGTCCATGAATAGGGTCTCGACTTTACGGTTCCGCCGATGCGTCCACAAGGGACGCACGGCAGGGTGACCGATGGCGACCTGCGACCGGTCCAACCACGGTTACGGCTTGTAGTTGTTGAAGCGCTGGTTGTCGTTGAGCGTCTTGCGGCTGTCTTCCTGCGCCTTGCGGCGCTGGGCCACGGTCAGGCAGACGCTCTGCGGCATGTTGCTGCCGGTGGTGCGCTCGCGGCGGCAGACCATGCGGCTGTCGGCATGGGCGCGGGTCATGATCGTGTTGATCACTTCCTGGTCGTTGAAGATCTGGGTGCGATCCTGCGGGCTGACCTGTTCGATGCGTTCGTGGTCGGCCATCTTGATCTTGATGCGGCCCAGCGCCTGCTGCACGCGGCTCTTGTCTTCCAGCCCGATCTCGCTGTAGTCCTCGCTGTTGATGGCCGCCTCAACGCTGCGGATCTGTTCGGCCACCGGTGCATTGGCGTCGAACTTCACCTGTGCCTTCTCGGGCTTGGCGTGTCCGGTGGTGGCCAGTGCCAGGCCCAGCATCAGGGCGACGGGAATCATGCGCTGCATCGTTACCTCCAGGTTCTTCCATGAGTGGAACATCGATCCTGCGCTGCCGCCGATGCGCCGTCACGGCACGGTCGGCGAGGCCACAGGCCAGTGTGCGCTCAACGCCCGGCGGGCGGTGGGCTGAGCGTGTTGTAGCTGCGCTGGTCGTTGATCAGCGCCTTGCCTTTCTCTTCGATCCGGCGCCGTTCGGCCACGGTCAGGCAGCGGCTCTTGGGCATGTTGCTGCCGGTGGTGCGTTCGTACCTGCAGA
This sequence comes from Stenotrophomonas sp. YJH_SMC_122, assembly GCF_059369535.1. Classification (NCBI taxonomy): domain Bacteria; kingdom Pseudomonadati; phylum Pseudomonadota; class Gammaproteobacteria; order Lysobacterales; family Lysobacteraceae; genus Stenotrophomonas; species Stenotrophomonas sp. YJH_SMC_122. The sequence goes on along the minus strand of NZ_JCAFST010000003.1, from coordinate 111,301 downwards.
TCTGGCGGCTGTCGTCATGGCCACGCGCCATCAGGGTGTTGATGCGTTCCTGCTCGTTGAAGACCTCGGCCTGCAACTGCGGCGGCAGTTCCTGCACGGTCTGGCGCTCGCCCAGGTGCTGGCGGATGCGCGACAGCGACTGCTGCACCTGGCCGCGATCCTCGGCAGACAGCTCGGCATAATCGGGGGCGGCCAGGGCGGTTTCCACCTGGCGCATCTGTTCGGCGACCGAGCCCTGCCGGTCCATCTGTACAGCGGCTTTCTCCGGCTTGGCGGCAACAGCGCCAGACAGGCCCAGCAGCAACGCGATCGTCATGATGCGGTACATCGCCAACCTCCCGATCCATCCCGGAACGAAGGGCCAACTCTACGACCGTCACGCGGCCTCCACAAGAGACCTTGGGCACAGAGCCGACAGGCATAAAAAAGGCCCAGACGGTGAACCCGCCTGGGCCTGAAGTCGTATCCCGATACCGATCCTGCTGAGAGGCAGAGCTGCGGTTCGCTGAAGCCTACGCCGACGCCGATTAAAGCCTCGTTAAAGCCGTGGCTCATCCACCCATGAGAATCACAACCCCATGAATAATCAGGGCTTTTTGATCTTCTCTACGTGTTCGATGATGCGTGTGGCCACGTCGACTCCGCAGGCCGCTTCGATGCCTTCCAACCCGGGCGTGGAGTTGACCTCCAGCACCAGCGGGCCGCGCGCGGAGCGGATCAGGTCCACGCCGCACACCGACAGGCCCAGCGCCTTGGCCGAACGCACCGCCACCTGCTGCTCTGCACGGCTGGCCTTGGCCGCCACGGCGGTGCCGCCAGCGTGCAGGTTGGAGCGGAAGTCGCCCTCCGGTGCCTGCCGCTGCATCGACGCCACCACCTGGTCGCCGACCACGAAGCAGCGCAGGTCGGCCCCCTTGGCCTCGCCGATGAATTCCTGCATCAGGAAGTTGGCGTACAGACCGCGCAGGGCCTCGACGATGCCGCGCGAGGCACTGGCCTTTTCGGTCAGGATCACGCCACGCCCCTGGGTGCCTTCATTGAGCTTCACCACATGGGGTGGCGGACCGAGCATGGACAGCAGGTCGACGGTGTCATCGGGGTTGTCGCCGAACACGGTGACCGGCATGTCGATGCCCTTGGCCGCCAGCAGCTGGTGCGCGCGCAGCTTGTCGCGCGAACGCAGGATGGCATCGGACGGATTGGGCGTGCGCGCGCCCATCAGTTCGAACTGGCGCAGCACGGCGGTGCCGTAGCGGGTGATGGAGGCACCGATGCGCGGAATGACCATGTCCACGCCGGTCATCGGCCGGCCCTTGTAGTGCATGGAAAAGCCATCGGCGGCGATGCGCATGTAGCAACGCAACGGGTCGAGGATGCGCACGGTATGGCCGCGCGCGCGTGCCGCCTCGACCAGCCGACGGGTGGAATACAGGGAGCTGTTGCGGGACAGGATGGCGAGCTTCATCGCGGAGGGATCGGTCGGCAGGCGCGCAGCATAGCGCGGGCGTGTGGCGGGCGGATGATGCCCGTCGCCGACGATCTCGAGCGTTGTGGGTGAAGCTTCAGCTGTCCCGTTCAGTACTGACCTGGAAGCCACGGGCGGCCTCGCCCAGCGCCGCCACGCAGGCCATCTGCAGGGCGGAATTGCTGAACGCCTGCTGGTAGATCTGCTCGAGCAGTTCCGCGGCCCTGGGACCACCAGCACGCCCGAGCGCGCGCACGGCCTCAAGCTGCTTGTTCGAGCCGACGCCGGCGGAAAGAAAAATCCTGTGGATGCGCTCGACGACGTCGTCCCGGCAGTTCATGGAAGGCAGCTCCTGATCAATATCCGCTCACGCTAGTCGGTCAGCTCCGGCCTGCCCATGGGAAAAGTTTGAAGCGTTACGCGCCATCTCGGCAGCACCGCTTCCGCTTCGGCTGCCAGGGAGCGGGGAGGTTCTGGTCAGGAAACGCCCGTAGCACCTGCACATACAGTCGCCGTCGGGGACACCTGCCGGGCGCCGAGACCTGGGGCCAGCGCGCTCGCGGCGTAGTGAGGCACCCGCGTGAATGGCTGACATAGCGCTACAAGCCGAACGCCCGCGCCACATGCGCCGCCATCGAAACCCGGCTGGCCCCAGACGTTTGATCAGCGGGCACTGTGGCAATGTTCGGGCACCGCAGGCCCGAACAGTCTGTCCGCACCTCGGTTGGAGATATCCACCGCATGCCGGGCCCTCTCACGCATATCCGACTGGTACTGCGCCAGCGCATTCGAAATGGAGAGCGCGCCACGGTCGGCGTCCAGCATCAGCTCGGCCAGAGCGGCCGCGTCGGCGAGTGCAGTGTTTGCACCCAACCCACCTGCTGGCGTCATCGCGTGGACAGCATCGCCCAGCAGCGTTGCCGGCCCGACCGGCCATGGCACTTCAGGACGCCCACTGCGGATCGGGAGCATCGCGGTGTCCCCGACCTTGCTCTGCTGCAGGATTTCCCGAAGATCGGGGTGCCAGTCATCGGTCGCAGCCACTATCGCCTTGCGGATGTGATCCGGATCCGATCGATGATCCGACGCCACCCCGAAGCGGTCAGCGCGCCCGATCAGGCACCAATAGAGGTAGTCAGGTGTGGGCGTGACGCTGCAGCTGAGGTGAGCGCAGGCATGCTCCAGGAAGTGCCGGTCAAACTGCATCTGATCGAAGATGGCGGCGAATCTGTCTGCAAAGACGATAGTGGTTCCTTCGAGACGTGAATGGTTGCCGCCCAACCGGTCCAGATCTACTTTCCCGTAAATGCAGACTGCGCCGGTATCCACCGGCTGCGCATTCGGCGCCAGCTGGGAGCGGACCCGAGAATTGACACCGTCCGCACCTACCAGCACGTCACATGTCGACGCAGGACCACCGGACCGGAAACGCACTTCGGCCCTGCCATCGCTGGTCAATGCGTAGCGATCGAATGCGCGATCGAAATGGACACGGTCTTCGATCCCGCACATCAGGATCTCGCGCAGGGTGCGTCGATTGACGCTTACGTCCCCGCCCCCCTGTGCGCCATCGTCCACGCTGTCGGCCGAGCGCCAGCTATCGGGCTTGCGGCCCGGTGCAGGCAGCAAACCTGGCGTGAGAAAGCGCCCTGATGTCGCCGTTGTCGAAACGGTTCCGCGGAAGAGATCGTACAGTTCTGGGGGGAGCGTTCGCGCCAGGGCCCGTTGACCCTCGGCGTCGATCCGGATGCGATAGCCCTGTGGCCGCGAGTTGAGCGTCTTGTCCGCCTCGAACACGTCGAATGCAACCCCGCCGCGCTTCAGCGCCTGCGCCAGCGCCAGACCACCCAGACCGGCGCCGATGATGCTCACATGGATTCTGCTCACGGATTCTCCTGATAGTGGCCCCTCGGTTGCAGCTCCATGCCAGAGCCGCGAGGTGATGGCTGAAGGGTTGCACGCGCACCGCATAGCCAAGTAACGTCATTCGGACCACAAATAGTGAAATGCGGCCAGCATGAGCAATGGGGTTACAGGCGGCACGGCAGACTTCAGTGAGATGCCTGACGGCCCGCTTCTCGTTGGCCTCAGGGGAGACGACAGCCCGGCACATGAGTTCCGGCTGGGGACGCGCGAATACGACTGGCACCAGCATGTGCGTGGCCAGTTGTTCTGTGTTGAAACCGGGTTGATCCAGGTCAATACACCGCGGGGCTCCTGGCTTCTTCCTCCCTATCGCGCAGGGTGGATACCACCCGGTGTGCGTCATGAGGTTCGCGTGAGTGGCGCGCTGAGTGGCTGGACGTTGCTGATGGCGCCCTCGTTCTGCAGCAACCTCCCTGCAACACCCTGTTGTCGCAATCAGTGACGTGCTGCGGGCACTGGCGCAGAGGACCACGGAATGGGACAAGCGCGCTTCGTTGACGCCTGAGCAGGAGCGCATCGCCACAGTCATTCAAGACGAAATCCGTCGGGCTCCGCACGAGTCCTTGCATGTGCCGATGCCCAGGGACCCCCGCCTTCTTCGCGTGGCCCGCGCTGTCCTGCGGGATCCGGGAAATCCCCGTACCCTCGAGGCGTGGGCATCGTCCGGGGCAATGTCATCGCGCACCCTGCGCCGCCTGACGCTTGCTGAGACCGGATTGAGTTTCGGCCAGTGGCGGCAACAGGTGAAGCTGATGCACGGTCTGGAGATGCTCGCGCGGGGCGTCCCGGTGGCGGAGGTTTCGGATGTTCTTGGCTATTCTTCGCCGAGCAACTTCATTGCGATGTTCCGCAGAGCCTTTGGCGATTCTCCGGCGCGCTACTTCTCCAGCAGAAATCAGCATGGCGCCTTCCGCTGACGGTATGCGACCCACTGCATAAACGGGTCGTGCCCGGCATGCAATGGGACCTTGCGCTTCAGGAAGAGTGCTGACGTCAGTACCGACGTCACGGCTGCCGACGCTTCAAGGCGTGGCGGGATTGGAGCGGGCGATGGGAATCGAACCCACGTCAGTAGCTTGGGAAGCTACAGCTCTACCATTGAGCTACGCCCGCAGTGCGCGGTGAAAGTCTATGCGGTTGGGCCAGTGTTGCGCAATGGCAGCATGCCGCAATGGGGTCAGAGCCGTTTCCTGGCGGAAACGGATCCGACCCCTGGCGCAACAGGTCAGAGCCCTTTCCTAGGCGGAAAGGGCTCCGACCCCGGCGGTTGCTGCTTAGAACGTGCCGCTGAAGTTGGCGAACAGGGTGGCATCCTGCGCGCGCTTCTGGCCGGTCGACGCGCTCAGGCCGAAGTTGCTCTGCAGGCCGAACAGTTCGGTGCGGGCACCCAGCACGACGGTGGCGTAGTTCTTGTCGAACTTCAGGCCCGGCACGCGGTAGCTGCCCAGTTCCGGCAGGGTCTGCAGCCAGGCGCTGGCCTGCTTGGTGTCCTCGAACTCGTGATCGTAGGTCACCTGGGCGTACGGCTTGAGGGTGCCGCCATCGAAGCGGGCCTGCCAGCCGATGCGACCCACGGTCGAATCGACGTTCTGGCGGTCGTAGCCCAGTGCAGTGGCCAGGGTGCCGGCCGCGGCGCTTTCGGTGTAACCGTCGATCTTCACCTTCTGCCAGATCACCGAGGCGATCGGGCCGTGGCGGAAGCCGCCTTCGGTGCCGAACTCGTAACCGGCGTTCAGGGCCGCGGTCAGGTTGCTGCCGTCCGGCGAACCACCATGCTCGCGGGTGGCCGGGCCCAGCTGGACCTTGCGGTTCACGTCATAGGACAGCCAGGTGTAGCTGACCTGGCCGTTCACCCAGATGCGGTCGCCGTACCAGCCGGCGAACAGACCGGCGGTGGTGTCCTTCTGGGTGAAGTCGCCACGGCTGTTGCCGAAGTCGGCGTTGAGGCGGCCGAAGCCGGCGAAACCGCCGAACACCATGCCATCGCGGGCCCAGTCGATACCGAACAGGCCGGCCGGGGCCAGCCCGTCGTACAGGTCGGCGTGGTCGTAGCGCTGCAGGTCACCGCGCACGCCACCCCACCAGGACAGGCCGTCAGCCGCACGACCACCCAGGTGCATGCTGACCTGGTCGGCGCGCGAGCGGCCGATGGTCTGCGCCGAGTGGCTCAGTACCTGCTGCAGGCGCGGCGCTTCCAGCACCGACACGGCGTACTGGCCCAGCAGCTGATGGCCGGCGGTGGTTGGATGCACGCCATCGGCGAACAGGTAGGTGTTGGCCGCATCCGGGCTGACGTAGCTGGTCGGGTTGCAGGTCAGGATGCTCTGCGTCGAGTTGGCCGGATCGATCCTGCAGGCGGTGCTGGTGACGTTGGTGAAGCCGTACATGCCCGGGTTGGCGGTCACTTCACGCAGGATGCTGAAGGTGTCGAGCGGAATGAACTCGATGCCCGCCTGCTTCAGACCACCGTACAGGGCCCTGTTGTACCCGGCCGACAGTGCAGTGGCGGCGGCGGCGTTGGGGCCACGGAACTGCGGAGTGATGCCCACGTCCGGCAGATTCGGCACGAGCACGTACTGGGCACCGGCCTGCTTCAGGGCGCCCACCAGCGCGATCTGGTCGGTGACCGCGGTGCCGATGATGCCCTGCACCTGTGCCTGCGAGGCACCACCGGCCGCTGCGCGCGTGGCCGCGAACAGATCATTGGCACCGCCCCATACGGTGTACAGGGCATTGGCGTCAGCCTTTCCACCATTCGCAGCAAGGTAACGGGTCGCCTGCGACTTCAGCGACGGAATGGCTCCGAGGCCACCCGCTTCGTCGGCCGATACACGGGCGCCGCCGACGGCGTAGTTGTCACCGTTCTGGCCGTTGCCGTTGGCGGCGCCATTAAGGCCGTAGTAGTTGGCGACCTGCTGCGCCCACACCCAACCCGGGTTGGTGGTGAACTGGCCGGTCACCGGACGCACATCGGCCGGCAGCAGCGGGCGGAAATAGCCGGCGTCGGTCAGGCTGTCGCCGAAGAACACGGCCTTGGAATACGGGGATTCGCCTGCCATGGCCGGAACCGCGGCCAGCGCGATCGCGGCCGCCATCAGGGAGCGGATCGGGCGTTTGCTGAGCAGCATGTAAGAAACTCCTGTGGGGATATCGTTGAGAACCCGGCGCACGTACGCCGGCGCACGGTGAATGGTTTCACTGCGCCGCGTTTTGCTCACGCTGCGCCGCCGCATGGATTGTCGCCCGGCAGCGCCGGACAACGCTGTGCCGGGGCTGGCGGCCGAGGCAATTTGCAAGGGTTCCGATCCGCGCAGGCCATAGGCGACAATGCGGTGATGAACATCCAGCTCAACGGCGAACCCCGTACCCTGCCCGCCTCGGCGACCCTCCACGACCTGCTGCAGGCCGAGCAGCTGCTGCAACGCCGGGTCGCGGTCGAGGTCAACGGCGAGATCGTCAGCCGCAGCCGCCATGGCGAGCACGTGCTGGCCGAGGGCGACGTGGTGGAGATCGTGCACGCGCTGGGTGGGGGCTGAGACCTATCCGCGCAGTGCTGGCCGCTGGCCGGCAATCCGACGCTGTCAGGCACCCTGCATTTGCCGGCCAGCGGCCGGCACTACCCATACCGATCCGCGGCCGGCACGCCATTGCGTGACCCCATCTTCAGGCGGATAAGCGATAATCGCGCCATGAACGTTCATGTCTCCCCCGATTCGCTGGTAATCGCCGGCAAGACCTATGGCTCGCGGCTGCTGACCGGCACCGGCAAGTTCAAGGACCTGGAAGAAACCCGCCTGGCGACCGAGGCCGCGGGTGCCCAGATCGTCACCGTGGCCATCCGCCGCACCAACATCGGGCAGAACCCGGGCGAGCCGAACCTGCTGGACGTGCTGCCGCCGGAACGCTTCACCATCCTGCCCAACACCGCCGGCTGCTACACCGCCGAAGACGCCGTGCGTACGTGCCGCCTGGCCCGTGAGCTGCTGGACGGCCACAACCTGACCAAGCTGGAAGTGCTGGGCGACCAGAAGACCCTGTACCCGGACGTGATGCAGACCCTCAAGGCTGCCGAGCAGCTGGTCAAGGACGGTTTCGAGGTGATGGTCTATACCTCCGACGACCCGATCCTGGCCAAGCGCCTGGAGGAGATCGGCTGCGCTGCGGTGATGCCGCTGGCCGCGCCGATCGGTTCGGGCCTGGGCATCCAGAACAAGTACAACCTGCTGCAGATCATCGAAGACGCCAAGGTGCCGATCATCGTTGATGCCGGCGTGGGTACCGCGTCGGACGCGGCGATCGCGATGGAGCTGGGCTGCGACGGCGTGCTGATGAACACCGCCATTGCCGGTGCGCGCAGCCCGGTGCTGATGGCCAGCGCGATGCGCAAGGCGGTCGAGGCCGGCCGCGAGGCGTTCCTGGCCGGGCGCATCCCGCGCAAGCGCTACGCCAGCGCTTCTTCGCCAGTGGACGGGCTGATCGGCTGATGACCAATCCTTTCGACAGCGCCGGTTCCAAGGCCCCGCCCAAGCCCTTCACCGTGAACGAGGGTCGCCGCGAGGTGCGCAGCTTCGTGTTGCGCCAAGGCCGTTTCACTCCCGCCCAGCAGCGCGCGTTCGACGAACGCTGGCCGCGCTTCGGCCTCGACTACACCGGCCAGCCGCGTGACCTGGACGCCACCTTCGGCCGCCCGGCACACAAGGTGTTGGAGATCGGCTTCGGCAATGGTGCTGCGCTGCGCTTCGCTGCCCAGCACGACCCATCGCGCGACTACATCGGCATCGAGGTGCACGCGCCGGGCGTGGGCCGGCTGTTGAACGCGCTGGCCGACGACAACGCCGACCACGTGCGCCTGTACCACCACGACGCGGTGGAAGTGCTGCAGAACGAGATCGCCGACGGCGCGCTTGATGAAGTGCGCATCTACTTCCCGGACCCGTGGCACAAGAAGCGCCACAACAAGCGCCGCCTGCTGCAGCCGGCATTCGCCGAACTGCTGGTGCGCAAGCTGCGCCCGGGGGGCCGCCTGCACTGTGCGACCGACTGGGAAGACTACGCCGAGCAGATGTGGGACGTGCTCGACGCCACCGCCGGCCTGGTCAACCGCGCCGGCCCGCGGGGCAGCGTGCCGCGCCCGGACTGGCGCCCGCAGACCCACTTCGAGACCCGCGGCCAGAAACTCGGCCATGGCGTCTGGGACCTGCTGTACGACCGCACCTGACGATCGCCTGAGGACGCCGCGCCCCACATGGATACCGCGCTGACGCTGACCAACGACATGAAGCTCGTGCTCGGGCTGGTCGGCTTCACGATGGCGATGTTCCTGTTCGAGCGCATCCGCGCCGACGTGGTCGCGCTGGTGGTGCTGGTGGTGCTCGGTGTCACCGGCCTGATCGCGCCGGAGGAGATCTTCGGCGGTTTCTCCGGTAACGCGGTGATGAGCATCATCGCCACCACCATCCTCGGTGCGGGCCTGGACCGCACCGGGGCGCTGAACCGGTTGGCGGCCTGGCTGCTGCGGCGCGGCCACGGCGTCGAACAACGGCTGCTGATGATGACTACCGCCATCGCCGGCCTGAATTCGTCCTTCATGCAGAACCCGTCGGTGATGGCGCTGTACCTGCCGGTCGCCTCGCGGCTGGCGGCGCGCACGGGCCTGACGATGCAGCGCCTGCTGCTGCCGATCTCGGCGGCGATCGTGATGGGCGGCGCGCTGACCATGGTCGGCAATTCGCCGCTGATCCTGCTGAACGATCTGCTGGCCTCGGCCAACAACAACCTGCCTTCCGGCCTGGCCACCATCGAGCCGCTGCGCATGTTCGCGCCGCTGCCGATCGGCGTGGCGTTGCTGATCGCTTCGTTGCTGTACTTCCGCTACTACGGCGACCGCAAGCTGATCGAAGAGGAAAGCCTGGTCAATGACGGGGTCACCCCGGCACGCACCGAGAGCTACTTCGCCAAGACCTATGGCATCGAAGGCGATGTATTCGAGCTGGTGGTGACCGCCGAGAGCCCGCTGGTGGGCATGACCCTGGGCGAGGCCGAGACCCTGCACGATGCGCCGCTGCTGCTGGCGCTGAAGACTGGCAACGACACCCGCCTGGCGCCGCCGGCGGAGATGCGCATCTGGGTCGGCAGCGTGCTTGGTGCGATGGGACCGCGCCAGCAGATCAGCGACTTCGCGCAGAACCAGTTCCTGCGCATGTCCTCGCGCCTGAAGCACCTGGGTGACCTGTTCAACCCCAGCCGCGCCGGCATTTCCGAGGCAGTGGTGCCACCGACCTCGAACGTGATCGGCAAGAGTGCGGCCGATCTGCGCCTGCGCAAGGAGCGCGGCATCAGCCTGCTGGCGATCAACCGCGACAAGCAGGTGATCCGCGAAGACGTGCGCGACGTGCAGCTGCGCGCCGGCGACATGCTGGTGTTCCACAGCATCTGGACCGACCTGGCGCAGGCCGCTCGCAGCCGCGACTTCGTGGTGGTGACCGACTACCCGACCGGCGAGCAGCGCCCGCACAAGTTCAAGATTGCGATGGCGATCTTCGCGCTGACCATCCTGATCGCGCTGACCAGCAAGCTGCCGGTGGCGCTGACGCTGATGACCGGCGTGGCCGGCATGCTGCTGACCGGCGTGCTGCGCATGGACGAGGCGTATGCCTCGATCAACTGGAAGACGGTGTTCATGATGGCCGGGCTGATTCCGCTTGGCTGGGCGATGGACTCCAGCGGCGCGGCCGCGTGGGTGGCCGGCCATACCATCGACAAGCTGCCGACCGGCATTCCGGTGTGGGTACTGGAGGTGGCGCTGGCGCTGCTGACCACGGCGTTCTCGCTGGTGATCAGCCATGTGGGTGCGACCATCGTGATGGTGCCGATCGCGGTGAACCTGGCGCTGGCGGCGGGGGGCAACCCGACCGCGTTCGCGCTGATCGTGGCGCTGTCGGCGTCCAACAACCTGATGACGGCCTCCAACCCGGTGATCTCGATGATCACTGGCCCGGCCAACTACACCCCGCGCGAGATGTGGCGGGTCGGCGGCCCACTGTCGCTGATCTACACCTGCGTGGTGGTGCTGATGATCAACCTGATGTTCTGAGGTTGGGGTTTGTTGGCAGGGCTGCGCCCTGCACCCCGGTAGTGCCGGCCGCTGGCCGGCAACCTCAACAGCAAAAGCCTGCATTGCGCGGGATGGATTTCTGAGATCCTCCAGAACGGCGTCGTGCATCGCTTTGGTAGGTGTCGACCTTGGTCGACACGGCTTTTGTAGAGTCGAGCCGTGCTCGACTGCTTCTGGCTTCAAGCCAGATAGACCTGCCCGTCGCGTACGTCCACCGGCACCGCACGCAGGCGGTCGCCCTTGCACGGGCCGGCGATGCAATCGCCGCCATCCAGCGTGAACGAGGCGCCGTGCGCGGCGCATACCAGGTGGCCCTCGCGGCTCTTGAGGAACTGCCCCGGCGCCCAGTCCAGGCGGCGGCCGGCGTGCGGGCAGATGTTCAGGAACGCACGCACCTGCGCGCCGTCGCGGTACAGCACCAGCGATTCGGCATCGCCATCGACCACCGCTTCGACCTCGGCAAACGCGCCATCGGCAATGGCATCAAGGGCGATCAGGGCAGCAGCGATAGTCATGGCGGAGGCTCGGACGGTAAACCGGAATTGTCGCATGCCTGCTCAGGTGACTGGCTGCGACATGAACACAAGTCATTGATCCGTAATAAGCACAGGCTATATTTAACGAGTTTTTCACTCAATGACAGTGGCGCGTCCCGATACTCTGGTTTCGCTGATCCCAGCCTATCGAGCCGCCATGTTCAATCGCGCATCCGCCTTCAACCAGTTCCGCACCCTGTTCGCGCCGCGCAAGCCGCGTCACCCGCTGGTGCGCGTTGCCGTGGGCCTGCTCGGCCTGGCGATCCTGGCCGCGATGGTGTTCATCGGCGTCTTTGTTGGTGCGGCGATGATCCTGGTCGGCCTGGCGTGGAAGCTGCTGGCTTCGCGCAAGCCGGGCGTTGCGCGTCCGGTTGACCCGACCGTGGTTGAAGGCGAGTACCGCGTGGTGCGCAAGCCGGTGTTGCCGGCCTCGCGCTGATCCAGGCCTTCCGCGCCCGCTGACGGCGGGCGCCATGCGTTCTAGACTGCGGGCACGCCCTTCCTGGATGCCCGCATGTCCGATGTCTCCGATGTGATCCCTGCCGTAGCCCAGCCGCGTGTGCCGGTAGCCGGTGGTGGCAGTTTCCCCGTGCACCGCATCTACTGCGTCGGCCGCAATTTCGCCGACCACGCCCGCGAAATGGGTGCCGCGGTGCCGGCGGCCGATGACCGTGGCCGCCCGATGTTCTTCAGCAAGCCGGCCGACGCCATCGTGGTCGGCCACGACGATGCCATCCCCTATCCGCCAGCAACCGCCAACCTGCATCACGAAGTGGAACTGGTGGTGGCGATCGGACGCGATGCGCCCGCAGGCGAGCTGGCCGTGGCCGACGCCGATGCGCTGGTCTATGGCTACGCCGTCGGCCTGGACCTGACCCGCCGCGACCTGCAGGCCGCGGCCAAGGACAAGGGCCACCCGTGGGACGCGGCCAAGGGCTTCGATGCCTCCGCGCCGATCAGCGAAATCGTCCACGCCGAGGAAGTCGGCGACCTGGCCGCGCTGAACCTGTCGCTGGAGGTCAATGGCGAAGTGCGCCAGCAGGCACTGCTCGACCAGATGATCTGGAACGTGCCGGAGATCCTGCATGAGCTGTCCAAGCTGTGGCAGCTGCGTGCCGGCGACCTGGTGTTCATGGGCACCCCGTCCGGGGTGGCTGCGTTGAAGCCCGGCGACCGTTTCAGTGCCCGCCTGGAAAACGTGGCAGAGCGCCACGGCGTGATCGCCGGCTGACATCACCTGCGCTACCCTGCGCGCTGTCCACTTCCCCACCGGAGAAAAACAACAATGGGAATGCTCACCGAGTTCAAGGAATTTGCCATGCGCGGCAACGTCATCGACCTCGCCGTCGGCGTGGTGATCGGCGCAGCCTTCGGCAAGATCGTGACGGCGCTGGTCGAGAAGATCATCATGCCGCCGCTGGGCTACCTGATCGGGCGCGTGGATTTCTCCAGCCTGGCCTGGACGTTGTCGCCAGCCCGGCTCGGACCGGATGGCAAGGAGATCCCGGCGGTGGTGGTTGGCTACGGCGACTTCATCAACACCGTCATCCAGTTCGTGATCGTGGCTTTCGCGATCTTCATCGTGGTCAAGGCGATCAACCGACTGTCGCGGAAGAAGGAAGCTGCCCCGGCGGCGCCGGCCGAAGAAGTGGTGCTGCTGCGCGAGATCCGCGACAGCCTGAAGAAATAAGGCCGCAAAACGGTAGTGCCGGCCGCTGGCCGGCAACATCGGGACATGCGGGAGCCGGCCAGCGGCCGGCATTACCGCGACCGCACGAAAGCCCCGCCCCGGCGGGGCTTTCGCTTTGCCGGTTATGGCGGAAAACAGCATCCGCGCCAGCCATGACCTCCCGCCCATGCGCCGGGCTGAACGACTGTTAAGCTCCAAGGCTTAGGTCCATTCCCGGAGTTGTCCATGCGTCGCCGCGTCCTTGCCATCGCATCCTCCCTCGCCCTGCTGGCCGCCCCGGCCTTCGCGGCGCCGCACACCACTACCCTGCCCCCGGCGTCGCTGGCCACCGCCGCACAGCTGCGCGACCAGGCGCTGGCCGATGACACCGGCTGGAAGGTGGTCGAATCGCTCACCACCGAGATCGGCCCGCGCATCGCCGGCAGCGAGGCCGACGCCCGCGCCGTGGCCTGGGCCGAAGCCAAGTTCAAGGCCCTGGGCTTCGACAAGGTGTGGAAGGAGCCGGTGACATTCCCGAAGTGGGAGCGGCGCAGTGAACACGCTGCGGTGACCGGCAAGAACCCGCAGCCGCTGCAGATCACCGCACTGGGCGGCAGCCCGGGTGGCACCGTGGAAGCCGAGGTGGTGCGCTTCGCCGACCTGGCCGCGCTGCAGGCCGCACCAGCGGGCTCGCTGAAAGGCAAGATCGCCTTCGTCGATTACCAGATGCTGCCCTTCCGCGATGGCCGCGATTACGGCCGCGGCGGAGCGATCCGCAGCAAGGGCCCGTCCGAAGCGATCCGCAAGGGCGCGGTCGGTTTCCTGATGCGCTCGGCCGGTACCGACTCGCACCGCGTGCCCCACACCGGCATCACCCGTTTCGATGAGGGCCTGACCCCAGTGCCGTCGGCCGCGCTGTCGGTGCCCGATGCCGACCAGCTGGCCCGCCTGCTGGCGCGTGGCAGCACCACGGTGAAGGTGGCACTGGATTGCGGTTGGGACGGCACCGCCACCTCCTACAACGTGATCGGCGAGATCACCGGCCGCAGCCTGCCGAAGGAAGTGGTGGTGATCGGTGGTCACCTGGATTCGTGGGACCTGGGCACCGGCGCGGTGGATGACGGCGCGGGCGTGGGCATCACCATGGCCGCCGGCCACCTGATCGGCCAGCTCAAGCAGGCACCGAAGCGCACCATCCGCGTGATCGCCTTCGCCAACGAGGAACAGGGCCTGTACGGCGGCAAGGCCTACGCCGAAGCGCACGCGAAGGACGTAGCCCTGCACCAGCTGGCCGCCGAGAGCGACTTCGGCGCGGGCCGCATCTACGCCTTCAATACCGGTTCGCCGAATCCGGAAGGCTCGCGCGAAGCGACGAAGCAGATTGCCGAAGTGATGAAGCCGCTGGGCATCGAGTACCAGGCCGACAAGGGTGGCCCGGGCCCGGACGTCGGCCCACTGGCCGCCAAGGGTGGTGCGTGGGCGTGGCTGGCGCAGGATGGCTCGGATTACTTCCACCTGCACCACACCGCCGACGACACGCTGGACAAGATCGATCCGAAGGCCCTGGCGCAGAACGTGGCCGCGTACACCGTGTTCGCGTATCTGGCGGCGGAAGCCGATGGCAGTTTCGGTAGCGAGGCCAAGGCGACCACGCCGCCGAACGAATGATGCGGTGACGAAGGGAGGTCAGCCCCCGCGCCCTTGGCGAGGGCGCTGACCCCTGATCGGGTCAGCTCTCCCAGACCCGCGTATTGCGCATGCCGATCGTCTGCGGGTTGAACAGCGGATCACGCTTGCTGTGCCTCTGCTGCTCATAATCACGCAGCGCCGCCAAGGCCGGTTTCTGCAGCAGAAGGATGGCGATGATGTTCAACCAGCTCATCATGCCCACGCCGATATCGCCCAGGGCCCAGGCCACCGTCGCGGTGTTGATTGCCGAGTAGCCTGTGGCAGCCAGGAACAGCAGCTGGAAGGCGGTGATCGTCACCCGTCCGGGACGATCCCGGCACAGGTAGCTGACATTGGTTTCGGCCATGTAGTACAGCGCCAGGATGGTGGTGAATGCGAACGGCAGGATAGCGAGCGCAACGAACGACCTGCCGAAGCCCGGGAGCGCCGATTCCACCGCGTGCTGCACAAAGCGTGGACCGGCCTCGACCCCCGGCAGATTGCCCAGCAGCAGGCGCGCTTCATCGGGAACCCCCTTCACCGCTGGGTCGTAGACGTTGTACAGCCCGGTGGACAGGATCAGGAAAGCCGTTGCGCTGCACACCACCATGGTGTCGATGTAAACCGAGAATGACTGCACCAGGCCTTGCTTGACCGGATGCGACACTTCCGCGGCGGCGGCCGGATGCGCTCCACTGCCCATGCCGGCTTCGTTGGATAGCACGCCGCGTCGCACGCCCCACTGGATGGCGGTACCGATCATCGCGCCGAACGCCGCATCCACGCCGAATGCACTGCGCAGCACCAGCATGATCACCTCCGGCACCTTGTCCGCGTTGAACACCATCACCAGCGCCGCGACCAGCAGATAGGCCACGGCCATGAGCGGCACCACCCATTCAGCCACGCGCGCAATGCGCCGCACACCGCCGACAAGGATGGCGCCGAGCACCACCAGCAGGACCGTGGTGGTGGTGGCCACCGGCACATCCCAGGCCTCGTTCACCGCACTGGTGATCGCATTGGACTGGGTGCCGGCCAGCATCGCGCCCGCCAACACCGTCACCAGTGCGAACAGCACGGCATACCAGCGTTGGCCCAGGCCTTTTTCGATGTAGTACGCCGGGCCGCCCCGGTACTGTCCCTTGCCGTCGCGGTCCTTGTAGATCTGCGCGAGCGTGGACTCGATGAAGGCACTGGATGCGCCAAGGAAGGCAACGATCCACATCCAGAAGATCGCGCCGGGGCCGCCGAAGGCGATGGCCATGGCGACGCCGGCGATGTTGCCGACGCCCACGCGGCTGGACAGCGAAAGGGACAACGCCTGGAAAGGCGACACCCCGGCATCGGAACGCTCATGGCGGAACATCAGGCGCAGCATGTCCGGCAATGCACGCAACTGGATGAAGCGTGTGCGCACGCTGAAGTACAGGCCGGCGAGCAGGCACAGCACCACCAGGTAGGGGCTCCAGACGACGCCGAGGATCGTGTTGACGATGGATTCGATGTTCATCGGCGGCCCCTCAGAAGAACATGCCCAGGGCAACCTGGGGGCTGACGATTCGACTGGTGTTGCGGCCCGCCACGCTGAACTCCACGCCGGCGATCAGGCCCAGCGTCGGGCTGAAGTGGTACTCGACCGCCGGCGCCAGGGTGACGCTGCGGCTGGCCGGGCGATGTTCGTCGATACGCTCGAAGGCACCGCTGGCGTTGCGCGAGAATCCACTCAGGCGCTGTCCGGTCTCACGGCTGGCGGCTACTTCCATCACACCTACCCAGCGCGGATTGAAGCTGTACTCGGCACCCACCGACAGGCCCAGCACCGAGCCGCGGGAGATGTGCCCCTGGAAGCTGTCATCGGTACCGTAGACGCTGGCCCCGGAAATCGCCGTGCGCGACGGCGCCGGCCCGGCGCTGAGCTGCGCACGCCAGCGCAGCGGACGATCGTTGCCCAGCCACACCACCTGCTGCATGCCCAGCGCCGCGGTGGTGCGCTGCACGCCGTCGCCCTGCGCATCGAGCGGATTGCTGGTGATGCGGTCATGGCTGCCGGTGCTGAAGCGCTGCACCAGCGCGACCGAGATGGCCGGGCGCGTGCCATCGGCGTTGGGCGCCTGCAGCAGGTACTGCAGGCGCGCGGTGGTATCGCCAGCGCGGAAACCGCTGCTGCGTGCGCTGCCCTGTTCGGCACGCGAAGCACTGAGATTGACCTGGCCCATCACCCGGTCGCTGAAACCGTAGATGATCGGCACCACCGTGGCCCATGCACCGCTACGCTGCCCACTGCGGCGGCGATGGCCGCCATCGTCGTAGTGATCGCGACTGTCGACCCGCACCAGATAGGGTTCGATGTACCAGTTGCCCTGCGGCAGGCCGGCCGGATTGGGGGTGATCAGCGGCCCGGTGAAGTTGACGCCGTCCAGGCTGCGTTCGCCGGCTGCGGCACGGCCGCTGGCAAGGACACTGGTCAGTACCAGCAATGCGATGAGGATACGGCGTGGGTGATGCATGGCAGCCTCTTCTGGACAACGTGGGATGGAGTTCCACCCTGCGTTGCCGGAAGCGGCTGACCAATAAGGAAACTTTCAAAACGTCATGCGCGCTTGACGCGTTTACCACCCCTGGAAGGGGTCAGAGCCCTCGCCTGCGGCGAGGGATCCGACCCGGGATACCGGATCAGCCGCGACGGCTCGCCCATTGCGCCAGCAGCACGGCCGTGGCCGAGGCCACATTCAGGCTCTCCACCGCGCCGCTGCCGGGAATCGAGACCTGCAGGTCGCACGCACCCGCCAGGCTGCGGTCCATGCCCTCGCCTTCGGCGCCCATCACGTACACCAGCCGCTCCGGCAGGGACGCGCGGAACACGTCATCACCGCCCTCGACCAGGGTCGCGGCCAGGCCGAAACCGGCTGCGCGCAGTTGCGCCATTGCCTGAGCGGTCTCCGGCAGCTGCACCAGCGGCACCGCTTCGGCACCGCCTTCGGCCACGCGCGCGGCGGCGCCGGACAGGGCGAGCGTGCTGCCGGCCGGCAACAGCAGCGCCTTGGCACCGAAGTGTGCGGCCGAGCGCAGGATCGCGCCGAGATTGTGCGGGTTGCCCACGCCATCCAGCCACAACGCCAGCGCCGGGCCGTCACCGACCTGCTGCAGCCACTGCGCCAGCGGCAGCGACGGTGCGCGCAGCATGTCGGCCACCACGCCTTCGTGATGGGTGGTGCCGGCGAGCTTGTTCAGGTCGCCATCCTCGACCACGCGGTAGCCCACGCGGTTGGCCACGCACCACTTCAACAGCGGCTGCAAGCGCGGGATGCGTGCTTCCAGCAGGTACAACTTGCGCAGCGCCTGCGGCCGCGCTTCGAACGCAGCCAGCACGGCATTCAGGCCGTACAGACGCAGCTCATCGCTGCCACCGCGCCCACCACCGCCCGTGGCCGGCACCTCCGGGCGCGGCAACGGCGTTGCGCGCGGCGGACGGGCGGACGGGCGGCGGTTGTTCCAAGGGTTGTTCACTTACACACTCTCCTGCTTGCGCTGGCGCCAGAAATCGGCGTTCTTGATGCCCAGGGCATCAGGGTCGAACACCGGATCCAGGCCCAGCTTCTTCTGTCGTTCGTAGTCACGCAGGGCCAGCATCGCCGGCTTCTGGATGATGAGGATGGCAATGATGTTCAGCCAGGCCATCAGGCCGACGCCGATGTCGCCCAGCGCCCAGGCCAGGGTGGCATTGTGGAACGCGCCGAACACCACCATGCCGATGATGCCCAGGCGCAGCAGCAGCACGGTCAGCGGCCGCTTCCTGTTGTGGTTCACATAGCTGAGGTTGGTCTCGGCCATGTAGTAGTACGCCATGATGGTGGTGAAGGCGAAGAAGAAGATGGCCACCGATACGAACGCCGAACCCCAGCCCGGCAGCACCGCTTCCACGCCGGCCTGGGCGTAACCGGCGCCTTCGGGAATACCGGCCAGGCCCTGGAAGATCGGCGCGGCACCCTCCACCGGCGAGTACACGTTGTAGGTGCCGCTGGCCAGGATCAGGAACGCGGTGGCGGTGCACACCATCATGGTGTCGAAGTAGATCGCGAAGGCCTGCACGTAGCCCTGCTTGGCCGGGTGCGAGACTTCCGAAGCGGCCGCCGCGTGCGGGCCAGAGCCCTGGCCGGCTTCGTTGGCGTAGATGCCGCGCTTGATGCCCCACTCCACGGCCAGGCCCATCATGGCGCCGAATGCGGCATGCGTGCCGAAGGCACTCTTGAAGATGATGCCGAACATTTCCGGCACGCGGTCGTAGTTGATGATCATGATGATGATGGCCATCAGGATGAAACCGGCGGCCATGAACGGCACCACCACTTCGGCGAAGTTGGCGATGCGCTTGACGCCGCCGAAGATCACCACGCCCAGCAGCAGCGCCACCACGATGCCGATCCCCAGCTTCAGCGCCTGCACCGATTCCATGCCGAAGGCCTGGCCATCGAGCGGACCGCACAGCGCGGTGCCACGGCAGGCGTTGATGATGCTGTCGGCGATGGCGTTGGCCTGCACGCCCGGCATCAGGAAGCCTGCGGCGATGATCGTGGCGATGGCGAAGGCCAGCGCATACCACTTCAGGCCCATGGCCTTTTCGATGTAGTACGCCGGGCCACCGCGGTAGCGGCCTTCGGCGTCCTTGGTCTTGTAGATCTGCGCCAGGGTGCATTCGACGTACGAAGTGGATGCGCCAAGGAAGCCCATCACCCACATCCAGAAGATCGCACCGGGGCCGCCGAAGGCGATGGCGGTGGCCACGCCGGCGATGTTGCCGATGCCCATGCGGCCGGCCATCGACATGGCCAACGCCTGGAACGAGGACACACCGGCGTCGGATTTCTCACCCCTGACGGTGAGGCGGCACATCTCGAAGAAGCCACGGATCTGCATGAAGCGGGTGCGCAGGCTGAAGAACAGGCCGGCGCCCAGGCACACGAAGATCAGTGCCTTGCTCCAGATGATGCTGTTGATGAAGTGTACGGTTGCTTCCACGCGCGCTCTCTCCAGTCGGCGGGTTGTAAGGACGTCCCGTCGGCTGGAGGGGACCGGTCGATTCTCCCTGATCGAAGGCCGCTGCGGTAGCGCTGTTTTGCAGAGCCGAGCCCATGCTCGGCTTGGGCCCCCGAGGGCAGCCGAGCATGGGCTCGGCTCTACAGCGGCCAGCCCGCGTGTTCAGGGCAGCTGCGTGCGCACCCGGGCGAAACGGCGCAGGTCGTGCAACACGCCGCGCTTGTAGACCGCGCAACGCTCCACGCCCTCTTCCCGGAAGCCGTTCTTCTCCAGCACCCGGGCCGAGCCGAGGTTGAAGTCGACCACGGTGGCCTGCAGCCTGAACAGGCGCAGCTCATCCATCACCCACGGTGCGAACAGGCCGACCACCCGGGTCATCAGGCCCTGCCCCCAGTAAGCCTGGCCCAGCCAGTAGCCCAGTTCGGCGGTATGCCCACGCTCGGCCACGCCCTGCTGGGCGCTGATACTGCCGCAGGCCTGGCCGTCGATCTCGATGGCCAGGTTCAGGGTGCCGGCGGCCAGCACGCGGCCGGCGAGGAAGGCCTCGCCATCCCCGCGCGTGTACGGGTACGGGAAACGGTCGCGCAGGCCGCGCGACACCTCGGCGTCGTTGGCAT
This sequence comes from Stenotrophomonas sp. YJH_SMC_122, assembly GCF_059369535.1. NCBI lineage: Bacteria > Pseudomonadati > Pseudomonadota > Gammaproteobacteria > Lysobacterales > Lysobacteraceae > Stenotrophomonas > Stenotrophomonas sp. YJH_SMC_122. The sequence goes on along the minus strand of NZ_JCAFST010000003.1, from coordinate 91,269 downwards.
GGCGCAGCAGCGACTCCAGATCATCCGGGCGCCAGGGGCGCAGCTGGAAGCCGTCACCTCGAAGTGGGGTCAGAGCCCTTTCCCTTGGGGAAAGGGGTCCGACCCCGTCAGCGAGCGACCCGCCCCCGCCGGCGTGCCGGTCAGGCATGACCGCCCACCGACGGCGATTCCGCTTCCTGCTTCTCCAGCTCGCGCTTCACCGCTTCCGGCGAACGGGTGTACGGCGCCAGCCGCGCGTAGAACGCCGGCACCACGAACAGCGACAGGAAGGTCGAGAGGGTCACACCGAAGATGATCACGATGCCGATCGTGCCACGGCTGGCCGAACCAGGACCACCGGCGACCACCAGCGGGATCGCGCCAACCACGGTGGCGATCGAGGTCATCAGGATCGGGCGCAGACGCACCATCGCCGACTCGATGATCGCCTCGCGCACGCTGCGCCCGTCGTCGCGCAGCTGGTTGGCGAATTCGACGATGAGGATGCCGTTCTTCGCGGCCAGGCCGACCAGCATCACGATGCCGATCTGGCTGAACAGGTTCACGGTACCACCACTCACCCACAACCCGACCAGCGCGCCGAGTACGCCCAGCGGCACGGTCAGCATGATGGTGAGCGGATGGATGAAGCTCTCGAACTGCGCCGCCAGCACCAGGTACACCACCAGCAGCGCCATCGCGAAGGTCAGCAGCACTGCGCCGCCGGCGCTCTGGTACTCGCGCGATTCGCCCTTCCAGTTCACCTGCGCGTACTGCGGCAGCTCTTCCTGGGCTACGTTCTGTGCCCAGGCGATGGCCTCGCCCAGCGGATAGCCCGGCGCCAGGCCGGCACTGATGGTGATCGAGCGCAGTCGGTTGAAGCGGTTCAGGGTGCCGGCCTCGGCCACTTCACTGAGCGTGACCAGGTTGGACAGCGGCACCAGCTCGCCGGAGTTGGCGCGCACGCGGATCGCGGCCAGGTCGGCCGGGCTGGCGCGACCATCGCGACCGGCCTGCACCAGTACGTCGTACTCCTCGCCGTTGTCGACGAAGGTGGTGACCCGACGCGAGCCCATCATGGTTTCCAGCGCCGAACCGATCGCGGTGACCGGCACGCCGAGATCGGCCGCACGCTGGCGATCGATGTTGACCCGCATCTGCGGCCGGGTTTCCTTGTAGTCCGAGTCCGGGCCGACCAGGCCGGGATTGTCGGCCATGCGCAGCATGATGCGGTCGCGCCACTGCGCGATCTCGGCATATTCCGGGCCGCCCAGCACGATCTGGAACGGCTGCCCGCCGCTGCGCACCAGGCCGCCGCCCACCTGGGTGCGTACGCGCACGCCGCGGATGGTATCCAGTTCCTTCTGCAGTTCGTTGGCGACTTCAGGCGTACCCTCGCTGCGCTGGCGCCACGGCTGCAGGAAGATGCTGACGCGGCCGGTATGCATTTCCTCGCTGGCGCCCCAACCGCCCGGCACGCGGGGGTTGGCACGCACGATCGGCTTGTCCGGGCCGACATGCGGTGCCAGCAGCGCTTCCACCTGCTGCACCTGCTGCACGGTGTAGTCGTAGCCGGCGCCTTCCGGGCCGTCGATCATGATCTGGAACGAACCGCGGTCTTCGGCTGGTGCCAGTTCCGACGGCAGCAGTTTGAGCAGGCCCCAGCTGGCGGCCAGCGCAGCCACCATCACCAGCAGGTAAATCCAGGTGCGGTCGACATGGTGATCGAGCACCCGCCCGTAGGCACCCGCGAGGCGTTCCAGGTTGCGGTTGATGAAGCCGTGCAGGCCTCGCGGGGCCTGCCCGGTGTGCGGCTTGAGCAGCTTGGAGGCCATCATCGGCGTCAGTGTGAGCGCAACGAACGCGGACAATGCCACGGCAGCGGCCAGCGCCACGGCCAGTTCGCGGAACAGGCGCCCGGTGTTGCCTTCCAGGAAGCCGACCGGCAGGAACACCGCCACCAGTACAGCGGTGGTGGCGATCACCGCAAAGGCGACCTGCGCGGTACCGCGCTTGGACGCCACCAGCGGTGGCTCGCCCAGGTCGATGCGGCGCTGCACGTTTTCCACCACCACGATCGCATCGTCCACCACCAGGCCGATGCACAGCACCAGCGCCAGCAGGGTCAGCAGGTTGATCGAGAAGTCGAACGCATACAGCGCGATGAACGCCGCCACCAGGCAGACCGGTACCGTCACCGCCGGAATCAGCGCGGCGCGGAAGCTGCCCAGGAACAGCCAGATCACCGCCAGCACCAGGATCATTGCTTCCACCAGCGTGGCGTAGACGCGGTCCACCGCCGCTTCGATGAAGGTGGTGTTGTCGAAGGCGACGAAGATCTGCGTGCCCTTGGGCAGGGTCAGCGCCACCCGCTCGGCCTCGGCGCGCGCAGTGCGTGCCACGTCCAGCGAGTTGGCGGTGGAGGTCTTGACGATGCCCAGGCCGATGCCGGGCTCGCCGTTGCTGCGGTAGTACGCGCGGCGTTCGGCCGAGGCCAGCTCGATCTTCGCCACGTCGCCCATGCGCACCACGTAACCGTCGCGGCCCTTGCCCAGCGGGATGGTCGCGAAGTCTTCGGGCTTGATGTAGTTGCGCTCCACGCGCAGGGTGAAATCACGGTCGGTCGACTCGATGCGGCCGGCCGGCAGCTCCACGTTCTCGTTGCGCAGTGCGGTTTCCACGTCGCCGGTGGTCAGCCCGCGCGCGGCCAGCTGGTCGCGGTCCAGCCAGATCCGCATCGCATAGCGCTGGCGGCCGCCGATGCGGACCTGGGCCACGCCATCGAGGCTGGAGAAACGATCGACCACGTAGCGGTCGGCGTAGTCGCTCAGCTCCAGCGTGTCCATGGTCGAGGACACCATGTTGAACCAGATGATCGGGTCGGCATCGCTTTCGACCTTGGCGATTTCCGGCGGACGTGCTTCTTCCGGCATGCGGTCGGCGACACGGCTGACCGCATCGCGCACGTCGTTGGCCGCTGCTTCGATATCACGGTTGGAGGTGAACTCGATGCTGACCTGCGAGCGGCCGTTGGTGCTGCGCGCGTTGATCGTATCGATGCCTTCGATGCCAGCCAGCGCGTCTTCCAGCACCTGGGTGATGCGGCTTTCGATGACCGCCGCGGACGCGCCGGTGTAGTCCACCGACACCGAGACGATCGGAGGGTCGATGGCGGGCAGCTCGCGCAGGGTCAGGCGGGTGAAGGACATCACGCCCAGCACCAGCAACAACAGGCTCATCACCACGGCGAACACCGGCCGCTGGATGGAAACGTCGGACAGCTTCATCCGCCGTGGCCCTCGGCCGCGACCGGCGCCGGCGCGTCAGCCGGTTGGGCGCCAGAGGCCGGTGCGGCGTCCTTCGCAGCGACCTTCAGGCCCGGACGCAGCTTGCCGGTGCCATCGACCACGATGCGCTGGCCCGCTTCCAGGCCTTGCCGGATCTCGACCACGCCGGCACGGCGCGCGCCGGTGACCACGTCCACCCGCTCGACGCTGTCGTCAGCCTTGATGCGGTACACGAAGGTATCGCGGCCGACCTGCACCACGGCGATTTCCGGGACCACCAGCGCCGGGCGCTCGGGGCGGAACAGGCGCACGTCCAGCAGCATGCCCGGGCGCAATGCGTGGTCGCCATTGGCGAAATCGGCGCGCACGGTCACCGCACGGGTAGCCGGATCGATGCGCGCATCGATGGTGCTGACCACGCCCTCGAAGGTGCGGCCCGGCCAGGCCACACTGGTGGCACTGACCTTGTCACCAACGCCCAGCGCAGCCAGTTCCACTTCCGGCACCTGGAAATCGACATGCATGTGCTCGATGTCGTCGAGCGTGGCGATGACCGTGGTCGGGGTCAGCAGCGATCCCGGACTGACCTGGCGGATGCCGAGCACACCGGCAAAGGGCGCACGCACGCGTCGGTCACCAATGTCTGCCTGCATCTGCATCACGCGTGCCTCGGCGGCGTCGCGGATCGACTTCTGCGTATCCAGCGTGGCGCTGGACACCAGCCGCTGGGCGGCCAGTTCGCGCTGGCGCTTGTACAGCTGATCGGCTTCATGGAAGGTGGCCTGCGCCTGCACCAGTGCGGCTTCCTGGGCCTGCCCGCGCAGCGTCACGATCGGCGCACCGGCGGCAATGTGCTGGCCGCTCTCGAAGTGCACTTTCTCGACGATCTCGCTCACTTTGGCAGTGACGCTGATCGACTCGCGCGCCTTGGCCGTGCCCAGGGCCTGCAGGGTGTCGTTCCACTGCGTGGGCTGCACGACCTGCGCGGTGACCGGCACCGCTTCGCCCTGCCGACGTGCGGCGGCCTCCTGTTTGCCTGCGCACCCGGCCAGCACGGCCAGGCTGAGGCCGAGGGCCAGGGTCGAAGCGATACGAGCCAACATGAACGGTCCTGATTGATCCACGGCCGCCGAGTGTAGGCAAGTGCCCATAAAAGCGGTATGTGCCAAGCGTTTACCGGCGTGGAACCAAGGCTGCGATAGCGCCTTGAACCCGTTCCGTGCAAGCCTGCCATGGGCAGTGTCGGCGTGTGTCGGGGTGTATCCAGTGGTGCACCACCGCGGCCGTCATCGTAGAGTCGAACCTGCCCGACCGAGGGCGTCGGGCGGGGACGGATCCTGGCGGGGATCCGGCCCCGTTTTTTTATGCCCGGCGGATCAGTACCGGTAGTTCAACTTCATCCACACGCTGCGCCCCGGCTCGTTGATCCGCACCGGGTCGGCCGGGAAGCCGAAGTCGGCGCTGCCGGCCAGGTTCAGGTGCTCGCTGTAGGCGCGGTCGAACAGGTTGTCGACGCCGGCGCTGAGCTGCAGCTGCGAACTGAAACGGTACGCCGCATTGAGCGCGAAGGTGGCAAATCCAGCGCTCGGCCCGAGGTCCTGCGCGACCACGTTGCCCTGTCCATCTGCGACACGATGCTGGTGGGTCACCGCACGCAGCAGCGCACCGGCGCTCCAGCGCTGGCCCTCCCAGTTCGCGCTCAGGCGTGCTTCCAGCGGCGGCATCTGCGGCAGCGGACGCCGCTGGTCGCGGTTCTCTCCCCAGGCATAGGCCAGCGTGCCGCCCAGCTTCCACTGCTCGGCCAGGCTCACTTCCAACCCGGCCTCGGCACCGGCAATGCGCGCCTCGACGTTGCTGGCCTGGCTCATGCCCATCATGCCGCTGCCGTGATAGGTGAACAGGATGTAGTCCTGGATCTGCCCGGCATAGGCCGAGACCCAGGCCTGCACGCGCGGTCCCTTGTACTGCAGGCCCACGTCGAGCTGGGTGGTGCGTTCCGGCTGCACGCCAATGAACGCGTTCACTGCGCCGGCCGGGCCGTGGTTGGGCGAGAACAGCTCCCAGTAGTCGGGCATGCGCTCGCTGTGGCCGAGGCCGGCGTACCAGGTCAGGCCGTCGGCCAGGTCCTGCTCGTAGCGCAGGAAGCCACTGCCGAGCCATTCCTTGCGACGCTCGCCGGCGGTGGGATTGGGCATGTTCCCCATCATCCCGCGGATCGACTGCCGCTCGTCGCGAGCGCTGGCGCGATCGATGCGCAGGCCGCTGATCCAGCGCTGATCGGTGCCGGCGCCGAGGGTCAATTCGGTGAACACGCCATAGCGGCGGAAGCTGGCATCGGTCTGCCACGCCGCCTGGCGGTAGGTGCCGCGGCCCATGCCCATTCGCCCACGATGGCGGCTGTCTTCGCCATCCATGCCCGCCACCAGCTGCACGTCCTGCCAGCGCCACTCGGCACTGACCCGGCCGCCCTGGGTGCGTCGGTCCACGTTCGATGCCATCGGCATCGGCATCATGCTGTGCGGGTTCGGCGTTCGCAGCGTGTAGTTGTCCATCACGTGGTCGGCCTCGTTGTAGTACACGTTGGCCTGCACCGTGTCCCACGCACCCGGCAGGTTGCGCTTCTCGAAGCGCGCGGCGTAGCTGGTGCGTTCGAACGCGGCACCGTCCATGCCGCGCCCCGCGTAGCGTGCGATCGCATCGCCGGCACCGGCGGAAATTTCCAGCAGCGTATCGGCCTCCGGCGTCCAGCCGATCGCCACGTCACCGTTCCATTTGCGCCACTTCGATGGCACCACATCGCCGTGGCCGTCCTTGTAGTCATCGGCTTCGGAACGGTTGCCGCTGGCGCGCACATAGCCGGTCGGGTTGCCCAGGGTCAGGTCCAGCACCTGGTCGTTGCGGTTGCGCGAACCGACCAGCGCACTGGCATCGGTACGCAGGCCCGGTTCCTCGAAGCGCGGTGTATCGCGTTCGAAGCGCACGGTGCCGGCCGAGGCACCTGCCCCCCAGCGCACGCTCTGCGGGCCCTTGATGATGGTCAGCCGGTCGAAGCTCTCCGGTGCGATGTAGGACAGCGGGTTGTCCATGCGCGAGGGGCAGGCGCCGATCAGGTTGCCGTCATTGCTGAGGATGTTCAGGCGTGAACCAAACATGCCGCGCAGCACCGGATCACCGTTGGTGCCGCCGTTGCGGATGGCGGAGAAGCCAGGAACGGTCTTCAGGTAATCGGCGCCGTCACTGGCAGGGACCGGCTGCCGCGGCAGGCGTGGATCGGTCACCCAGTGCAATGGTGACGAAGGCGCGGCGGCGGTGACCACCAGCGTGTCGAGAGTACGCGCCTCTTCGGCAGGCGCGGCGTGGACCAGCGTTGCAGCCACGGCAAGGCCAAGGGCAACCGGCAGGCGCACGCAGGCACCCGCGGGACGGGAAGTCATTTTCATCGGAACAGCTCCAAGGTACGCACGCGCACACGGCGCCCGGTCAGGCGTCGTGCGGCGGATTCAATAGGAAAATCAGCGGACGATGGAGGACCGCGGTGGCCCACGCGCGGCGTGTGCCGGCCAGCGCAGCGCGGGCAGTACCTGCTGCGACCACGGGAATACCAACCGCGGCCGCCACAGCAGTGGCAACAGCAGCACCAGTACCGCCAGCCACGGCAGCAGGCGCATCGCCAGCACGCAGTATTCGCAGGCTTCGCCGTGCATGGCGTGGGGATCGGCCGGGCGGCTGGGTGCTGCCGGCGAAGCGCCATGCAGGTCGTGCCCGGCCAGGGTCATGTCGTGCATGTCATGTCCCATGGCAGCGTGGTCCATGCCCGCCATCGCGGTGTGGTCCATCGGCGGCGCCTGCAGCGCGCGGCTGACCAGTGGCGCAAGCACCATCAGCAGCGTCGCCAGGACGGCGAGCTGGAGCAGGAGGCGCTGCGGGCGGGACAGGCGGGTCACCCCGCTAGTGTAGAGATGGGTCCAGGGTTGCCTGTGCGACGAACCGTCGCAGGAGGGGGTTTATCGGCAGGGCTGCGCCCTGCACCTGCAGAGACCACGTCCACGGCAAGAGCCGAAGCAACAGCAAAAGCGGGTTCCTGTGGGTAGGCGGAGTGGGTCCGGTTGCGGGGGACGCCGTAAATACGTCCATGTAGGCTCGGTCGCCGCATCCATGCGGCTCACGCCCCCGCAACCGGCCCCACCCCGCCTTCGACAGTTTCCTGCGGTCTGTTGGAACGGCTTTGGGGTCAGATCCGTTTTCCGACGGAAAACGGATCTGAGCCCAGATGTACTTCGATATCTGACAGCTTTCATCCACGCATGGCGTGGATCTACCGTGTCGACCAAGGTCGACACCTACCAACGGCCGTCGGAATCTGTCAGAGGTGGGGCGGTGTGGGCAGACAGGACCGTTGGCGCCATGGATGGCGCCATCGAGCCCCCAAGGATGGGTTTACGGCGTGTCCTGCCTGCCCACACCGCCCCGCCTCCCACGGAAGCCAGCTGTTGCTTCGGCTGTTGCTGTTGCTTCGGCTGTTGCTGTTGCTTCGGCTGTTGCTGTTGCTTCGGCTGTTGCCATTGATTCGGCAGGTGCAGGGCTGCAAGCCCTGCCCGCCCCAACCTCACACCGTGATGGTCTGGGTCAGCGACTCCCAGGTCGGTGGCAGCGGCCACGCTGCGGCCTGGTTGCCATCCAGCACCCGCCGCAGGTCGCGCGGATCAATCTGTGGGGCCAGCACGTGCACCAGTTCCAGCGCGTAATCACGCAGCACGCGGTCGCGCGGCAGCACCGCCCAGGCGATGCACTCGCTGATCGGATCCGGCGCCGGCCACGACCTCAGGTCTTCGTCATTGGAACTGACCGCCATCTCGGCCAGCAGGCCTACGCCCAGACCCGTGCGCACGTAGGTCTTGATCAGGTCGGCATCGAGCGCGGTCAGCGCCAGATCGGGCACCAGCCCATTGGCGGCGAAGGCGCGTTGCAGGGACGAGTTAGGGCGGGTCGAGGATTCGTAGCTGATCAACGGCTGCCGGGCCAGCGCGGCCAGGTCCGGTGCGCGGCCGGCGCGATCCAGCGGATGGCCCTTGGGTACCACCACCAGGCGTCGCCAGCGGAACAGCGGCACCGCGATGCCATCGGTGGGCTCGCCGCCTGCGGTGCTGATGATGGCGATATCGGCGTCGCCCTGGTTCAAGCGGTCCAGCGCGTCGGTTTCACCGGCCTGCTGCAGGTGCACGCTGACCTGCGGGTAGGCCTGCTTGATCGCTGCCACTGCCGGCGGCAACACGAAGCGCGCCTGGGTGTGCGTGGTGGTCAGGATCAGCTGGCCCTGGCTTTCGCGCCGCTGGTTCGCCGCGTACGTACGGATGTTGTTGGCTTCGGCCAGCACCGCGCGGGCACGCGCGATGACTTCGGTTCCGGCCGGGGTAACCGACTCCAGGCTGCGCCCCTTGCGCACGAACAACAGGAAGCCGAGCTCGTCCTCCAGCTGCTTGAGCTGCTTGGACAGGCCGGGCTGGGTGGCATGCACGCGCGAGGCGGCCAGCGTGATGTTCAGCTCGGCGTCGGCGATGGCTACCAGGTAGCGCAGCTGGGTCAGCGTCATGGGCAGGCAGGCGGCATGGGGCGGAAGTCCACTCTAGGGTCAATTGCCGTCACCAGCTTATAACCAAAGGTTGTTTAAGAAAGGCATCTGGTCATTTCCGGGCGTCATATGCCGGCGCTACGGTCAGCCGGCAGCCGCTGGCCTGAACGGCCAGCCCTCTCCTCCTTTGCCCGCCGTAACCCGGTGCGGCCCCGTTTCCGGAGCGCTCCCATGGCCCTGTATGACTCCATCCTCGATACCGTCGGCAACACCCCCATCGTCAGGCTGCAGCGCCTGGCGCCGCCACAGGTCAGCGTCTACGCCAAGGTCGAGTCGTTCAACCCGGGCGGCTCGGTGAAGGACCGCCTGGCGCTGGCGATCATCCTCGATGCCGAAGCACGCGGCCTGCTCAAGCCGGGCGACACGATCGTGGAGGCCACCTCGGGCAACACCGGCGTGGCACTGGCGATGGTCGCCGCCGCGCGCGGCTACAAGTTCGTGGCCACCATGGTCGAAACCTTCTCGGTCGAGCGCCGCAAGCTGATGCGTGCCTATGGCGCCAAGGTGATCCTGACCCCGGCCGCCGAACGCGGCAGCGGCATGGTGCGCAGGGCGGCCGAGCTGGCCGAGCAGCACGGCTGGTTCCTGGCCAGCCAGTTCGCCAACCCGGCCAACCCGGCGTACCACCGCAACACCACCGCTGCCGAGATCCTGCGCGACTTCGCCGGCAAGCGGCTGGATTACTTCGTCAGCGGCTGGGGCACCGGCGGCACGCTCACCGGTGTCGGCGAAGTGCTGAAGGTGGCGCGTCCGCAGACCCGCATCATCGCTACCGAACCGGCCGGCGCTGCCCTGCTCAAGGGCGATGACTGGAAGCCGCACAAGATCCAGGGCTGGACCCCGGATTTCGTGCCGGACGTGCTCAACCGCGACGTGGTGGATGAACTGGTCTCGGTCGAAGATGATCGCGCGATCGCCACCGCGCGTCGCCTGGCCGCCGAGGAAGGCATCTTCGTCGGCATCTCCGCCGGCGCCACCGTGGCCAGCGCGCTGGACATCGCTGCCCGCGCTGAACCGGGCTCGGTGATCCTTGCGATGCTGCCGGACACCGGTGAACGTTACTTCTCCACGCCGCTGTTCGCCGATGTGAACGAAGGATCCGACGACGACTGGCTGGCCGGCCTGCCGTAACAGCCGGGGTCAGAGCCTTTTCCGTTCGGAAAAGGATCCGACCCCTTCCCGCTTCAGCCTGTGTGAAGGCGTCGCCCGCCATCGTGCGCGAAGGCCGTTGGATCGCAGCGCGTGAGACGGTCATGACGCAGTATCGATGCCCTGTCCCCTACCGTGGGAACAGCCGGCGCAGATGCTGCGCGGATCACCTCACAGGCAGGAGACGGACGCATGAAGATCGAGGTTTGGCAGGGCGACATCACGACCCTGGCGGTGGATGCGATCGTCAACGCGGCCAATGAAACGCTGCTCGGTGGCGGCGGTGTCGATGGCGCGATCCATCGTGCGGCCGGCCCCGCCTTGCGGGCCGAGTGCGAGCGCTTGCCGGAGCTGCGCCCGGGCGTGCGTTGCCCGACGGGTGAAGTGCGCGCCACCGGTGCCCATGCGTTGCCGGCGCGCCATGTACTGCACACGGTGGGCCCGGTCTGGCACGACGGCCAGCGCGATGAACCGGCGTTGCTGGCCAACTGCTACTGGAAGTCACTGCAGCTGGCCGAATCACTGGGCGTGCAGTCGATCGCGTTTCCGGCCATCAGTTGCGGTGTGTACGGCTATCCGCTGTACCAGGCCGCGCAGATCGCGGTGACCGAAACACTGGCGTGGCAGCGCAGCCATGCGCAGCCGATGCGCATCGTGCTGGTGGCGTTCAATACCGCGACGGCCAAGGCCTACCAGCAGGCGCTGAGCGCCGCCGGGCAAAGCGCTGACAGCGAACCGCGCGGCTCGCTGCTGCCGCCGCTGGGCGATGCGGGCTTCGCCGCCGCGCACTGAATCCGGCGGCCAGCGTCAAGCAAAAGGCCGGGCATTGCCCGGCCTTTCCTGTAGCACCGTTGTCCACACTCCCACGGAGTGTGGAACACGTTCAACGGCTGGCAGCTTCCACCGCGGCGGCATCATCGGCCACAGCAGCGGCGGCGTCGGCAGCGGCACTTGCCGCCGAGGCCGCAGCCTCGTCGGCGCTGGCGCCGTCCACCTGCACGCGTACTTCCACCATGCCCGCGCCGTTGCTCAGGCTGGACACCTCGACGGTGTAATGACCAGCCGGCAACGCTTCTTCCAGGCGTGCGTTGGTATCGTTGCCACCGTCATCGTCGGTCAGTTCGACATCGCCGCCAACCACGCGCAGCACGGTATCGAGCTGGCCGGAGATCGCATCCAACCGCACATTGGTCGGACGGTCCAACGTCAGCAGGAAGCGGCGGACGCCATCGTTGTCGAGCATCGTGTACACGCTGCCGGACTTCGGCAATGCGGTGCCGTCGCGGTCGACCAGGTTGCCCGGCACCTCGATGCGCTTGGCCGACAAGGTGAACATGCCACTGACGCCGTCGCCCAGGCCGCGCGCGGTCAGCGTGTACTTGCCCGGCTTCAGTGACAGGGTCAGGCGCGAGTTGGTGCTGTCCCCGCCATCATCGTTCTCGGCATCCACGCCCTGGCCCGACAGCTTCAGCACAGGATCGAAGACATCCGACACCAGGCGGATCTCGTACAGGCCGGCCTTGTCCACCTGCAGGGTGTAGTCCTGGGGACCACCGGCCAGCATGTCGACGATCTCGCCGCTGCCCGCCAGCGGCTTGCCGTCGTACGGCACCAGCTTCTCGGCACGCAGGCGGTACGGGCCGTAGTCGGTCGAGCCGTTGGCGTTGACCGCCACCTGGTAGGTGCCGCCACCGTTGGCACGGAAGGCCAGCGAGACGTCGCCTTCGCGCTCGTAGCCGGTGTTGCTGCTGGCCACCAGGCTGCCGTCGTTGAACACGGCAATCGAGCCGCTCAGCGAACCGGTCAGCTTCAGTCCGACCAGTTGCTTGTCTTCCAGCTTGATCTGGTAGAGCTGGTGGTGGCTGCCGTCGTTGTAGTTGATGCCGCTGCGCGAGGTGATCTCGCCGGATACCGGCTTGTCGAAATCAAGCGACGCGGCCTTGCCCGCATCCGCGCCGCCGCCGATGCGGTTGCAACCGCCGGCGACCAGGACCGTGGCGACGGCCAGTGTGATTGCTGCCAAACGCATGTTGTTTCTCCTTGGCCTTCCATGTGGTTCCCACGCACCGGCCGGGCGCATGGGGGCGGAAAAGATACCCGCAAAAGCAAACGCCGGCGTGATGCCGGCGCTGCCTTGTTCATCCAGCAATGGGACGGATCAACCGTTCCACTTGCCCAGCGCTGCCAGGCCATTGTCCCTGGCGCGCTCGTACACGGTCTTCTGGGCAGCAGCGTAGTTGCCCTTCATGTCCTTGGCCCACAGCTTCAGCGCGGCCTGCTGCATGGCGCGGCCGTAGGAGAAGCTCAGCGGCCACGGCAGGTTGCCCAGCTGGTTCATCGCGTTCAAGTGCTCGGTGGACTGCTCGTCGCTCTGGCCACCGGACAGGAACACCACGCCCGGCAGGATCGCCGGCACGGTGCTCTTCAGGCACATCACGGTCGACTCGGCCACTTCCTCGACGTCGGCCTGCTCATCGCAGCCCTTGCCGGAGATGACCATCGACGCCTTCAGGATGGTGCCTTCCAGCAGCACGTTCTGCTGGTACAGGGCGTCGAACAGCGAACGCAGGGTGGCTTCGGTGACTTCGTAGCAGGTCTCGATGTCGTGATCGCCGTCCATGATCACTTCCGGCTCGACCATCGGCACCAGGCCGCATTCCTGGCACAGCGCTGCATAGCGGGCCAGCGCATGGGCGTTGGATTCGATGCAGGTACCCGACGGGATGCTCTCGCCGATGTTGATGACCGCACGCCACTTGGCGAAGCGCGCGCCCAGCTTGTAGTACTCCTGCAGGCGCTCACGCAGGCCATCGAGGCCTTCGGTCACCAGCTCGCCCGGGCAGCCGGCCAGCGGGTGCGCACCCTTGTCCACCTTGATGCCCGGAATCATGCCGTGGTCGGCCATGTACTTGGCGAACGGCACGCCGTCCTTGGTCGACTGGCGAATGGTTTCGTCAAACAGGATGGCGCCGGAAATGTGCTCGTTGAGCTTCGGCGTGGTCAGCAGCAGCTCGCGGTAGGCGCGACGGTTCTCCTCGGTATTCTCGATACCGACGCCGGCGAAACGCTTGGCGATGGTAGCGGTGGATTCGTCGATCGCGATGATGCCCTTGCCCGGGGCGACCATGGCCTGGGCGGTTTCAGCCAGCTGTTCGATGCTCATGTATTTCCTGTGGCGGGTGCGGGAAAAACACAAGTATAGCCCCGCGGCCCGTTGCCTCGCCGTGGAGGACAGGATGGAAACGCTTCCAATGTCCGCAGCGGACACGCCGTGTCCTGCCGTCGGGGGTCAGGGCCCCCGCGGGGATCTGCCCCCGGGGTCGGATCCGCAACGCGGCGCCGGCCCCAGGGCAGCATCACTTACAGGTCGCCCAGGCCGATGGCGCGGCCGTCCTCACCCACTTCCAGCAGGCGCAGGGTATTGGTGGCACCGTGGGTTTCCATGTGCTCGCCACTGGTGAATACGACGCGATCACCGGCCTGCAGCAGTTCCGATTCCACCAGCAGGCGGATGCTGCCGCGTGCGGCTTCGCGCGGGGTCAGGCCGCGGCTGTCGAAGTTGATCGGGAACACATCGCGCATCAGCGCCATCTGGCGACGCGCGCCGTCATGGCGGGTCACCGCGAACACCGGCGCCTTGGCGCGGAAACGCGACAGGTAACGTGCGGTGCCACCGGATTCGGTCATCGCCACGATCGCGCGCACGCCCACGTGCTGCGACAGGAACATGGTGGCCATGGCAATCGCCTGGTCGGCACGTTCCAGGTTGCGCGGCGACGCGTTGAAGTCGGTCTCGGTCTGGAACTGGCGCTCGGCACCCAGGCAGATGCGTGCCATCGCCTCCACGGCCTTGACCGGATAGGCGCCAGCGGCGGTTTCCGCCGACAGCATCACTGCGTCGGTGCCGTCGATGACCGAGTTGGCCACGTCCAGCACTTCGGCGCGGGTCGGGATCGGGCTTTCCACCATCGACTGCAGCATCTGCGTGGCGGTGATCACCACCTTGTTCTGCGCCAGAGAGGCCTTGATGATCTTCTTCTGCAGGCCCGGCAGCTCGGCATCGCCGATTTCCACGCCCAGGTCGCCACGGGCGACCATCACCACGTCGCTGGCCTCGACGATTTCTTCCAGGTTCTCGATTGCCTCGGTGCGCTCGATCTTCGACACCAGCGCGGCATCACAGCCGTGCGAACGGGCGATGTCGCGCGCATCGTTCATGTCCTGCGCATTGCGGCAGAACGACACGGCGATGAAGTCCACGCCGATCTTGGCAACGATGCCGATCAGTTCCTTGTCGCGCTCGGTCAGCGCACCCAGCGAGAGGCCGCCCCCCTGCTTGTTCAGGCCCTTGCGGTCGGACAACACACCATCGTTGAGCACGGTGTTGACGATACGGTCGCCCTGCACTTCCACCACCTGCAACTGCATCAGGCCGTCGTCGAGCAGCAGCACATCACCCGGGCCGACGTCCTGCGGCAGGCCAAGGTAGCTCACGCCCACCTCGCTGGCAGTGCCCGGGCCGGCGTTCTCGCTGGCGATCAGGTCGAAGCGGTCGCCCGCCTTCAACTGCACCTTGCCTTCGGCGAAGCGCTCGATGCGGATCTTCGGGCCCGGCAGGTCGGCCAGGATGCCCACTTCCACGCCCACGCGCGCCGCAGCGGCACGCACTTCGGCGGCACGCTTGGCCTGGCCGGACGGATCGCCATGGCTGAAGTTCAGGCGCACCACGTTGACGCCGGCGCGGAACAGATCCTCCAGCACGCCCGGCGGGTCAGTGGCCGGACCGAGGGTGGCAAGGATCTTGGTGCGACGCTGACGCTCGAACATGGTGGATGGGCCTCTCCCGATAAAGAACGGAAATTAGCACATCCTTCACGCCGCATGTATACGGTTACAGCCTTGTGCCGCCTGACTTCGCGGGTCATGGAGCGGACATCGCCCGGACATACGCTGGCGCAGGGGGGCGGTTCTGTGGAGCCGAGCATGGGCTCGGCTCCACAGGAGGCTAGGCCAGCAGCGTTTCCAGCTGCGCCGGCTCACGTGCCAGCTGGCTGGCGCCGGCTTCCGTCAATTCCGCCTCTCCGCCGAAGCCCCACAGCACGCCGACACTACGCAGGCCGTGGTGGCGCGCGCCTTCGATGTCCATGCCCCGGTCGCCGATCATCCAGCACTGTGCAGGCTGCACCTGCAGCCGGCGCAGTGCTTCGCCGACCAGTTCCGGCTTGTGGCTGCGCGAGCCATCCAGGGTTGAACCGACGATCTCCTCGAACAGCCCACCAAACGGCAGGTGGGCGAGGATGCGGCGCGCGTGCGGCTCGTTCTTGGCGGTGACCACCGCCAGCCGGTGTCCACGGCCATGCAGCGTGCGCAGCGTGCCTTCCACCTGCGGGTACACCGTGTGCTCGCGCCAGCCTTCGACGTCGAAGCGCTCCCGGTAGTAGCCCACCGCCTGTTCCACCCGCGCCGGTTCGACGAACAACGGCGCGAAGGTGGTGCGCAGCGACGGACCGATCCAGCCCAGCAGGGTTTCCTGCGGCGGCACCGGATGGTCCATCTTCTGCAGGGCATAGGCGATGCAGGCGGTGATGCCCACCTGCGAATCGATCAGCGTGCCGTCGAGATCGAAGAACAGCACATCCTTGCCGCGCTCGGCACTCATGCGCCGCGCGCGTCGAGTGCGGCGACAGCCGGCAAGGTCTTGCCTTCCAGGAATTCCAGGAACGCACCACCACCGGTGGAGATGTAGCTGACGTCGCCGGCGATATCGAACTTGTCGACCGCGGCCAGGGTGTCGCCACCGCCGGCGATGGAGAACGCCTTCGAGCTGGCGATCGCGCGGGCCAGCGCTTCGGTGCCCTTGCTGAAGGCCTCGAACTCGAACACGCCGACCGGGCCGTTCCAGACCACGGTGCCGGCCTTCTCGATCAGCTGCGCGTACTGCGCGGCGGTCTGCGGGCCGATGTCCAGGATCAGGTCGTCTTCGGCAACGGCATCGACCGCCTTCACTTCGGCAACGGCGTCGGGCAGGAACTGCTTGGCGGTGACCACGTCAACCGGCAGCGGAATGTCGGCGCCGCGTGCCTTGGCATCGGCCACGATCTTCTTCGCGGTGTCCAGCAGGTCCGGCTCGTACAGGGACTTGCCGACGTTGTAGCCAGCGGCGGCGATGAAGGTGTTGGCGATGCCGCCACCGACGATCAGCTGGTCGACCTTGCCAACCAGATTGGCCAGCAACTCCAGCTTGGTGCTGACCTTGCTGCCGGCGACGATGGCCAGCAGCGGCTTGGCCGGTGCATCCAGCGCCTGCGCCAGCGCGTCCAGCTCGGCCATCAGCAGCGGGCCACCGGCCGCGACCGGTGCGAAGCGGATGACACCATGGGTGGAAGCCTGCGCACGGTGCGCAGTACCGAAGGCATCCATCACGAACACGTCGCACAGGGCCGCGTACTTCTTCGACAGGGCCTCGTCGTCCTTGCCCTCGCCGACGTTCATGCGGCAATTTTCCAGCAGCACCAGCTGGCCCGGCTGCACGTCGACGCCGTCGACCCAGTCGCGCACCAGCGGAACTTCGCGGCCCAGCAGCTCGGACAGGCGCTGGGCGACCGGTGCCAGCGAATCGGCCTCGCTCCACACGCCTTCCTTCGGGCGCCCCAGGTGCGAGGTGACCATCACCGCCGCGCCCTGCTCCAGCGCGCGCTTGAGCGTCGGCAGCGAAGCGGTGATGCGCTGTTCGGAGGTGATGCGGCCATTCTCGATCGGCACGTTCAGATCCTGGCGGATCAGCACGCGCTTGCCGGAGAGGTCGAGGTCGGTCATGCGGACAATGGACATGGGCAACTCTTTGGCTCGGGGACGGGATGCCGGTCTGCGGCAGACGGCCATTGTATCGGGTGGCGATGCCTGCGGCAGGCAGAGGCGTACGGCAACAGCGAACTGCAACAGCCAAAGCGCTGGCGCTTCTTGGGGCTGAGGGTGAGCCGGGGTGCTGTGGGGTGGCAGGGGGCCAGATCAGTCAGCCGCATGGATGCGGCTGCCAAGCCTCCATGGACGGATTCACGGCGTCCCCCACGAACCCACCCCGCCCGGCCAAGCGCGGCTTTTGCTTTTGCTTTGCACGACCAACCCCACCCACGAGGGGCTGCGCCGTTCGCCGGAACCTACGCCGAAGGCGCCGGCTTCTGCCGCAGCAGGCTGACCGCCAGGCCGCCAACGACCAACACACCCAGGCCCAGCAACGCCCACAGCAACCACGATTTCCAATCGCGCTGCGGCTTCAGTGCTGCATCGCCGGCCAGCGGCTCCGGGCTGCCTTCCAGTCGCGCCAGTGTCGGCTGCCACGATGGATCGTTGCGCTGCCGAAGTTCCTCGATCAGCACCCCGATCGGCGCGTCCGTGCGGCGCGCGGTCGCGCTGCCCACCGCCAGTGCGTAGGGCGCCGCACCCTGGCTCAGGAACACCAGCACTTCCGGCTGGTAGCCCAGGCGCAGCGTCGGCGCGGTGGCAGATTCCGCCGGATTCGCCACCAGCTTCCAGTAGCGGTCGCGGTGCACGCTGCCCAGCGGCTGTGCCGCCGACTGCTGGCGCTGGCCCTGCGTGCCCTGTTGCACCTGGTAGGCGATCCACGGCGCGCTGCGACGTTGCCATTCCGCACTCTCGTCATCGCGGCTGAACAGCGTCCATTGCACCAGGCTGTTATCGGTGCTGGCGACATCGGCACGCGCCACCGGGAACCGGCCATCCATCTCGAAGGTGTACTCGCCCTTGCCCGTCGACGTCGGCTCCAGCGACAGCCACTCCCAGGGCAGCGTGGCCGGTGCTGGCGGCAGTTCCGCCAGTACGCCGCGCAGGGTCGGCAGGCGCGAATCGCCCTGCGCCAGGATGCGCAGGTAGCGTGCAGCGCCGTCCACCTGCAGGCGGCGCTGCAGCAGGCGCTTGCCGGCGCGCTGCAGATCCACCAGCGGCACGTCGCGGCCAATCGATCGCCAGTGCTGCAGGTCGTCACTGGCATCCAGCTGCACCTGCACCTGCAGCGGCTGGCCGCTGTCGGTCCAGTCCAGCACCAGTGCCGCCAGCGGCTGCTGATCGAGCATGCTGGCGTCGATCAGCCAGCCGCCCTGCCCGCTCGCCGCTGCCCCGCCACCCACCCGCGCTTCGACCCGGCGCACGCGCCCATCGGTATCGCGCTCGGTCAGCAGCTGCAGGTCGTTGCGCTGTGCATCGGCCAGCGGCGGCAGCACGAACCACGGCAGTTCACGCTGCACCGGCGACTGCGCCAGCGGCTGGTCCGGCGCCAGCAGTGCCGACGGCAACAACTGGCTGGCCGCGTTGAACACCTGCAGATCGCTGAGATCGGCGGTTACGGCACGGCGATAGATCGCCGGCTCCAGCACGATACGGTAGGCACCGGACTGCGCACTGGACAATGTAAGCGGCCATTGCTCGGCATACTGCGTGCGGTAATCAGCCGCCTGTACCGCGACGGCGGCCAGCATGCCGAACATCGCCGGCAGCAGCGCCCTGCTCCACTTCCTCATTGCTTTTCCTCCACGGTCGGCGCCGCGCTTGGCGGTGCCGGTGCCAGATAACCCACGACCGTGCACAGCAGGCCGTAGGCGATGAACGATGCGATGCCCAGCAGGTTGCCCAGATGCTGGCGATCGACAATAACCAGCTTGGCCAGCACCACGCCCATCAGCACGGCACCGACCATCCACAACACACGCTGGCCGCGACGCGAACCCCACACCCAGGCAATCACACCCAGCACGCTCCACAACACGGTCAGGCTGGTCTGCGCCAGGCTGAAGCGCATCATCGACGCATTCCACGCCAGTCCACCCCATTGGTGTACGCCATGCAGCACCAGGCTGGTCAACGCGAGGAAGGCCGCCAGTGCCAGCAGCGGCATGCGGATGTTCAGCAATGCCTGCGGTGCCTCACTGCCGTACAGCCAGCGCGCCAGCAGTAGCAGGCTCAGCCACTGGCCGATCTCGGCCGGATTCAGCACCGGCAGCCACAGCAGCGGTGCGGCGTCGCCCGGCAGCAGCTGACCCAACAGCCAGCCGATCGCCAGCAGGCCGAACAGCACGCACTGCAGCGGGACGCGCACGCTGTCGAAGGCCGTGCCCAGCGGCCAGCGCAATGCGTTCCAGCGCCACAGCGACAGCCCCGCCATCAGCAGCCACGGCAAGGTCACCAGCAGGGTTGTCCAACCCTGCGCCAGGCCGGCCTCGCCACCACCCCACAAGGCCAGCAGCAAAAGCAGCGACGGCCACAGCAGCCACCACAGGAACTGCGCGATGCGGGCCACGGTATCGCCGCCCTGGCGCAGGCACAGCAGGGTACGCACGCCCAGTACCGCGAACACCGCCCAGGCCAGCGCGCCATGGCCCGCGAACGGCTGGTGGTGTGCATCGCTCTGCATCAGGGCCAGCGGGAAGCCCAGCGCGAGCATCGCCAGCGCAGTAATGCCGAGTGCACGCGCCGGCTGGCGACGCTGCACTTCGGCCGCCAGCCAGGCAGTGACCGCGGCCAGCACCAGCAACGCGTCCACTTCGGTGCGGTACGGGAAGAAGCGGGTGATCTCATGGACCAGACCGCCCAGCCACCACAGCAGGCCCCACAGGTAATACACCAGTGCGACCTCATGACGCGGCCTGCGCTGGTAGCTCCACGCCGACGCAAAGCCGGCCAGGGCCAGCAACAGCGCGCCGATGGCGGTCGGGTTGATCAGGAAGCGCAGGTCTTCGTGCCAGTGGTCGCCGCCGGCAACGAAGGCGAATGCGGCGCCGATCTGCAGCAACGCGCCGGAGACCTGCGGTAGCCAGCGCTTCTGGCGCAGCCCCAACCACGCCAGGCCAGCACCTTCCAGTGCAAACACGGCGCCGGTGGCGCGC
Organism: Stenotrophomonas sp. YJH_SMC_122; assembly: GCF_059369535.1. NCBI lineage: Bacteria > Pseudomonadati > Pseudomonadota > Gammaproteobacteria > Lysobacterales > Lysobacteraceae > Stenotrophomonas > Stenotrophomonas sp. YJH_SMC_122. Next base: position 71,329 of record NZ_JCAFST010000003.1, on the reverse strand, counting down.
GCCGACAATGCCAGCGGCACCGCCAGCGTGGCAAACCCCACCGCGAGCACGGCATGCGACTGCGCCAGCACGGTGTACGACGCACGTGCGATCAGCGCCCGGGCCAATACCGCGTAGATCGCCGCCAGGCCCAGCGCGCACAGTGCCAGCGTCATCGGTTGCGCGTGCAGCATGCCTGCCTGCAGCGAGAACGCGACCAGCGGCGTGCCGAACACCAGGCTGCCATCGATCAGGTCACGGCGGCCGGCCGGCTGGCGACGCGCGTACAGCAGCGGTATCAGCAGGTAGAACACGAAGAACAGCGCCAGGAACGGCTCGGTGCTGCTGAACTTGTCCGGCGCGTACTGCAGCACGCCCCAGAAGGTGCCAATGCCGAAGGTGAAGGCGAAACCCAACAGGTTCAGCGCGCGCCAAGGCCGGAACCAGGCGATGGCGAAGATGCCCGCGTTGAGCACGGCGTAATAGCTGAACAGCCCCACGTGGTTGCCACTGCCGGTGGACAGCCACAGCGGTGCCATGAAGCCGGCCAGGATGCCCAGCACGGCCAGCGTGCGCGAGTTCTGCACCACCGCCAGCACGCACAGCCCGGCCACCAGTGCGATCGAACTGGCAAAGGCAAAGGCCGGCGGAATCAGGTCGAAGCGCTTGAACGCCGCGAAGATGGTCAGCAGCAGTACGCCGATGGCACCGCCCTGCAGCGCCAGCGCAAACAGCCGCCGGCGTTCGCGCTGGTGCCAACCGAAGGCCAGCAGGCCCAGCGCAGCCACGGTGATGCCGGCCAGGCGCAGTTCGATCGGCAGCACCAGCCAGCCCTGGTCGCTGACGTACTTCAGCAGCGCAGCGACACCGGCCAGCAGCACCAGCATGCCGATCTTGACCGGCACGTTGCCTTCGGTGAACCAGCGTTTGACCGCACCGATGCCACGCTCGATCACGTTGGGCAGTGTCGGTTCGGAAGGCAACGGCGGCTGCACCGGCACCGGCGGCACCGGCGGTGGCGCAGCAGGACGGGGGAGAGGCACCCCGGTGGGCGTGGCTTCGCGCACCGGTGGCTGCGTGGGCTGAGGCGCAGCAGCCGCGGCCGGCCGCAGGAACGGTGGATCGGCGCTGGCAGCAGGTGCGGCCACAGGCCGTTCAGGCGCGGGTGCGGTGGCGGCCGGCCTGACGGCGGCCGGCGCGGCGGCCATCGCGCTTTCCAGCGCAGCGACGCGGCGACGCAGGCCGGCAATCATCACCAGCGCGACCACCAGCAACAGCGGGATGGCCAGAAGAACCAGTACGACCAGGGCTATCAGTGCTTCCATTGCGTGCTTCCAATGCGATCCCGCGCCCCAGCGGCGGCGGTCGACCGCCCCATGCTACGACAGGGTGGGTCCCATAAACGACGAACCCCGGCCAGGCCGGGGTCCGTTTTCGATCTACGCCGGCCTTACTTGGCGGCGATGACCTTGGCCATTTCCAGGCACTTGTTGGAGTAGCCCCACTCGTTGTCGTACCAGGTCACCAGCTTGACGAAGGTGCCGTCCAGGGCGATACCGGCATCGGCGTCGAACACCGAGGTGCAGGTTTCGCCGCGGAAATCGGTGGCCACCACCTTGTCTTCGGTGTAGCCGAGGATGCCCTTCAGCGCGCCTTCGCTCTGTGCCTTCACTTCAGCGCAGATCTCGGCGTAGGTGGCTTCCTTCTCCAGCTCGACGGTCAGGTCGACCACCGACACATCCGAGGTCGGGACGCGGAAGCTCATGCCGGTCAGCTTCTTGTTCAGTTCCGGGATGACCACGCCGACGGCCTTGGCCGCACCGGTGGACGACGGAATGATGTTCTCCAGGATGCCACGGCCACCGCGCCAGTCCTTGTTGGACGGGCCATCGACGGTCTTCTGGGTGGCGGTTGCCGCATGCACGGTGGTCATCAGGCCGCGCTTGATGCCCCACTTGTCGTTGATGACCTTGGCCAGCGGGGCCAGACAGTTGGTGGTGCACGAAGCGTTGGAGATGATCGCCTGGCCGGCGTAGGTCTTGTCGTTCACGCCGTACACGAACATCGGCGTGTCGTCCTTCGACGGGGCCGACATGATGACCTTCCTGGCGCCGGCATCGATGTGCTTCTGCGCGGTTTCCTTGGTCAGGAACAGGCCGGTGGCTTCCAGCACCACGTCGGCGCCGACTTCGTCCCACTTCAGGTTGGCCGGGTCGCGCTCCTGGGTCAGGCGGATCTTCTTGCCGTTGACCAGCAGGTCGTTGCCCTGCACCGCCACGTCGGCCTTGAAGCGGCCGTGCACGGAGTCGTACTTGAGCATGTAGGCCAGGTAATCCGGCTCCAGCAGATCGTTGATGGCCACGATTTCGATGTCGTCGCCGAAGTTCAGCACCGCCGAGCGCAGGACGTTACGCCCGATGCGACCGAAACCGTTGATACCAACCTTGATTGCCATTTCTCAAGCTCCTGCGGCCGCGACAGGTGCGGCGGGATGGATAGGGCCCACAAGTCTAGCAAACCGCCGCTGGCCACCGTGGGCCAGCCGGGCCCCGCGGCGGGCTGCCGGACAGGATTTGATCCGGATCAAAGCGTTAGCGCGGCGTGAGGCCGAGACTGTCGCCATCCACCCAGCAACGAGATCACCCCCATGCGCAAGACCTCCCCCCTGATCGTGGCCAGCCTGGCCGCCGCCCTGTCCCTCGCCGCCGCCCCGGCCATGGCCCAGTCCAAGGGCGACTGGACCGTCTCGGCCGGCATCCACCAGGTGGCACCGAAGTCGAACAACGGCTGGCTGGCGGGCCACACCCTGAAGGTCGACGTCGACAACGACGTCAAGCCGACCATCACCGGCGAGTACTTCATTGCCGACAACCTGGGCATCGAAGTGCTGGCCGCGCTGCCGTTCAAGCACGACATCAACATCAACGGCCTGGGCCGCGTCGGCAGCACCAAGCAGCTGCCGCCGGTGGTGACCCTGCAGTACCACTTCAACAGCAAGGGCAAGGTGTCGCCGTTCGTCGGTGCGGGCGTGAACTACACCACCTTCTTCAGCGAAGACACCACCGGTGCATTGGCCGGCAGCAAGCTGAAGCTGCAGGATTCGTGGGGCCTGGCCGCGCATGCGGGCGTGGACTTCGCGATCGGCGAGAAGGGTGCCCTGCGCGTGGACATGCGCTGGATCGACATCGACAGCAAGGTGAAGTTGAACGGCGAGAAGATCGGCACCGTCAACATCGATCCGCTGGTCTACGGCGCTTCGTACGTCTTCAAGTTCTAAGCGGTGTGTTGCACGCGGGGGCGTCGCCCCCGCTCCCCCGCGCACGCAAAACCCTCGCAGCATGTTGCCCCGGTGATTGCCGGGGCTTTTTTGTTGCGCGAAAAGCACCGGCTTCTGCAATTGGGTGGAGCGGGTGGGCTGATCGGGACACGCCGTAAATACGTCCCTGTAGGCTCGATCGCCGCATCCATGCGGCGAACGGTCCCGATCAGCCCACCCGCTCCACCCTTCCTATCTGCGCGCGCGTGCCAGCTCAAGCAAAGGCAAGAGCAGAACCCGTGCATCCGAGGCGCAATGATTGCCTGTAATTGCAGGAGGCCGATTTTGATCCTGCATTTGTTTTTGATGTTGCCTTTGACGTTTGCGTCCGCCTTCGCGGCCATGTTGGATGGGGGCTGCAGGGGCAGGCGCTGCGGGACCGTCCGCGGCATGGATGCCGCGGCCGAGCTTACAGGGATGTACTTGCAGCGTGTCCCGCAGCGCCTGCCCCTGCAGCCAGCCCTAAGCAGACAGGAACGCGCCGCTCTCCAATCCATCTCCCCCCGCTAGAATGTGTGCATGAAAGCCCTGCACTCCCTGTTCCTCGCCGCCGCCCTGGCGCCGGCCCTGCTGTCCGTCTCCGCCCCCGCCCATGCCTGGGGCGCGCAAGGCCACCGCCTGGTTGCCGAAGTCGCCGACGCCCGCCTCAACCCCGCCGCCCGCGCCGAAGTGGACCGCCTGCTGGCCACCGAAGCGGACGCCACCCTGGCAAGCATCGCGCCGTGGGCCGACCAGCTGCGCGCCAAGGACCCCGGCCTGGGCCGTCGTTCGGCCGGCTGGCACTACGTCAACATCGCCGAAGACGACTGCCACTACGAAGCACCGAAGCACTGCAGGAACGGCAACTGCATTGTCGAGGCCCTGAAGGCACAGAGCGCCATCCTGGGCGACCGCAGCCTGACCGATGGCGAGCGCCTGCAGGCACTGAAGTTCGTCGTGCATCTGGTCGGCGACATCCACCAGCCGATGCATGCCGGTTACGCTCACGACAAGGGCGGCAACGATTTCCAGCTGCAGTTCGGCAACCGCGGTACCAACCTGCACTCGCTGTGGGACAGCGGCATGCTCAACACCCGCAAGCTGGACGATGCCGGCTACCTGCCGGTGCTGCAGGGCCAGCGCGCGCCAAAGCTGGCGCGCCAGTCCAACCCGCAGCGCGACCCGCAGCCCTGGGCTGAAGCCAGCTGCCGCATCTCCATGCAAGCTGGCGTTTATCCGGCGTCGCATAAAATCGGTGACGAATACACCGAGCGCTACCGGCCGCTGGCTGAAGCGCAGCTGCGACTGGCCGGTGAAAACCTGGCGCAGTTGCTGAACCGCGTGCTCGGCACGCGCTGAGGAGAGTTCCGATGCCGGTCCAGGTGCAGTCGTTCTTCCACCGTGACAGCAATACCTTCAGCTACTTGGTCAGCGACCCGGCCAGCGGTGAGGCGGCGCTGATCGACCCGGTCCTGGACTACGACCCGGACACCGACGCCAGCAGCGAATCACCGCTGCGTGCGGCATTGCAGGCCATCGAACGGGAGGGCCTGCAGCTGCGCTGGCTGCTGGAAACCCATGCCCATGCGGACCATGTGTCGGCCGGGCGCCGGCTCAAGCAGCGCTTCCCGCAGGCCACGCTGGCCATCGGTGAAGGCATCCGCGCAGTGCAGGCCACGTTCGCGCCGCGCTATGGCCTGCAGCTTCCGGCCGCCGATGAGATCTTCGATCACCTGTTCAGCGACGGCGAAACCTTTGCCATTGGCGAGCTGCAAGGACAGGTGATCGCCGTGCCCGGCCACACCAGCGACAGCATCGCCTACCTGATCGGCGATGCGCTGTTCACCGGCGACTCGCTGTTCATGCCCGACGGCGGCACCGCCCGCTGCGACTTCCCGGGCGGTGACGCCGCACAGCTGTACCGCTCAATCCAGCGCCTGCTGGCCCTGCCCGATGCCACCCGCGTGTTCGTCTGCCACGACTACGGCCCGGGCGGCCGTGACTTCGCCAACGAAACCACCATCGGCGAACAGCGCGCGCACAACATCCACGTGCACGACGGCGTGGCCGAGGCGGAGTTCGTCAGCGTGCGCCAGGCCCGCGATGCCACACTGGAAGAACCGAAGCTGATGCAGCCGGCGGTGAAGGCCAACATCCAGGGCGGAGCCTGACGTACGCCGGGCAGAGCCCGGCGCCATCGGTTTCCATCACGGACCGCGAGCGTTCATTTTCCCTGCGTGCGCACCACATGCTGGCCCTTCACGATCTCGAAGGTGAAGGCGTACTGCAGGGTGACCGCCACCGGCTCGACCCGTTCGGCGCCCCGGCAGTCACCGCGGTCGGCAGGCACCTTGCCAGCCGCGAAGTGGCAGACCGCTGCGGACGCGTACTTCCACATCGCCACGGCCTCCTGCGCAGCCTCAATCAGGGGCGCATTCTCGCGTGCGGCTCCTGCGGCGCAGTCCTGGCGATCAGTCAGCGGCATGCTGCGTTCGACACCGCCCTGCGCATCCACCACTACCTGCAGGCAGATGGTGGTCGGCGCCAGTTCCGCACGCGGGTCACGATCGCCGACCTCCGGGTCCGGTGCCGCGTACAACTGCGGCATCCGGTAGCCCTCGGTCGCACCCAGCGAATACGCCTGCAACTGCCCACTGCCACCGCCCGCCTGCGGCTGCAGTCGCTGGTGGCCGACATTCTCGCTGCGGGTGTGCACGGTGGCCAGCCGTTCCTGGCTCGCACACCCCATCATCAGCGCCGCCACCACGAGCAGCGGCGCGGACTTCACTGGGCGTCCTCGCTGTTGTCCATCGCAAAGGTGATCGGAATCTTCACTGCGCCTGCCACCGGCTTGCCGTTCTTCATCGCCGGCCGATAGGTCCAGCTGCGTGCCGCAGCGATCGACACCGCGTCGAACACGCCCGGATTGGTGGCACTGAGCACGCGGACATCGCTGGGACGCCCCTGCGCATCCACCTCCACGCGCAGGTTCACCACGCCTACCTGGCGCTGCTCGAACGCGGATTTTGGATAGGACGGCGGTGGCATCCTGTCGACCTGGATCGGACGGTCCAGCCCAGCCTTGGCCGCATCTTCCTCAGCGTGCTCGAACTGCTCGACACCGATCCCCGGGCTCCCGGCCGCGCCGCCCTGGCTGGCCCATGCCACCGCCCCCATGCCCACACACAACCCGACCACCAGCACCTGCCCGGACACCCACGGCAATGCCTTCCGCTTGGACTGCTTCAACATGGCGATACGCTCCTTCAACACGGGTTGGCTGCGCCAATGGCAGACCGCGGGCGCAACCGGGTGGACCAGCTGCGCCTTCAGCAGCGTGCTGGCGTAGAGGCCGCGCAGCGTCGGCTGCGGGGCCATGGTGCGGGCGTCGCAGGCCAGTTCCTGGTCGCGCAGGAAGCGGCCCGCGGCCCACGGCTGAAGCGGGTGGAACCAGAACACCGCGCGCACCAGCAGCAGCGCACCGTTGGCCCAGTGATCGCCATGACGGTGATGGCTGCGCTCGTGCTGCAGGATCAAGCTCTGTTCCTGCGCGGTGAACTGCTGGTCGAAGTCCGGGCCAACCACGATACGCGGCCGCCACAGGCCAACCAGCGCTGGCAGGCCTGGGTCGCCACTGGCCTGCCAGCTGCCATCGGCGCGCGGCTTCAGCGGGCCCATGCGCCGTTCGAAACGACGCTGTGCGCGCAGGTCGCGCAGCAGGCAGATGCCCATGCCCAGCGCCCAGGCCAGCAGCAACAGCGGTGCCCATGGCAGCGACGGCCCTGCCAGTCCGTTCACCGCCCCTGGCTCGACTTTCAGCGGCACTGTCGGCACGTGCTGCAGCAGCGCAGCCTGCGGCAATGGCAGCAGCAAGGTCACCAGCAGCATCGGCAACAACCACCAGCTGCGATAGGCCAGCCCAGCGCCCCCCATCCACACCAGCAGCGGTCGCAGCACGGCCAGCAGGATCACCCCCATGGCCAGCCACACGCTGGCCTGCCACAGTCCACCGAGCAGCTCAGTCATGATCCAGCTCCTGGATCAGCTTCTTCAAGTCGGCGATGTCCTGTGCGCTCAGCTGGCCGCGTTCGCTGAAGTGCGCGACCAGCGGCGCCACGCGCCCTTCGAAGACACGGCCGATGAAGTCCTGGCTCTGTGCCTCCACCCACGCCTGGCGCTGCAACAGCGGGCGGTACAGATAGCGCCGGCCATCGCGCTCGGCGGCGATCGCGCCCTTGGTCAGCAGGCGGTTGAGCAGGGTCTTGATGGTCGGCTCGGCCCAGTCGCGGTGGGCCAGCGCGGCCACCACGTCATCGGCGCTACGCGGTGCCTGCTGCCACAGCACCTCCATCACAACGGCTTCGGCTTCGCTGATCGGGCTCATGATTTACATCCGTAATCGATGGTCTGATTACGCGCGTAATCGAATCTCCTGTCAAGCCCCTCGACTCCGGATTCATCGGCTGTGCGCCAGCATCGAGCCCTCCCGGTCGAGGCTTCGGATGAAAGCGCTTCCCAAGAAGGAATTCCCGGTCGAGCAGGCTCGCCGCTTCCTCGAACCCGGCCCGATCGTGCTGGTCAGCACCGCCTGGGGTGGCCAGCGCAACCTGATGACGATGGGCTGGCACATGGTGATGGGCTTCTCGCCGTCGCTGGTCGCCACCTACCTGTGGGACGCAAACCACAGCCACGCGTTGGCGCGCGGCAGCGGCGAGTGCGTGATCAACGTGCCCGGCGTGGAACTGCTCGATACCGTGGTGGACATCGGCAACTGCAGCGGCCGTGAGGTCGACAAGTTCGCCCGTTTCGGGCTCGATGCCCTGCCCGCGCGCGAGGTCGGCGCGCCGCTGGTGGGGCAATGCCATTCGTGCTTCGAATGCCGCTTGTACGACGACAGCCAGGTGGCGTCGAGCAATCTGTTCATCTGGGAGATCGTGCGCGCCCATGTTGCGCCCCGGCCGAAACTGCCGCGCACGGTGCATTACCGCGGCGATGGGCAGTTCATGGTGTCCGGCGCAGAAGTCTCGCGTCGACGGCGGTTCAAGCCCGACATGCTGTAATGCCCGCACTCCCCCACACGCAGGACCGCCGCGCATGACCGAACACCTCACCGACCTGGACGCCGCCGTCGACTGGCTGTTTGCGCGCGTGGACGGGCCGCTGCGGATCGGGGCACCGCTGGCACTGGGCAAGCCGCATCGACTGCTCAACGCCCTGTATGCGCGCGTCGAGCACGATCCCTCACGGCCGCTGCAGCTGTATACCGCGCTGTCGTTGAACCCGCCGAAGGCGCGTGGCAACGGCCTGGAGGCACGCTTCCTGGCGCCGTTCGCGCAGCGCCACTTCGGCGACGATTTCCCGCGCCTGGCCTATGCCGATGCGATCGCGCGCGACGCGTTGCCAGCGCACGTGCAGGTGGAAGAGTTCTACATGCAGTCCGGCGCCCTGCTCGGTTCGCGGCAGGCGCAATCCAGCTATACCAGCCTGAACTACACCCACGCCGCCGATGCGGTCGCTCAGCGCGCACCGCAGGTGATCGTGCAGAAGGTGGCGATGCGGCCGAATGACCGTCGGCTTTCGCTGTCGTGCAACAACGACATCACCCAGGACACGCTCGATGCGATGACCGCGCGCGGCCTGCCGCGTCCGTTGCTGATCGCCGAGATCGATCCGCAGCTGCCCTACCTGGCCGGCTCGGCTACGGTCGATGTGTCGTTCTTCGATCTGGTGATCACCCCACCGCCACCGTACCCGGCGCTGTTCGGGCTGCCGCGGCAGCCGGTCGGCGATGCCGACTACGCCATCGGCCTGTATGCCAGCACCCTGGTACGCGACGGCGGGACCCTGCAGATCGGCATCGGCACGCTGGCCGATGCCCTCAGCCATGCGCTGGTGCTGCGCCACACCGACAACGCACGCTACCGCCGCGTGCTGCATGCACTTGATCCGCAGCTGGCCAGCCACCCGCTCGTGCAGGAAATCGGCGGTGTGGATCCGTTCGAGGTGGGCCTGTATGGCTGCAGCGAGATGCTCAATGAGGGCTTCCGCCGCCTGGTACAGACCGGGGTGATCAGGCGCAAGGTGCACGACGACCTGGCGCTGATGCAGCGCATCGAGAACGGCAGCACGCTGTCGATCGACCACGCCACCCTCGCCGCAGAAGGCGAGTACCTGCACGGCGCGTTCTACCTGGGCTCGCCGGAGTTCTACGAGTGGCTGCGCACGCTGCCGGAAGACGAATGCCGTGCGATCGGCATGCGCCGCATCAGCGAGATCAACCAGCTGTATGGCGGTAACGAGGCACTGGAGCGCCTGCAGCGCCGCCATGCGCGCTTCTTCAATTCCTGCATGATGGCTACCGCGCTCGGCGCGGCGGTATCGGATGCGCTGGACGATGGACGCGTGGTGTCCGGCGTGGGCGGCCAGTACAACTTCGTGGCGATGGCACATGCCCTGCCGGAAGCGCGCAGCGTGCTGATGTTCCGTGCCGCACGCGATGACAAGGGCCGCAGGGAATCGAACGTGCGCTGGAACTACGGCCACACCACCATCCCTCGCCACCTGCGTGACATCTACCTCAACGAGTACGGCATCGCCGATCTGCGCGGCTTGACCGACGAAGACTGCGTGCATGCGATGACCGCAATTACCGAAGCGCCGTTCCAGGGCGATCTGCTGCAGCAGGCACAGGCCTCGCGCAAGCTGCTGGCGGCCACGCAACCGGATCCGGAGCGCCAGCAGCGCAACACGCCACAGGCGCTGGCGGCGGCACTGGCACCATTCCGCGCCGATGGCAGCCTGCCGGACTACCCGCTGGGCAGCGATTTCAACGAGATCGAGCAGGTGCTGGTCAAAGCGCTGGCCTGGCTGAAGGCCAACACGCAGACCCGCAGCGACAAGCTGCGCACCGTCTGGGCAGCGCTGCGGCAACCGGCCGGCGACGGCGATGCCGTGTACCTGCAGCGCATGGGCCTGCAGGCACCGAAAGATGTCGCCGAACGCCTGGACGCGCGACTGCTGCGCCTGGCGTTGGCACGCACCGCCTGAAAAAAGGGGACGGAGGGGATTAAGTCGTTTGTGCACAAACGACTTAATCCCCTCCGTCCCCTTTTTTGACGCGGTATCCTGTAGCGATGAAAGACGACTCCCGTTTCCTGCGTGACCTGCAGCAGCGCCAGGCTGCAGGCGAAGACCTGCGTTACCTCTGCTTCTGGGGCCACCAACCGCCGCGTAGCGGGGTTTCCGCGTCCTGTTTCAGCCAGTGGTATGACGCCGGCTTCGAGATCGATGGCGTGCACTACCGCACTGCCGAGCACTACATGATGGCCGGAAAGGCACGTCTGTTCGGCGCCACCGAACTGCTTGAGATGATCATCGCCAGCACTACGCCGGACAAGGCCAAGGCTTTCGGCCGCCAGATCGAGGGCTTCGATGAAGCGCGCTGGACGCAGTCCCGCTACGACCTGGTGGTGGAAGGCAACAAGGCCAAGTTCGCGCAGAACCCGGAACTGGGAGCGTTCCTGCGCGCGACCGCAGGCTGGGTGCTGGTCGAAGCCAGCCCGGTGGATTTCATCTGGGGCATCGGCCTGGCCAAGGATCACGCCGACGCGCACAACCCGGCGCAATGGCGCGGATTGAACCTGCTGGGGTTCGCGTTGATGGACGTGCGCGACGCGATGTAACGCTCATCCACGCATGGCGTGGATCCACTGGCACGGCGGCCGATTCGTTTCGCCCCACAGAAAAAGGGAAAGGCCGGCTTGCGCCGGCCTTTCCTTCATCACTCCATGTCGCTGCTTACAGCGCCTTGGCAGCTTCCACCACGTGCGCCGTGGTGATGCCGAAGTGCTTGTACAGCTGGTCGGCCGGGGCCGAGGCACCAAAGGTGTCGATACCGATCACCGCGCCGTCCAGGCCGACGAACTGGCGCCAGAAACCGGTGACGCCAGCTTCCACGGCCACGCGCTTGCGCACCGCATTCGGCAGCACCGATTCACGGTAGGCCGCATCCTGGCGCAGGAATACGTCGGTGGACGGCATCGAGACCACGCGGGTCTTGATACCGGCCGCGTCCAGCTGGGCCTTGGCTTCGGTGGCCAGCGAGACTTCCGAGCCCGTGGCGATCAGGATCACGTCCGGGGCACCGGCGGCATCGGCCAGCACGTAACCGCCGCGCTCGATCTGGGCGATCTGCTCGGCGCTGCGCGGCTGGTGCGGCAGGTTCTGGCGGCTGAACACCAGGCAGCTCGGGCCGTCCTGACGGGTGATCGCCGCCTTCCAGCTCACGGCCGACTCGACCGCATCGCACGGGCGCCACACGTCGTTGTTCGGGATATAGCGCAGCGAGGCCAGGTGCTCCACCGGCTGGTGGGTCGGGCCGTCTTCGCCCAGGCCGATCGAGTCGTGGGTATAGACGTGGATGGCGTGGGCCGGGATCAGCGCGCTCATGCGCACGCCATTGCGGGCGTAATCGCTGAACACCAGGAAGGTGGCGTCGAACGGAATGAAGCCACCGTGCAGGGCCAGGCCGTTGGCGATGGCGGTCATGCCGAACTCGCGCACGCCGTAATACACGTAGTTGGCGTTGGCGTCGTCGCTGGCAACCGATTTGCTGCCCTTCCACAGGGTCAGGTTGGAGTGCGCCAGGTCGGCCGAGCCGCCGACGATTTCCGGCAGCAGCGGGGCGTAGGCTTCGATGGCCAGCTGCGAGGCCTTGCGCGAGGCGATCGTCGGGCCCTCAGCGGCCACCTGGCCGATGTAGGCATCGGCCTTGGCAACGAAGTCGGCCGGCAGCTCGCCGTGCGAGCGGCGGGTCAGCTCAGCCGCCTCCGCCGGATACTGGCTGGCGTACTTGTCGAACAGCTGTTCCCACTCGGCCTGGCGCAGGGTGCCGGCGCCATTGGCGCGCCAGCCGTCGTAGATCGCCTGCGGGATCTCGAACGGGCCGTATTCCCAGCCCAGCTGCTTGCGGGTGGCTTCCAGCTCGTCCTTGCCCAGCGGTGCGCCGTGGCTGGATTCCTTGCCCGCCTTGTTCGGCGAACCAAAACCAATGGTGGTGCGGCAGCAGATCAGGGTCGGCTTGTCGCTCTGCGACAGCGCGGCCTCGATGCCGGCCTTGATGCTGTCCGGGTCGTGGCCGTCAACATCGCGGATCACGTTCCAGCCATAGGCCTCGAAACGTTCCGGGGTGTTGTCGGTGAACCAGCCCTCGACGTTGCCGTCGATGGAGATGTGGTTGTTGTCCCAGAAGCAGACCAGCTTGTGCAGGCCCCAGGTGCCGGCCAGCGAGGCGGCTTCGTGCGACACGCCTTCCATCAGGCAGCCATCACCCATGAACACCCAGGTGCGGTGGTCGACCACTTCCAGCTCCGGGCGGTTGAAGCGCTGTGCCAGCAGCTTCTCGGCCAGGGCGAAGCCCACGGCATTGGCGAAACCCTGGCCCAGCGGACCGGTGGTGGTTTCCACGCCCGGGGTCTCATGACGCTCCGGATGGCCTGCGGTGTGGCTGCCCAGCTGGCGGAACAGCTTGAGCTGCTCGATCGGCAGGTCGTAACCGCTCAGGTGCAGCAGCGCGTACTGCAGCATCGAACCGTGGCCGTTGGACAGCACGAAACGGTCGCGGTTGAACCAGTGCGGGTTGCTCGGGTTATGGCGGAGGTAGTCGTTCCAGAGGACTTCGGCGATGTCGGCCATGCCCATGGGCATGCCGGGGTGGCCGGACTTTGCGGTTTCAACCGCATCGGCGGCAAGGAAGCGGATGGCGTTGGCCAACTGGCGACGGGTAGGCTGCGTCATGGTTCTGTCGGAATCGGGAGGCGGCCGCGGACGTGCGGGCGGCCTATTGTCCCACAGACCCGGGGCCGGGTTCAGGCGTAGGACCAGATCCCTTGCCAGTGAAAGGGATCTGGTCCCGCCAACCCCTTACTTGGGCGCGGCGGCCTCGATCACGCCACACATCGACTTCTTCTGGAAGTCCTCGCCAGTGGCGTAGGTGGCCGGGGTGGTCTTGGTCACGGTGATCTTGGAACCCTTGCCCTCGGCTTCAACCAGCACGTTCCACGGCAGGGTGGTCTGGCCACCATTGAACTGGACGTTCTGTTCCAGGGTCAGCATGCCCAGGTCCTTGTCCACGCTGGCCACCTTCAGGCCAGACTTCACGCCCTCGATCTGGATACGCTTGAGAGCGTCGGCCGGGGTAACGGTGGGTACCACGTCCCAGGTGGTGAAGGTGCGCCCGGAGAAGAAGCTGCCGGTCTTGGTGTAGTTGGTTTCACAGGCCTTCTGGGCACTGGCGTCGAAAGCCAGCAGGCCCAGGGCGGCGACCATCACGTACGAAATCCTCATTTCTGCTCCCTTTCGCACGGCGCCAATCCCGACGCCTTCCATGCGTCGGAATAGTATCCATGGCATTCAGGGCGCGTTCAATCGAGGGGCGTGCCCAGCGCCGGTCCGTCATGGGACTCGCCCTTGGCCACCAACGTGGTCAGGGCCAGGTCGCCGGTCACGTTCAGTGCGGTGCGGCACATGTCCAGGAAGTGGTTCACGCCCAGGATCAGGCCGATGCCCAGCGGGTTCACACCGACCATCGCGCAGATCATCGCCACCACCGGCAGCGAGCCCGACGGCACGCCCGCCGTGCCGATGCCGCCGAGGATGCAGACCGCCATCACCATGATCTGCTGGCCAATGCTCAGGTCCACGCCAAAGAACTGGGCCAGGAAGATCACCGTCACGCCCTCGAACAGTGCGGTGCCGTTCTGGTTGGCGGTGGCGCCCACGGTCAGCACGAAGCGCGACACGCGCTGCGGCAGGCCCATCTGGTCCGCCACGCGCAGCGCGGTCGGCAGGGTCGCGTTGCTGGAGGCGGTGGAGAACGCCATCACCGTCGCTTCCTGGGTATCGCGGAAGAACGACAGCGGCGAGCGGCCGGACAGCCATACGGCAGTACCGTAGGTCACCACCATGTGCAGGCCGAGTGCCAGCACCACCACGCCCACGTACGCGCCAAGGCGGATGATCAGCTCGAAGCCGAACAGCGCGGCCAGGTTGAACATGAAGCAGGCCACTGCGTACGGGGCCAGCCGGATGACCAGGTTGATCAGGGTCATCGAGATTTCGAACACGCCTTCGATGGCGCGGCGCAACGGGGCGACCTTCTCATTGTCGGTCAGCACCATGCCGATGCCGAACATCAGCGCGAAGAACATCAGCGACAGGATCGCGCCGTTGTCCGACGCGGCCTGCAGCACATTGCTCGGCACGATCGACAGCAGCATGTCCATGCCCTTCGGCGTGCCATGGATGCCAGCGACGATTTCCTTGCTGCGCTCGGCGTTCTCCGACAGCATCATCGCGGCGACCTGCGGATCCACGCCGGCGCCCGGCTTGAGCAGGTTGACCAGCACCAGGCCGATGCCCACGGCAATGCCGGACAGCAGCACGGTATAGGCCAGGGTCTTCCAGCCGATGCGGCCCAGGGCGCGGATGTCGCCCATCTCCGACACGCCCATGATCAGCGCCGAGAAGATCAGCGGCACGATCAGCATGAAGATCAGGTTGAGGAACAGGCCCGACGCCGGGGTGGTGACGTAGTCCATGACCCACTTGGCACCGGCCTGCAGACCATCGACGCTGCCGCCCAGGGCGTGCACGATCAGTCCCAGGACCAGGCCGATCGCAAAGCCGATGCCCATCTTCCAATGCAGGGGCAACTTCTTCTTGTCGGCAGCAGCTGCTGTCATACGCGGGTTTCCTCGAAAAATGAATGCACTCTAACAAAGCGCGCAAGCGGCGCCGGTTCAGGTTCGCCGTGGCGGATAAAGCGGCGCCAGGCCAGTTTCTGCGGCACCCGTAGCCGCCGACCAGTGCGGTCCGTCACGGAAGACCTCACGCAGGCGCGTGCGCAACGGGGCCAGTTCGCCCTGCCCGCCCCAGCGCGCCTGCTGCAGGTCCAGCAACACCTGGCGTTGGGCCGGGTCATCCAGCCGGGCGATCACCTGCTCGATGCGCTCCACGCCCGCCATCGCACACAGACGCGCCTCCACCTGATCGAAACCCTCACCATCCAGCGCGCGGCGCAGTTCGGCCAAGCCGGCACGCCCGCTCACCACGGTCGTCACAGAGGGCTTGCCGGCTGCAGGCGCCGCCGCACGCGGGCGTCGGCCTCGCTGCCAGCCCCACAACAGGGTCAACAGCCACAGCAGTGCCAGGCCGATGGCCGCCGCCATCCATGGCCACGGTCGCTCGGACAGGCCGCTGGCGCGTGGATCGGTCGCGGCGATACGCGCATCCTGTCCATCACTGCCGGGCAGCGCGGCAGCGGTGTCGATCGGTGGCAGCGCTGCCGGCGAGGCAGTGGCGGCGCCGGTACCGGCCGCAACGGCCAGCGTCAGGTCCGGCAGCTTGGCTTCCTGTGCCTTGCCGTTGCGCACATCCCACCAGGGCAGGCGTGGTCCCGGCACCACCAGCGAACCCGGCTGGCGCGGCACGATCGAATAGCGGCGGGTGATCTTCAGGCGTGGCGTGCTGCCGTTGAAGGTCTCTTCGTACTGTGCCGGTTCGGCGAACACCTGCGCGGCGTTACCGACATCGGGGACCGGCAGGTCGGTGAACTGTGCTCGGGTTGCGCCTTCGGCAACCGCTTCGACCACCACGTTGGCTGCCTCGCCGGTACGGGCACGGGTGGGCGCGCTGGTGTAGCGCAGCTGCAGGCTCTGCAGGGGCAACCACGGCTGCGGCGCCTGTGCCGGCTGTGCCTGCACCTGCAACGTGCGGTCTGCGCCGGTGGCATTCATGCGGCCGTCGCCGCCGCCGAAGAAGTCATCGAAGAAGCCACCGGCGCTGCGGCCACTGAAACGTGCACCGGACAGCCGCAACGCGCCGCTGCGCTCGGGGATCAGCAGGAAACGCCGTTCGACCACGTTGTAGCGGCGCCCGTTGACCTGGCGCACATCGGTGCGATCGTCGCCCACGCGCTGCAACGACGCGCCCGCCGGGGTGTCCAGCACCAGTTCGCCAGAGGCCAGCTGCGAGGCGAAATACAAGCGCACCACCACGCCCACGCTCTGCTGCACATACGGCGTATCGTCATCGACGACGGTTTCGATGAAGGCCATCGCATTGCTGTCCGGCCCGGCCACGGCGGCCGCATCGACCTGCAGCGTCAGCGGCGCGGTTCGCACACTGCCCACCTGCAGGCCCGGTACCACCAGCGCACCACTACGTCGCGGCGTCAGCGCCACCCCATACAGGTTGCGCTGCTGCATGCTGCCATTGCTCCATTCCACCTGGCGGCTGCTGGTCTGGCCGCTCAGGTCGAAGTCGGTGCGCAATGGCGTGAAGTCGGGAGCGCCCTGATCGCTCTCGACATTGAGGGTGACCGTATCACCCATCGCGATGCGGTCGCGATCCAGCCAGGCGCGCGGCTGCGCCCAGGCCAGCAGCGGCAGCCACAGCAACAGTGCCGCCAGTACCGGCAGTGACCAGCGCCCGTGCATGTTGATCGCCCGCGTCATCGCCCTTCCCTCTTCCTGCGTTCGTTTTCCAGCTGGAACTTGGCCCGCAGCAACGCGCCCGGATCATCCGGCACACGCCGCATCCACGCCTCCACCGCCTGTTGCTCCTCGCGCTCGCGCGGCGTGCGGCCCTCACCACCCGGTACGGGTCTGCCGTCCTTGCCGGCCTCGCCCTCGCGTGCCTGCTGCATCGCCTGCTGCATGCGCTGGCGTTGCTGTTCGTCGGCCTGCGCCTGCGCCTTGGCATCCTCTACCTGCGGTGGTGCCTGCTGGCCATCGCGGCCGCGCTCGCCGGGCTGCGGGCTCGACGGGTTCTTGTCGTCACCCGCCCTGGGCTGCCCCTGCTGGCCCAACTGCGGCTGGCCCTGGCCGGGATTCTGCTGGCCCTGCTGCGGCTTCTGGCCCTGCGGGTTCTGCTGGCCCGGGGAATCGTTCTGCTGCTTCTGCTGCCCGTTCTGCGGTGGCTTCTGCTGATCCTGGCCTTTGCCACCCGACTGCCTGCGCTTGCGTGCGGCATCGACCACGGCACGGTTGGCGACCGCATCGGCCATGCCGGGATGCAACGCCAGCGCGCGGTCGTAGGCGGCGATCGCTTCGTCATAGTTGCCTTCGCGTGCCAGCGTGTTGCCCAGGTTGTACCAACCGGCATCGTTGTCGATGCCTTCGAACTGTTTGCGT
This sequence comes from Stenotrophomonas sp. YJH_SMC_122, assembly GCF_059369535.1. NCBI lineage: Bacteria > Pseudomonadati > Pseudomonadota > Gammaproteobacteria > Lysobacterales > Lysobacteraceae > Stenotrophomonas > Stenotrophomonas sp. YJH_SMC_122. The sequence continues at coordinate 53,863 of NZ_JCAFST010000003.1, read as the reverse complement.
GCAGTGGCGAAGTCGCCGTTGCGATAAGCCTGGACCCCCTCAGCCAGGCGCTGATGCTGCACCTGGTCGCCACGCTTCCACAGCGTGCCCTGCGCGGCCGGCGAAGCGTGCGTCGCAGGCACCTGCGCCTGTGCGTCATTCATCCACGGCATCATGCCGACCGCAAGCACCGCTGCCAGCACCGCACGACGACGGAAGGCCAGCAATGCCAGCAGCATCACCGGCGGCAGCAACCAGAAGCCTTCGTCACGCCACTGCTTGCCTTCGCCCGGCCGCTGCGCCGCCGTGCCTTCGCGCGCGTCGAGTACACCGAGCGCACGCAGATCGCTGTCATCGGCGGAGATGCGTGCATAGCGGCCGCCTCCGGCAGTGGCGACTGCGCGCAGGCTGCTCTCGTCCAGGGCGGCCTGGCGGATCTGTCCGCTGCCATCGCGGTAGGCCGCACCGGCAGGCGTGCCCAGGCCCAGCACCGACACCTGCAGGCCCAGGCTGTGCGCCTGCGCTGCCGCCAGTGCAGCTTCACCATCCGCCTGGTCGCTGACCAGCAGGATCTGCCCCTGCAGCGCACCGATCTGCCGCATCAGCCGTGTTGCCCAGTCGATGCCGCGGTCGGCACGCTGGCCATCGCGTGGCATCACGTCCGGCGACAGCGCATCCAGATACAGCGCAACATTGCTGCCGTCATCAGTCAGCGGCGCCACCGTGTAGGCATCATCGGCATACACCACCAGGCCCACCTGCCCGCCCTGGCGGGCGCGCAGCAGCTCGCCCACTTTCGCGCGCGCCTGCAGCAGGCGCGACGGTGGCAGATCGGTTGCACTGATCCGGCTGGACAGGTCCAGTACCACCAGCAGCGGTGCGCTGGCCTGGAACATCGGCTGCGCCTGCTGCCGCCAGCTCGGCCCGGCCATCGCCAGCGATGCCAGTGTCCAGCCCAGCAGCAGCGCCCATGGCAGGCGCACGCGACGCTCCGCACCCGCGGCCAGCAGATGTGGCAACAGGTGTGCGTCCACCGCCTGCCGCCACGCATCACTGCGTCGCTGCCGGTACAGCGACAGCGCGAGGATGAGGGGAAGCGCCAGCAGCGCCCACAACCACTCCGGTCGCAGGAAGTGCAATGCGCTCCAATCGGGGAGATTCGAAGCAAACGCGATCATCGGCGACGCTCCGGCCACAGCCAGGCCAGCACGCCCAGCAGCAACGCCAGCCCCAACGGCCAGGCATAGCGTTCTTCGCGCGGACGCAGGCTCGGCCCCTTCGCGGCGACCGGCTCCAGGCGATCGAGCTCGGCGTAGATCCCGGCCAGCTGCGCGGTGTCACGCGCGCGGAAGAACTGGCCACCGGTCATGCTGGCGATCTTCTTCAGGGTGGCCTCATCGACCGGATCCTGGTCGGTGGAAATCGGGATACCAAACAAGCGCATGCTGCCATCGCCGCCAAATGCGACCGTGTGGATGCGCACGCCCTCGGCGCGCGCCACTTCCGCGGCGCGCAGCGGCTCCAGCACACCGGCATTGCTGACACCATCGGTCAGCAGGATCAGCACGCGCTGTCCCTCCGGCTGGCTGCGCAGGCGCTTGACCGCCAGGCCGATGGCATCACCGATGGCGGTCTCGCGCCCGGCCAGGCCGACCACACTGTCGCGCAGCTGGTCGCGCACGCTGGCCAGATCCGCAGTCAGCGGCGTGAGGGTGTAGGCGCGGTCGCCGAAGATCAGCAGGCCGACGCGGTCACCCGCACGACGATCAAGGAAGTCGGCAAGCACGGCCTTGGCTGCGGTCAGGCGATCGACCGCCTGGCCGCCCAGCACCATGTCGCCCTCGCCCATGCTGCCGGACACGTCCATCGCCAGCATCATCTGCCGCCCCTGCTGCGGAGGCGTGATGGCTTCGCCCAGCTGCTGCGGTCGCGCCAGCGCGATGCACAGTGCACACCACCCCAGCCAAAGCAACAGCGTGCGCAGCCACGACACGTCGACGCGGCCACCACCGGACAGCGCTTCCAGCTCGGCGGCAGCGTAGGGGACGCGTAGTGCAGCACCCGGCGCTGCACGGCGCTTCCACCAGCGCATCAGCAGCGGCATCGGGAGGACCAGCAGGGCCAGCGGCCACGCCAGTTGCAGGTCCGGCCATGGCCAGTAACTTGCCAGCAGGTTCATCGGCGGCGCTCCAGCAGCATCGCTAGGTAGCGTTCGCGGGCCCAGCTGCGTACGGCCGCCACGTCGCGGTTGTCGACGCGCGGGCGATAGGCGCCTTCGGCCAACAGGCTGCGGTGGTCATCGGCCAACGTGCGCTGCGGGTCGAGGCGTTGCCACCAGGCGTCATCACGCAGCGATTCGCTGCCCGGCCGTGCATGGCGTGCGGCACGGCGCAGCAGTCCGGCGATGGCCGCCAGCTCAGCCGCAGCGTCGGGAGCGGTTGCCAGTTCCTGATCGAACAGCTGCAACCAGCGCTGGCGACGGCGGCGACGCCGCCACATCAGTACGGCGATCACCAGCAGCACCAGCACGACCGCCGCGCCGATCATCAGGTAACCGGGGGCCGGCGGCCACCAGGAAGGTGCCGGTGGCAACTGCACATCGCGCAGCGGCAGCGCGGCGCTCACGCCGGTACCTCGGTCGGTGACGGCGCCAGCCAGGCGTCGCTGGGCGCATCGGTGGAAAGCACCTGTACGTCGACACGGCGTGCGCCGAGCTGGCGCCGCAGCTCCTGCAGCGGCTCGACGAAGTGTGCCTGCCAGTGCGCCTGCACGTCGCTGCGGCGCAGGTCGAGGCCGATGCGCTGCTGTGCGGTCTGGAACTGCAGCGCCGCCGAGGGGGGCTGCAGTTCCAGCGGATCGACCAGCAGCACCAGGCTGAGGTCGTGATGCTGGGCCAGCGCGCTCCAGCGCGCGGGCGGAATGCGGATGGCCTGCTGCGGATCGGCCAGCACCAGCATGCGCGCGCCTGGGCGCAGCACGCGGCCGGCATGATCCAGCGCGCGCTCCAGGCCCAGATCATCGGCCGGCGGCTGTGCGTACCAGCGGGTCAGCGCGTCGAGCACGCGCAGCACGCCGCGTGGCCCACCCGCGGGGGCGATCGGCGCTTCGCGGTCGCTGCCACGCAGCGCGCCCACGCGGTCGCCACGGCGCTGCGCTGACCACGCGGCAACAGCACCGGCGCGCGCGGCCTGCACCGATTTGAAGCGCACGCGGGTACCGAAGTACAGCGCCGGCGACGTATCGGCCACGATCAGGCTGATCCGCTCGCGCTCGGCCTGGAACAACTTGGTATGGGCGCGGCCAGTGCGCGCGGTCACGCGCCAATCGATGTGGCGCGCGTCGTCGCCGGCGACATAGTCGCGCGACTCGGCGTACTCCATGCCGCGGCCGCGCAGCGGGGATGGCGCCTGGCCGGCGTTGCCGGTGCGGCCACGGCGCGGCGGCGGCGGACGCTGTGCCAGCCGGCGCAGCGCGACCAGTTCGGCCAGCTGCGGGCGCAGGCCGTCACCTCCGAGCGCAGACGGTGCCTGTTCCAGGGATGGATCGGTCATGCGCAGGCTCAGGGTGCCGGCACCCGGGCCAGCAGCTCCTGCACCAAGCGCTCGCCATCCCAGCCCTCGGCGGTGGCTTCATAGCTGGGCAGCACGCGATGGCGCAGCACGTCGGCGGCGACCGCACGCACGTCGTCGGGCGTGACGAAATCACGACCGGCCAGCCAGGCGCGCGCACGGGCACAGCGCTCCAGTGCGATGGAGCCGCGCGGGCTTGCCCCCCAGGCGATGCGGCGGCCCAGGCCGGCGTCGTAGCGCGAGGGGTCGCGCGACGCCAGCACCAGCTCGATCAGGTAGCGCTCCAAGGCCGGTGCCATGTGCAGGTCCAGCACTTCACGGCGGGCATCGAACACGTCCTGCATCGGCATCTTGTCCGGCGCCGGCGCGGCCTCGCCCAATGCACCACGGGCACGCTCACGGGCCAGCCGCAGGATTTCCGATTCGGCCGCCTGGTCCGGGTAGCCGATGCGCACATGCATCAGGAAGCGGTCCAGCTGCGCTTCCGGCAGCGGGAACGTGCCTTCCTGTTCGATCGGATTCTGCGTGGCCATCACCAGGAACAGCGGCGGCAGCGCATAGGTATGGCGGCCAACCGTGACCTGGCGCTCGCCCATGGCTTCCAGCAGCGCCGACTGCACCTTGGCCGGCGCGCGGTTGATCTCGTCGGCGAGCAGGATCGGGTGGAAGATCGGGCCAGGCACGAACTCGAACCGGCCTTCCTGCGGGCGCCAGATCTCGGTGCCGGTGAGGTCGGCCGGCAGCAGGTCGGGGGTGAACTGCACGCGGGCAAAGTCCGCTTCCAGGCGCGAAGCCAGCGCACGGATCGCCGTGGTCTTGGCCAGGCCCGGCGCCCCCTCCACCAGCAGATGGCCGTCGGCCAGCAGCGCGATCAGCAGGCGTTCGACCAGTGCCGCCTGGCCGACGATCTCGGCCGACAGCGCGTCGCGCAGTCCGGTGAATGCCGCATGCAGGCGGGAGATGGCCGGCGCGGGCGGCGGCGAGATGGTTTCGGGCATCGGCGGTGGCAGGTTCATGGGGGCCTTTGACCGGCGCAGGACGGCACGGGTTCCCGACATCATCGCAGGGTGCCTTGCGATTGGCATCAAGAACGGCTGAACGGCGCATCCGCGCACGGCGTGGATCTACTGGCGACAACGAGGAAGGGCCGCACAGGGCGGCCCTTCTTCGAAGACTTCGGAGCGATGGCTCAGTTCTGCTTGGCCACGCGCAGCACCTTCGGGGTGACGAACACCAGCAGCTCGGCCTTGTCCTTGCTGCGGCCGCGCTTCTTGAACAGGTTGCCCAGGAACGGCACGTCGCCCAGGAACGGAACCTTGCTGATGCTGCTGCGATCGGTGAATTCGTAGACGCCGCCGATGACCACGGTCTGCCCATCCTCGACCAGCACCGCGGTGTTGACTTCGCGGCGGTTGATCGACGGCACGGTGCCGTAGCCTTCCAGCTGGATCAGCTGGTCGACTTCGTCCTTCTTCACCTGCATGTTGAGGAACACGCGGTTGTCGTTGGTGATGGTCGGAGTGACCTTCAGTTCCAGCACCACTTCCTTGAACTGGACGTTCGGGGTCGCCACGCCACCAGCGCCACCACCGCTGATGGTGACGTAGCCGATTTCCTTGCCCTGCTTGATCAGCGCCTCGCGCTGGTTGGTGGTGACCACGCGCGGGTTGGAGATCACTTCGCCCCGGGACTCTTCCTGCATGGCCGACAGTTCCACGTCCAGCAGGTAGCCGGCATTGAGGATGGACAGCGCCAGCGAACCCGGGTTGCTGGCCGCGGCAACCGGCAGGCTCCAGTTCAAACCACGCGTGATGGTCGAGCCCACCGGTACGGGCGGCGGGCCGACGCGGCCACCTGCGATCCAGTCACGTTCGGCCTTGGCGTTGTCCTGCGCGGACTTGACCTGCGATTCCCGGGTCAAGCGGTTGGCTTCGAGATTGCCACTGAAGTACACATTGTCACGGCTGCCGCTGACACCGAACTTCGCGCCCAGTTCGCGGGCGAAGGTATCGGTGGCGATGACGATGCGGCTTTCGATCAGCACCTGGTCGACCGGGCGGTCGATCACGTTGATCAGCTCGCGCATGCGCGCGATCTTCTTCGGGATGTCGCTGATCATCAGCGTGTTGGTGCGCTCGTCGGCCACGATGCGGCCGCGCGAGGACAGGAAGCCACTGTCTTCCTGCGAAGAGCTGCCCGAACCACCGCCGCTGCCACCGCCACCGCTGCCGCCGATGCCCTTGGCCTCGGTCAGCGCTTTGAAGATCTGCGTGGCGCTGTGGTAGTTGATCTGGATGTAGTCGGTCTGCAGGTCTTCGCGGTTCTCGATGGCGATGCGCGCGTCTTCCTTCTCCTGCTCGAACTTGGCCAGTTCAGCCTGCGGCGCCACCCAGATCACGCTGCCATCGCGACGCTTGTCCAGGCCCTTCGCGCGCAGGACGATGTCCAGCGCCTGGTCCCACGGCACATTGACCAGGCGCAGGGTCACATTGCCCTGCACCGAGTCGGACGCAACCACGTTCAGGTTGGACTCCTCGGCGATCAACTGCAGCACGGTGCGCACCGGCACGTCCTGGAAGTTGAAGGTCACCGGCTTGCCGGTGAAACCACGCTGGCCGACGGCCTTGGCCGCCTGGGTGACGCTGCCGGCGGTGACCGCGCCGACGGCGGTCGGGGCCTGCCGCGGGCTGATCTCGACCACGTACTCATTGCCGCTCTGGTAGGCCAGCGACTCCACGGCACCCCCGGTGCTCAGCACCAGCTGGGTACCGGCACCGGACGGCTTGGCGTCGATGCGCTGTACCGGCGTGGCGAAGTCGGTGACGTTCATCGGCTTCTGCAGGTTGGCCGGCAGTCGGGCATTGCCGACGTCGACCACGACGCTGTTGCCCTGCGTGCGCAGGTCAGGGATCGCGCCCTGCCCGTCGAACTGCACGATCAGGCGCCCGGCGCCGTCATCGCCACGCTTGAAATCGATCTTGGCCACCGACAGGCCTGCCGGCGCAGCGGCCGGTGCCACGGTGGCGTCCACCGGCTTTTCCGCCGGTGCGGCAGCCAGCGCCGGAGCGCAGGCCAGCATCAGCGCGACTCCCAGCGCGCTGACACGGTTCAAGGTAGAGCGCCGGATGGGACGCAGCCCCTTGGCTTGGTGAAAGGTCATCGTGCTATCCCCAGTAAACGATCATTGATCTTCAAGCGAGAGCGTTGCCGGCCGTTCCAGCCAGCCACCCGCGCCATCCGGCACCAGTTCGATCAGCTCCACGCGGTCTTCGAAGACCGCCGTGACCCGCCCGTCGCTCTGCCCCAGGTAACCGCCCGGGCGAACCCGGTAGGTGACCTTGTCCGGCCCCATCACCAGCGCCACGGTGCCTGCACCAGTACCGATGGTGCCGACCATGTCCAGCGCATCCAGCGGGAAGCCTTCCAGCGGCTCCTTGCGCCGGTTCGGGTCCGGTCGCAATCCGCCGTTCCCCTGCTGCGGATTGGTCCAGGCATCGGTGAACGGATCGCGCATGCCTTGCGCGGAATATTCGAAGGTCTCGAACTGCTGCATCACCGGCAGCGGCTCCAGCGGTTGCGCCGGTCGCGCACGCTCGCCTTCCACCCACTTTTCAAGGTTCGGTGCGTCGCCGGGCGTGCTGGTCACGCCACGGCCGCAACCGGCCAGCAGCAGTACAGCCAGCACCATCGCACCACGTACGGTCTGCGCGCGCATCACTTCTTGCCCTCCTTGCCAGCGTCAGCCGCCTGCTGCGCCTGCACTTCGGTCTCGTCCAGGTAACGGTAGGTCTTGACCGTACCGGACAGTTCCAGTGCACCGCTGCGGACGTTGCCGCCGGTCTTTTCCTTGGGCTTGAGGTTGATGTCATGCATGGTCAGGATCACTACCCGCGGCAACGAGGCCACGCCACTGACGAATGCGCCGAACTGGTGGTAACTGCCGACCATGCGCAGTTTGATCGGCTTCTCGGCGTAGAACTCCTTGATCTGCTCCTGCTCCGGTTCGAACAGCTCGTTGGTCAGGCCGCTGGACAGCGCGGTCTGCGAGATGTCGATGATCAGGTCGGGCATTTCGGTCTTGCTCGGCAGCTGCCGCAGCATCTGCTGCAGCACCTGCTCCATCTGCGCCAGCTGCTGCTTCAGCGGCTCCAGGTTCACCGCGCGTTCCTGCTGCTTGGTGAACTCGGTGCGCAGCTCGACTTCCTTCGATTCCAGGCCGGCCAGCTCCTCGCGCTTGCCGCTGATCAGCAGCATCCACGCCACGAACATGATGACCAGTGCCAGCAACGAGCAGAAGACGATCTTGGCCTTCTGCGGCCAGTTGCCGATGTCGTTGAAATCCAGGTTCTTGATGTCGATCTTCTGGCTCATGCGCGATCCCCCTGCAGCAGCGCATTGAAGGCCTGCGGCGGCTGCGCCAGGCGGCTGCCCTCAGGCTTCGGGGCAGGTGCCGGGGCCGGCGCGGCCGGTTGGTTCGGCTTGGCCGGAGCAGCCGGAGCGGCCGACGGTGCAGCAGCAGGTGTGGCAGGTGCCGGCGGCTGCCCAGCTGCCGGAGCCGCAGGCGTCGCGGCATCCGGACCTGCGGCCAACGGAGCCACCGGTGCCGGCGCCGACGTCGCCACCGAGCCATCGGCGTTCAGGCCCGGCGTCGCCGAGACCTCTTCGCTCTGTGCCGGCAGTTTCACCTTGACCACGAACACATAGGGCAGCGCCTTGATGTCTGCCAGCGGACCGACCTTGCCATCCTTGTCCTTCTCCGGGTCACGCGCTTCGATGATCGACAGCTCCGGATTGGTCATCCAGCCGGAGGTCTCCAGGTTGCGCATGTAGGCCGAAACGCGGGCATTGGACTGGGTGCGTCCTTCCAGCGTCAGCACATCCCCTTCCTGCTTCAGTGCGGTCAGCACCACGCCGTCGGGGATGGTGCGCACCAGTGCGTCGAACAGGTGGACCATCTGCGAGCGCTTGGCCTGCAGTTCCTCGATCACCTTCTTGCGGGCCAGCAGCCGTTCCTTCTGCGCGTCGAGGCGATCGATCTCCTTGTTCTGTTCCTTGACCTTCTCGATCTCGGCTTCCAGATAGGCGTTGCGGTCCATCTGGCCGCTCACCTGGCGGTCGTAATAGAACCAGATCATCAGCGACAACAGCAGGCCACCGACAGCGGCCATGCCCAGCATTGCGTAGAACTCGCGCTGGCGTTGCTTGCGCCGCTCGGCGCGCCAGGGCAATAGATTGATGCGTGCCATCAGTCGAAGCTCCTCAGCGCCAGACCGGTCGCGATCATCAGCGCGGGGGCATCCTGGGCCAACGCATGCGCGTTCACCTTCGGCCCCAGGGTCATCTGCGCCAGCGGGTTGGCGACCACGGTCGGCACGCCCAGCTGCTCCTCGACCATCTCCGGCAGGCCACCGAGCACGGCGCAGCCGCCGGCCAGCACGATGTGATCGACGCGGTTGAATTCGCTGCCCGCATAGAAGAACTGCAGCAGGCGGCTGATCTGCTGGACCGTGGCTTCCTTGAACGGCTCCAGCACTTCCATTTCGTAGCTTTCCGGCAGGCCACCCTGGCGCTTGGCCAGCCCGGCTTCCTCGTAGCTCAGGCCATAGCGGCGCATGATCTCGTCGGTCAGCTGCTTGCCACCGAACACCTGCTCGCGGCTGTAAAGGCTACGGCCGCCGCGCAGGACATTGAGGGTGGTCATGGTGGCGCCGATGTCGACCAGCGCAACCACGCCGTCGATGGACACCGGCAGCTCGCTGGCGACCAGGGCGTAGGCGTTCTCGACCGCAAAGGCCTCCACGTCCATCACCTTGGCCTGCAGGCCACCGAGCTCCAGTGCGGACTGGCGCAGCTCGACATTCTCCGAACGCGACGCGGCCAGCAGGACCTGGACCATCTCCGGGTTGTTCGGGATCGACCCGATCACCTCGAAGTCCAGGTTCACTTCCTCGATCGGATACGGAATGTAATTGACCGCTTCCAGCTCGATCTGCGCTTCCATGTCGTTTTCGTCGAGATCGGCCGGCATCGGGATCACCTTGGTGATCACCGCCGACCCCGCGACGGCGGCAGCGGCCAACTTGGCCTTGCTGCCTGAACGGTTCATCGCCCGGCGGATGGCCTCACCGACGGCCTCCACTTCAACGATGTTCTTCTCCACCACCGCATTCGGTGGAAGAGGTTCCACAGCGTAATGTTCCACGCGGAAACGATTGCCGCTGCGGGACAGCTGCAAAAGCTTTACCGCAGTCGAACTGATGTCGACGCCTACAAGCGGCGACTGACTTTTTGGGATGAGCCCCACGGTTTCTCCCCTGCCGACGGGCACTTGGACGCAAGACCTGCGTCCGAGCATTAATAACGTATTCTTAGCAAATGGCAACGGCCCTGCTGTGAAATCCCTCACGGATTCACCACGCAGCCCCTGACTGTTCCCCTTGCGCTCCCCGGTGCCGACCCCAGCCGCCACCTTGCGTAATCTATACTCTGCGACCACGAAATTCGCAATCGGAATCTGAACCCGATGACTCGACTCCGCCGCTGGCTGCGCTGGATCTTCCTGATTGTCCTGGTCCTGGCGCTGATCGGCGCGGCCGCCGTGGGCGGTCTGTACTATGCCGTTTCCTCCAAGCTTCCCGACGTGCAGACCCTGCGCGACGTGGAAATGCAGGAGCCGATGTACGTCTACGCTGCCGATGGCAAGCTGATGGCGGTGTTCGGCGAGACCCGGCGCACCCCGGTCACCATGAAGGACGTGCCCGAGCGGCTGAAGCAGGCCTTCCTGGCCACCGAGGACGCCCGCTTCTACGAGCATGGCGGCGTGGACTACATGGGCATCGGCCGTGCGGTCTGGCTGCTGGCCACCACCAACGACAAGCGCGTGCCGGGTGGCTCCACCATCACCCAGCAGGTCGCCCGCCAGTTCTTCCTCAGCTCCGAGTACAGCTATACCCGCAAGCTGGCCGAGATCCTGCTGGCGCGGAAGATCGAGTCCGAGCTGAGCAAGGACGAGATCTTCGAGCTGTACCTGAACAAGAGTTTCTTCGGCAACCGCGCCTACGGCGTGGCCGCCGCCGCCGAGTTCTACTACGGCAAGACGCTGAACGAGCTGGACCTGGACGAGATGGCCTCGCTGGCCGGCATCCCCAAGTTCCCGTCCTCGGGCAACCCGATCTCCAACCCGGAACGTGCCCGCCAGCGCCGCGACAACTACGTGCTGCAGCGCATGGCCGACCTGAAGTTCGTCAGCCAGGCGGAGGCCGACGCGGCCAAGGCCGTGCCGATGCACGCCACCGCGCATGAGCCGCCGGTACAGGTCGATGCGCCCTACGTGGCCGAGCTGGTGCGCCAGGAAATGATCGCCCGCTTCGGCGGCGACGTGGTCAACAAGGGTTACCACGTCACCACCACGATCGATTCCACCCTGCAGACTGCGGCCAACCTGGCCGTGCGTGATGGCCTGCTGCTGTACGACCACCGCCACGGTTGGCACGGCGTGGAGAAGCAGGTGCAGCTGGGCGCCGGCGACGATGCCGCCGCCCTGGCCGAGCACCTGCGCGGCATGTACGGCCAGGCCGGCCTGCTGCCGGCAATCGTCGCCAGCACCGCTGCCGATGGCAGCGCCACGGTGGTGCTGGCCAACCGCACCGAGATCGTGCTGCCGGCCGGTGCCGCCAAGTGGACCAACAAGACCCCGGGCAAGCTGGTGCAGCGCGGCGACATCGTGCGCGTGCGCGCCGGGGCCAAGGAGGGCGAGTGGCTGCTGGACCAGATCCCGCGCGGCCAGTCCGCGCTGGTCTCGCTGGATGCCCACAGCGGTGCGCTGAAGGCGCTGGTCGGTGGCTTCAGCTTCTCCGGCAACAAGTTCAACCGCGCCACCCAGGCCCGCCGCCAGCCGGGTTCCAGCTTCAAGCCGTTCATCTATGCCGCAGCGTTCGACAAGGGCTACAACCCGGCCTCGATTGTGCTCGACGCGCCGGTCGTGTTCCGCGACCGCCGCGGCAAGACCTGGGCCCCGCAGAACGACGGCGGCGGCTTCCGCGGCCCGATGCGCCTGCGTGAAGCGCTGGTGCAGTCGCGCAACCTGGTCTCGGTGCGCCTGCTCGATGGCATGGGCGTGGACTATGCGCGCAAGTACATCAGCGAATTTGGCTTCGCCGAATCGGAGCTTCCGCCGAACCTGTCGATGTCGCTGGGTACTGCCTCGCTGACCCCGCTGTCGGTGGCGCGTGGCTACGCGGTGTTCGCCAATGGCGGCTCGCGCGTGGATACCTGGCTGATCGACCAGGTCAATGACCGCGACGGCAACCTGGTGTTCAAGGAAAACCCGGCACTGGCCTGCCGCGACTGTGCGGGCAGCAGCGATCAGCCGGTCAACCAGGTGGTGGATGGCTTCAACTTCGGCGCCCCGGCCCCGAAGGTGGACCCGGCCGCTGCGGCCAAGGCCGAAGCCAAGACCGAAACTGCCGCCGCTCCGGCCAATCCGGACGCCCGCACTGCCCCGCGCGCGATCGACGCCCGTACCGCCTACCAGCTGGTGTCGATGATGCGCGACGTGGTCCAGCGCGGTACCGGTGTGCAGGCCAAGGTGCTCGGCCGCGAGGACGTGGGCGGCAAGACCGGCTCCACCAACGACCATCGTGACGCCTGGTTCTCCGGCTTCGGCGGCCCGTACGTGACCACCGTGTGGGTGGGCCGCGACGACTTCCGCTCGCTGGGTTACCGCGAATACGGTGGCAAGGCGGCGCTGCCGATCTGGATCGACTACATGCGCACCGCGCTGAAGGACACCCCGATCGCGCAGAACGAGCCGCCCAGCGGCATGGTCCAGGCCACCCTCAACGGCGCAACCGAGTGGGTGAAGGTGGAAGACATGGACCGCCTGACCGACTACGACCTGAACCTCAATACGCCGCAGGCCGACGCCGCCGCGTTCGATATCTTCTGAGGAAGGGTCAGGTGGGTGCCAACCGTGGGTTGGCACCGACGCGCCTGTAGAGCCGAGCCCGTGCTCGGCTCAGGGCGTGCGGTAGAGCAGCCGAGCATGGGCTCGGCTCTACACCATCAACGGCATCCGCGTGCTCGTCTCGGTGAAATACCCACGCGGATGTCACATCCGTGCGCTAGTCTGTAGCCAGGTCGCAACAGGAGTTATCGCATGCACCGCGCCCGTCAGCATGCTGCCAGCCAGACCCGCGAGCGGCGCCACCGCCTCGCCCACGAAGCCGCCCGCCTGATGGCTGAAGGCGGCATCCGCGACTACCACCAGGCCAAGTTGAAGGCTGCCAGCCGGCTTGGCATCCACGACGATGCCTCCCTGCCGCGCAACACCGAGATCGAAGACGCCCTGCGCGAATACCAGCGGCTGTTCGCCGGGCCCCAGCACGGCAACGAACTGCAGCGCCGCCGCGAGGCCGCGATGCGCGCGCTGGAGTTCCTGCACGGCTTCGCCCCACGGCTGGCCGGCCCGGTGCTGGAAGGTACCGCCGATGCCAACAGCCCGGTGCAGCTGCACCTGCACAGCGACGACCCGGAAGCCGTACATCGTTTCCTGGACGAACACGGCATTCCCGCCGAGTCGCGGACGCGCCGGCTGCGCATGGACCGCGAGCGCAGCCTGGATGTGCCAGTGTGGGTGTTCAGTGCCGAGGAGCTGACCTTCGACCTGGCCGTACTGCCGTACGATGCACTGCGCCAGGCGCCGCTGTCCCCGGTGGATGAGAAGCCGATGCGGCGCGCGTCTGTCGCACAGTTGCGGCAGCTGCTGGCCGAAGCGGAGATCACCGCGTACATCGGCGGGTGACGGTTCCGCAGGTTCTGGTAGGTGCGGACCGTTGGTCCGCACTGTGCATCAGGCATCCGGATAGCTGACCGAAGAGCAGCCGAGCATGGCTCGGCTCTACAGAAGGTGCGTTGCCCTACCAGACATCATGGTGCTGCTCCTCCGTCTCATCGCCAAGCAGGCGCATCAACCAGGGAGCTCCCACGCGCTGCGGGTACGCCATCATCATCCGCGCGTGCATGTTCTGCAGATCGCCCAGCAACCAGGTCTGGTTGTAGACATCGCCGAACGGGTCCGACCACGCCGTCTGTATCCGCACGCGCTCACCGCCGTTGAGGTTGGGCATCCTGTCCAACGGGATCTCCAGTACCGGCTCCAGTGCCCGGTTGATGGCCGCGTTCTCCGCCTCCGCCGCACGCATGAGCTCCAGCCGATGGCTCACCTGCCAGCACGGGAAAGGGAAGCAGCTTCCCGTCGCATCGATGTACGCCGCCATGTCGGCCAGCATGTGGGCCTTCAGCTGCCACACCATCGCACTGTCCAGCAGCTGCCGCACCCGCAGTGTGCGCAGCGTGCCGGCACGGACATCCTCCGGGGTGGTGAACGGCTCACCCGGGGTTGGGCCGCCATGCCGCACCAGCACGATGCGATGGATCGCCTCCTGGGTGATGTTCTCCACGCGCAGCGCGGCCGCCTCCGGATGCACGCGCGGCGGCGGCACGCTCGATACCCGCCAGGTGTACCAGGCCGCCAAGCCCGTGCCCGCCACGCACAGCAGGGCGAACAGCAGCCAGCGGTCCAGATTGCGGGTGTAGTAGTAATACCGCGCCCGCCACAGATAGAACGTGCGATAGCTGATGAATCGGCTTACCCAACGGTACATGGCCATTTCCTCGGCAAGGGCCCCGGCGCGGCGGGGCGGATTACGCGCGTCACGCCAGGGCTCCATCGCTTACCAGCCGATGCCGACGCCGACGCCCATGCTGCGCTCACCGCTGTTGGTGAACGCGCCATTGAGGCTGAAGGTGGCCGAACCCTTCTCGTTCAGCACGCGCTGGTAGCCCACCGCCATCGCCGATTCACCCTCGCTGTAACCCACGCCCGCACCCAGGCGGTTGTAGGTGGCCAGGCCGGCGGTGTTCATCGCCATCGCGGTCTGTGCGCTGCTCATCGCCGCCATGCGGTTGAAGCGCTTGTCCATCTTGTCCAGGCGGCGCTCGAAATTGCTGATCGCGCCATCGGTGTACTCGTTGGCACGGGCCAGCATCTTTTCCAGGTCGGCGGTATCGACCTGCGGCTTGGGCGTGTCGTCCTGCTTCGACTTCGGTTGCGGCGTCGGCTTGTCACCTTCACCGGTCGAGGCGATCTGCGGCGGACCGCTGGTTTCCGGCGTCGGCGCGGTTTCTTCGGTGGACGGCGAAGGCGTGGACGCCGTCGCCATGGCGCGGGCCTGCGGCTGATCGTCGATGCGCTGCTCCAGCCCATCCATGCGGCCGTTGAGCTGCTGCTGCATCGAATGCAGCTGGCCGCCGTTGACCGCATCGCGGCTGCCGGCCGCGATCAGGCCGTTGGCCACGTTGGAGATGACCATGCCGTTGGCACCGGCCAGGGTGAGCTGGGCGGTACCGTCTGCGCGTACCGAGGGAGTTTCCTGGAACACGGAGCGGAGCTGGGATTCGACCTGGTTCACGCGCGAGGTGGTGCTGACGACTGCGCCGTCGAGCGCTTCCAATGCACCGTTGAGCGTGGATTGGGACTGGCCTTGAACGTTGAAGCTGGGGCCGACGATGTTGCCGTTGGCATCGACTTCGCCGCCGAGGGCGGAGAGCGCGCCGCGCAGCTGGCCGACGGTGGCGGCGTTGTGGTTGGCGGTGCCATTGGCGATGTTTATGAGGCGGCGCCGCGCGGTCGCGTTGCCGAAGGAAGCAACTCCGACTTCTGTTGCCGCAGAGTTGGCGCCCAAAGCCAGAGATCCTGCTGCATCTGAGTCAACTACCGAGCCACTGCCGATCGCAATGCCTCGTGCGGAGTGCACTTGAGATCCAGTGCCGACCGCAAAACCGTAAGGAGCGTCAGCAGAAACGCCCGAGCCACGACCAAGAGCGACAGAGTTAACACCAAGCGCTCTCGCATAGGCCCCCAGTGCCGTCCCCCCCTCACCCTGCGTACGAGCCGAGTCACCAATGGCAACACCCAAGAATCCTGCGAAGGCATCTTCGCTCAGCTGATCCGTGTCAATTTTGAGGAAGCGACCCTGATGCTCGATCTTGGATACCCGATCACTGACGCCGAACAACTGGCGACCGGTGACTACGTCGTGACTATCCGCAGAAACCGAACCATCGGCCACGCCAGTCAAACGCGCACCCCCAAAATCGATCGAGCCGCTCACATCCAATCCACGCATTACCTGCTCGCCCATCTCCCGCTCCTTGCGTATCGCCTCCAGATCATTCCGATTCTGCGAGATCTTCTGCTCGGCGGCGTACAACTGACTGCCGGTTACAGCATCACGGCTTCCCGGCGCAACTCGGCCGTCAGCCAGGTTGGTCAGCACCATGCCATTCACGCCATTCAGCGCGATCTGGTTCATGCCGTCGGCACGGGCGGAAGGTGAGTCCTGGAAGATGGAGCTGAGTTGGCCTTCCACCTTGTCCGTGCGACGGCCTGCGGTGATGACGGCGCCATCGAGTGCCATCAGCGCGTCCTCGACGCTGCTCTGCGTTCCGCCCTGCACCGCGTAGGTCGGAGCGATGATGTTGCCATTGGCATCCATGCCTGCGCCGCCGCCGAGGGTGGCGAGGGAATCCTTAAGCTGAGAGACAGTGGTGGCGTTGTGGTCGGCAGCGCCACGGGCGATGTTTACAAGGCGGCGCTGGATGCCGACACTCCCGAATGACGCAACCCCAACTTCATCAGCTTGGGAACCCATTCCAAGTGCTAGCGAGTTGAGAGCTCCACCTTCAACGCTTGCGCCAGCACCAATCGCCACACCTCCACGTGCACCGCCAGTGTCTCCGCCTACCTGTGCACCGACTCCCAATGCGAACCCATTCTCGGAATCCACAGAGACAGTTGCCGCTCTACCAATTGCGGTGGAGTTCTTCCCCATTGCCTCCGCAAACGTGCCTACCGCAGTTCCTCCCTCCATTCCCGTCTTTGCTGAATTTCCCACCGCAACGCCTGCCACACCTGCTTCGGCGCGTTCACTGAAGGGCGCAGAGCCGATACTCACAAACTGCGCAAGATCCTCAAGATCTGAGACGCGTGAATTGGTTGAATAGAGCTGCCTACCCGACACAGCATCAGCACTGCTGGCACTCAAGATTCCATCTGCCACACCAGTGATCTTCCGATTGGCATTGGCGCTGTTGCGCACATCCAACGTCGTACCGCTGTTCTTCTCACCAAGGCGCACATCGCCAGACGCAGATACCTGCGCCACCAGCCCGCCCAGTGCTGCGGTTTCGACCAACGCCTTGGCTGCATCGGTCTTTGCCACGGCAGCGTCTGCACCCGCAGACCTGGCCACACCCTCCACAGTCGTCACCTTGTCATTGGTGGCGTTGAGCTGCCTGCCGTTGACGGCCTCGTAGCTGCTGGCGCTGACCACGCCATCGGCCACGCCGGTCAGCTTCCGGTTCGCATTCGCGCTATTGCGCACATCCAGTACGGTGCCGCTGTTCTTCTCACCGATGCGGACATCACCGCTAGCTCCGTCCTGGCTGAGCAACCCTTTGAGCGTACCCACTTCGGTCAGCGCGGTATTCGCATTGGCCTTGGCCAAACTGGCGTCACTCAGCGCCGTACTGACGTTGGTGTTTGTTGCGTTGAGCTGCCGGCCGGTCACCGCCTCAGTACTACTGGAGTTCAGTGTCGCGTCGGCCACGTTGATGATCTTGCGTTTGATTGACGTGCTACCCACCGACACCTGGTCTTGTGCGGTAGTCACCGATCCCGAACCCAGCGCGACCGAGCGAAGGTGACCAGCCGCACTGTTCGCGCCCAGCGCCATGGCTCCGACCCCACCGGACGCAGTCGCATTGCGTCCGATCGCCATCAGGTCTTCCTGTACTCCGGTGGTAGCGGTCGTGCCGATGGCGATACTGTTCTTGGACGTGCCGTTGCCCACACTGGCACGATCGCCGAGGGCAATCGCACCATCCGCCTTGGCCTTGGCCGTGCGCCCCACAGCCATCGCCGCCGTGCCGTTGGCCTCAGTGTAGATGCCGGTCGCCAGAGCGCCCGTACCAGTGGCCTGCGCACGCATGGCAACGGTGGGTGTATTGCCATTGGCAAGCAGATAGGAAGCTGTCGTCGACTGTGCCAACGCACTGTCGGCAGCCGCCTTCGCGGCCTTTGCGGTCTGATCCGTGGCATACAGCTGCGAACCGTTCACGGCGTCGGCACTTGCGGCGTTTACGGTGCCAGCCGCAATACCGGCGATCTTCCGGTTCACATTCGCGCTGTTCCGGATATCAAGCGTCGTGCCGCTGTTGCTTGCACCTATGCGAACATTTCCCGAAACGGACGCCTGGTTGAGAAGCCCTTCCCGAATGTTGGCCTTGGCCAGAGCATTGTCCGCATTCGACTTTGCGGTGTTGGCGGTGCTCAGCGCGGTGTTGGCGTTCGAACTGGCGGTGCCAGCCAGGCTCCGAGCAGCGCTGACGTCCTGGTTCGTTTCGTATAGTTGCCCGCCCGTCACGGCATCGGTGCTTCCGTAGGACGTACTACCGCGACCAACGTTGACGATTCTCCGTTTGTTGCTGGAGTTTCCGACCGAAACGACATTATCCTGGTAGGCAGTGGAAGAGTTTCCCAGTGCAACCGAATTACTGGTCAGAGCGTTGGCTCGATACCCCAGCGCCACCCCATCGTATCGAGCCACCGCCTGATTGCCGATTGACACGGCGCCCGTGAACCCGCTCGTCCCGGCACGGGCGTCAGCACCCACTGCAATAGCGCCTACGCCGCCATTGGTGGTGACCTGCGCACCACTTCCCACCGCCACACTGTTGACACCACTTGCCCAGGAATTGTTGCCCAGCGCCGTCGAGCCCAGACCATGCGCACGCGCATTCGAACCCACCGCGGTGTTGTAACCACCGGTCACCTCGACGCGGTAGCCAAAGGCAGTGTTGTGATCGCCGTTGCGCTTGATGCCGTCACCCCAGAGCGTCTCACCTACGGCCAGGAGACCAGCACGGGAAAGATCGTCTGTTGCCTTGAACAATGAGTTCATGCGCACGATGTTCGTCGCAGCAACCTCCGACGAACACTCGGTCTGTTCGGGCTCGCAGTGCGCAGGCTCCATCGCCTGCGCCAGCGGCAGGAAGAAGAAGCAAGCAGCCAATGCAGCGCAGTTTCCCGACAAGCGTGCTCCGCCACCGTGCGGTTTCCCACGCAACGCACTCAACTCACTGCCAACCACCCAGCACTGCTTGGCGGTACTCCAGATACGACGATAGATGTGGTTCATGCTCTCTCCCTTAACAGGACATCGAAAATGAGGCCCCGCGAACAGCGCGGGGCCAGGAACGATCAGGCGCTTGGCGCCAGGGTGGTTACGTGCTCGCGGTAGCCGTCCTTGGACAGGCGGTAATGCAGCTGCAGGGTGTTGCCCGGCTGAGGCTGGAACGGCAGCTTCAGCTCCGCGTCCGGGTACAGGCTTTTGGCAAAGTCGTGGGTCGTACAGGCACCACTGGCACTGCACTCGGCCAGCGCGGTGATGCCGACCCGCAGGGTCCCCACGTTGCGCAGGGTGTCGCCCTGCAGTTGCAGATCCACGCTGCCATTGGCGGGCAACACGTTCACCAGCGCGCCCCAGACCAGGCTGACGCCGACGTTGGCCTGTGCCGCCTGTTCGTCACCCTCAAGCAGGGTCCCGTCCGGTCCCCTGACACCCTCGAAGTAAACGCGGTAGGCCACTTCCTTCTCCACGCTGCGTAGCGGAATCACCCGGATCAGGCGATTGCCTCCGCCACTGAGTGCGAACTTTCCAGGGGTGATGGCGATCGCGGCGTCGGCCGCCTCCATTTCCACCTCTTCCTCGCCAGCCTGGGCGGGATTCGATATGCGCAACAGGCGTGCCTGCACGTACTGCGGCTGGGTGGATTGGGAGTAGACGCGGATCTGCGTACCGCGCTTGCCATCGACGGCGGCGCGCATCGGATGGATCGAGAGGTTGGCATGTACCGGCGGCGCCAGCAGCGCGCTCAACGGCAGCAGACAGAACAGCAGCTTCTTCATGATGAGGGTCCGTGGGGATCAGGGTTTGGCGGTCGGCACGCGCAGTTCCACCGTCAGCTCGCCGTCATAGAGACCGGGCCGTTTGCTGGCGATGGGCGTAGGCGGCGTTTCCAGTACCAGCGGGGTGGGCACGCAGTACACGGGTTGATTGATGCCCGGCAGCATCACCAGGCGCAGCTGTGCGCTGTCGATGCCGCGCAGCAGCTGTTCCTCGCCGTGTTTCATTGCCAGCAGGTTTCCGCCGTATTTCAGGCCGACCTGGTAGTCCAGGCGCTGGGTGTCGTCACTGCCGCCATCCGCGTGCCAGACCGCGAAGTCCCGTCCCGGCGGTGGTCGCGGCCCACTGTCGCGCACGGTGACGCCGAGGAACTCGCTCTGCGAGCCCACGCCGTCGTACAGGCACATGTCCACTTCCTTGTAGCCGCCTACAACTTTGCGGATGGGGTCGTAGCGCAGGTCCATGTTGACCAGCGGCGCGATGCCGTCGAAGCCGGGGAAGTAGATCGAGATCGCGTCGTAATCGGTGACGGTGAAATCGAAGTTGAAGGTGGCTGTGGCGACGGGTGCTGCAGCGGGATCGGCCTTGATGTTCAGGCGCATCGTGGCCTTCCAATGGCCTGCGACGAGTCGCGAAATTTCGCGTTGAGGCAGGATCATCTCGACGCCGGTTCCGAGCGGCTGATCTGCCCCACTCCCTATGCCGCATGTGTACCAGAATGCTGAATTCAGAACACGCGGTACTGAGTCCCAGTAATCTAAAGTGCAGCGGTACCCCGACATGGCTCGCTGTAGGTTTCCTACTGCACGAATCTCGGTACGCAGGCCAGTTCTGAGTTCAACGAGACGCAACGTTATCTCTGTTGTCCCCCCTGATGAGCTCAGATCAGCGTCTATCGGGCACCGCCCAAATTCACTATCAGAAGCAGACCCGCAAACCACATGGATCTGCCCATACTTGAACGCCAGATCGTGACTGAACCCCAGCACCGTCCGCGGCGCCCACAGCACCACATCACCCGGCACCGCCGAGCGATCCCAGCTCATCACGATGTCCCGGCTCTGGTCCGTCGGATGGGTCTCCGGCGGCCACTGCGCCCACGCCCGTGGCATCACCAGCACCAGCGCACACACCAGCATCAACACACACATCCAACGCCGGCTCATGGCGTACCTCCTGCAGCAGCGGTCTGGGGCGTGGCGGCAATCAACGCGCGTTCCTGCAGCAGGCGGGTGACGCGGGCCTGCTGGCGGATCTCGGGCGGCAGCTGGGCCACGGCCAGCGGCTCGCAGTGCACGGCGCCGACCAGCAGCACCACCTGGCGGCGCTCGCGCACCTGCAGCGGGCAGTGCAGCAGGCGGTCGTCCTGCAGCAGGTACAGCGTTGTTTCGCGGCGCGGGAAATCGGCAACGAAGCTGCCGTTGGCGCTGGTGCCGGGCACCGGCGCATTGAGGATGCGGGCGCCGCCCAGCGGCGACCCGGCAAGGTCCTTGGCGTTGCCGATGAAGGTGTAGGTCACTTCAATCGGCACCGGCATGCGCATCAGCTTGCCGGGGGTGAGGAACATCGGCCGTGCTCCGCCCACGCCGGTCACGCGGATCGCGGCGATGCTGTCCAGCGTGCTGGCGTCCTGCACTTCGGCGCGCTGCGACTGATAGGCCTGCAGCGGCAGCAGCCGGCGCTCGCCGATCTGCAAACGCTGTCGGCGCAGCCCACCCACCTGCAATTCTGCGGCCACGCCATGCAGGTCGGCATCGTCGAAACCGTCCACCTGCACGGCCAGGCCGGCCTCGGCGCCGTTGGCACCGCTCCAGTAGAACCCGCGGCGGCCCAGGGCAAAACCGGAGCTGTGGGCAGCGCTGTAGCCGGTCTCACCACGCCCGCGCTGCTGATAGTGCGCGATGCTGGCAGTGGTGTTGCCGATGCCGTTCTGCAGCTGGCCGCTCAGCGAGGCGCTGTAGCGGTCAGTGTTGTTGCCGCGCAGTTCGGCGTTCAGCTCCCGATAGTGCGTGTCCCGGTCCTGGCGCAGGCTCTGGCCTACACTGTAATCGATGGCCGGGCGCTGATGCTGCGGCTGGCGCACGTCCACCGCGTAGCGGCGCTGGCCGCTGCTGTCATGGCTGCGCTGCAGGCGGGTCAGGCTGAGGTTGAAGTAGATGCCACGGTCACGCTCGTTGCTGCCGCGCACGCTGTCGGTGCTGCGCTGCTGCCACAGGCCCACGCGCGTGGACACGCTGAAGTCCTGCCAGCGATGGCTGCGGCTGAAGCTGGCCTGCCAGGTGCGGCTCAGCACCGGTTCGCGGCGCGGCTCCAGCGGGCCGGGCGGCAGCAATGGATCCAGCCCGAACAACGGGTCCTGCTCGAACCCGGGGCGATGCCAGCCGGTGCGCCAGGTCTGGCGCCGCGTATAGCCCACGTAGACATTGCCACCGGCCACCGGCAGCGACATCGAGCCGCTGAGCGAATTGGTGCAACCCAGCTGGTCGCGCGCATCGGCCTCGAACTGGCAGGCCTTGCCGCGCATGCGCTGCTGGTAGAGATTCCACGACGCCTTGCGCCGGTACGACAGCTGGTGCTGCTGGCCGTTGCTGCCGTCGCTGCCCCGCATGCCGCTGAGCGTGGCGCGCATCTCATGCGTGGCCAGCACGTGGCGCAGGTCCAGGCGCAGCTCACCGTAGCTGTGTCCGCCGAGATTGGCGACACCGGCGGTAAGCGCGGCGTCGCGGCCAAGCGGCACGCGCAGGCCGGCCATCGCCACGCGTTCGCCATCGAAGCGGTCGCTGCGGCGCTCGTTGCGGCGTCCGCCCTGCACGAACCACTGCCACTGGCTGTTGGTCCAGTCGCCGCCCGTGTCGAACGGCGCCTCCTCGGTGCGCACCAGCACACCGTCCTCGTAGATGCGCATGCGCACCAGGTAGTTGCCGAACGGGAAATTGCGGGTGTCGATCTGGTTGATGCCGGCCTGCAGGTAGAAGGTCTGCAGCAGCCGCTCGCCATCGAACACATCGACGCGAGCGTCGCGCGCCAGCAGCACCGTCAGCGGCGTGGCCTGCACGGCGGCATCGGTGTCCACATAGGCCTGGGTGGTGCCCACGCGCGCGCCCTGGAAACGGTCCAGCGGCAGCATGCTGAAACTGAAGGTGCCGCCCTGCGGGCTGGACAGGTTGCGGCGGTCCATACGCCCGGCCTGCAGGTAGTGCGCCTGGCCCAGGTCATGGCGGTAATAGACGTTGTCGAACTGGAAGTCGTCGTCGCTTCGGCTGCGGTAGCGCTGCTGGGTGTAATACCAGTCGGCGGACAGGTGAGCGCGATCAAACAGTCCCAACGTGCCTACGCCGCGCGCGGACAGCGCCTGATGGTCGCGGCCGCCGCTGACGTTGAGCGTCTGCTGGTGCAGGAAGGCGTTCTCGGCATTGGCCGTGACCGTGTGGTAGCGCTCGGCGGCCGGCTCGCCGGGAATCCATTGCCGCGCCACGAACAGGCGCACCGCGCCCTCGCCTTCGTCGTACAGCGCGCGCGCGACGGCGGGGTCTTCGGGTGGATCGAGATAGCCGCAGCCGGCCGTGGCGCCACCGAAGCGGCAGGCCAGGTGGCTGTTGCGCGGCAGCGGTTGCGACAACGCCGGTAGCAACGCTGCCTGTGCTTCGGCAGGCAGGCCCAACGCCTGCAGCACGCGCGCGGGGTCTTCCAACTGCACGTGCTCCAGGGTCACGCGCACCGGTGACAGTCCGGCCGAGCGGCCGAACAGCTGGATGTCGAGTTGTTCGGTCTGGCCTTCGACCAGATCCTCAAAGCCGGCGGGGACGCCGCGGGCTGCGGCCAGGGGAGCAGCCAGTGCCAGGGCGAGCGCGACCGCCAACCGGGTAACGGCGGGGGCATGTGGGGTCATGGGGGGTACCGCTGGAGTAGCGGCCGGCCCGGAGTGCGGGCCGGCGCGGGAAGCCGTGGATCAGGGCTTCTGGTTCATGACGATGTAGACCATGCCTTCGTAGCGGCCGTTGACCGTAAGCGGGCCACCGGCACCCGCCTGGGCGATGGTCAGGGGCATCGAGATGGAGGCACCCGGCGTCGAGCTGGCACCGTTGAACAGGTCAGCCGCCTTGAACTCGGTGACCGCAGTGGTCAGCGCCTCGGTATTCAGGCTGACGGCCAGCGGCACGCGCGTGGCGCCATTGATCAGCACCGGATCGTGGCCGAGGCGCACCTCGATGTCCGCGGCTTCGTCGTTGGAGTGGATGCGCACCTGCTGCGTGGACGGCAGCAGGCCGCGCAGCGGATCGTGGGTCAGCTGCACGGTGTCCGGCAGCGGGGTGCCGTCGTCGCGCAGCAGCGCCAGCGTCGGGTCGACGTCGGCGTAGACGGTGATCTTGGTTTCCAGCGCGTGCGCGGACAGCGAAGCAGTGGCCAGCGCTGCAGCGAGCGCGGCCTTCTTGATAATGGCTTGCATGGTTGTCTCTCTCGGACAAGGGGGAATTTGAAAGCTCCCCTCCCCAAGGAGAAAAGGGAGGGAAGCGCCGCCCGCGGGGATGGGTGCGGGCGACGGAGAGAATGTTAGAAATCCATTGCCATGCAGGCCATTCAAGCATTCCTAAAACGTTGAACGTTAAGGAGAATTTTTGAAGGCGTTCAATGTTTGAGGGTTATGCAATTTTCCTCACTGATTGAATGCAATAAACCTCATTGCATTGAATTTGTAGAGCCGAGCCGATGCTCGGCTGCCGTTCGCTTCAACCTGCAGGCACGACGGTGACGTGATCAACATCGATGTCGGTCGGCTTGAAGCGATGCGTGTCGACCTTGCCACGCAGTTCGACCACGGTGTCGGCGCCGATGGCCTGCGGCGGCAGATCTTCGTCATCGATCTCAACGTCGATCTGGCCGCTGGCATCACGGAACTGGTAGCGCTCGTCACCGATCTTGGCGATGAGGGTGCCGCGCAGCACCACCGGATGGTCATCACGTTGCGCGCGTGCGTCGGCGACAGTGCTGGCAGCAGCCCCTGCCCCCGGCCCGGTGTACTGCGCGACGGCCTGCGGGCTCAGCAGGGCCAGCGGCGTGGCGATGAAAGCGATGGCGATCAGCCGGTTCATGGCGTTCTCCATAGAGGGATGAGTACGCACAGGTTCTATCGCCTTCGATGTGATCCCCATGCAATAAATCCGAAAAGATATGAGCGACATTCATTGTCAGAAAGCACTTAGACCCGAAAGCGGGCTCTTGTAGAGCCGAGCCACGCTCGGCTGCGCGGTATGGACGGGCGCCAGCCGAGCGTGGGCTCGGCTCTACAGCGACCATCCGGGAATCGTGCGACCAACGGTCCGCACCCACCCTCCGTCGAACACGATCAGGGCACAAAAAAAACGCCCCGCGGATGCGGGGCGTTTCATCACGAACTACGGCAGGCGATCAGCCCTGGTAGTCGCGCACGTCGCTGCCGGTGTAGACCTGGCGCGGACGGCCGATCTTCATTTCCGGATCGACCTGCTGTTCCAGCCAATGCGAGACCCAGCCGGAGGTACGGCCCAGGGCGAACATGACGGTGAACATTTCGGTCGGGATCTGCAGCGCCTTGTAGATGATGCCGCTGTAGAAATCGACGTTCGGGTACAGCTTGCGCGCGACGAAGTACTCGTCCTGCAGCGCGGCCTGTTCCAGCTTCACGGCCACGTCCAGCAGCGGATCCTGCACGCCCAGCTGCTTGAGCACCTTGCTGGTCATCTCGCCGATGACCTTGGCGCGCGGGTCGAAGTTCTTGTAGACGCGGTGGCCGAAGCCCATCAGGCGGAAGCCGGAAGTCTTGTCCTTGGCCTTGACCACGGCGGACTCGACATTGTCGGCGCTGCCGATCTCTTCCAGCATCTTCAGCACGGCTTCGTTGGCACCACCGTGGGCCGGACCCCACAGCGCGGTGACGCCAGCGGCGACCGATGCGTACGGGTTGGCACCGGTCGAACCGACCAGGCGCACGGTCGAGGTCGAGGCGTTCTGCTCGTGGTCGGCGTGCAGGATGAACAGCAGGTCCAGCGCCTTGACCACGTCCGGGTTCAGATCGTACTGGCCGTCAGCCGACTCGAAGGTCTGCTTCAGGAAGCGGCTGACGTAGTCCAGCGAGGTGTCCGGCTTGTTGGCCGGCAGGCCCTTGCCATGGCGGTAGATCAGCGCCGACAGGGTCGGCACCTTGGCGATCAGGCGCACGGCGGCCTGGCGGCGCTGTTCGGCGTCGGACAGGTCCAGCGAGTCGTGGTAGATGGCCGACAGCTGCGCGATCGCAGCAGCCAGGATGGCCATCGGGTGGGCGTCCTTGGCGAAGCTGCCGATCAGGGTGTTGATCGAGTCGTCGACATTGGCTTCGGCAGTCAGCTCATCGGTGAAGGCCTTCAGCTGCTCGGCGCTCGGGCGCTCGCCGTTGATCAGCAGGTAGGCCACTTCGACGTAGCTCGACTTTTCCGACAGCTGCTCGATCGGGTAGCCGCGATACAGCAGCACGCCCTTGTCGCCGTCGATGTAAGTGATGGCGGACTTGCAGCTGGCCGTCGCGGTGAAGCCGGAATCGTAGGTGAAGAACCCCGTTTCCTTGGTCAGCTTCGCGATGTCGACGCAGTCGTTGCCAAGGGTGGGTTTGATGACGGGCAGAACGACGGACTTATCGCCGGCGTTGAGCGTGACCTGATCAAGATCGGACACTGTGTGCGCTCCTTCATGGGAAGGCGCCTGCCCAAGCGCATTGGTCAGGCACGTGAATGACGTCCTCGGCCTGTGCCGGGGATCATGCCATTATCGCACAGCAGCATTTGTCGGGTGCTAGACGGAAGTCGTAGACGGCAGGCGGCCAGAACCCGGCCAGCAAGCGGCCCGGATCGGCAAAAGCGTTGTCACACGAACGCAGTGTTCTGTCCATCCAAACGCCCGTTGGGTTGGCGTTGGGGAAAAACAAACGGCCGCGCAGAGCGCGGCCGTCGGTTCGAAGCTGGATCGACAGATCAGCGCGCGTAGCGCTTCTGGAACTTGTCGATGCGGCCCGAGGTGTCGATGACCTTGTGCTTGCCCGTGTAGAACGGGTGCGAAGCCGAGGAAATTTCAACCTTGACCAGCGGGTATTCGTTGCCGTCTTCCCACTGGATGGTTTCCTTCGTCGCCATGGTGGAGCGGGTCAGGATCTTGAAATCGGAGGTGACGTCATGGAAGACGACGTCGCGGTAGTTCGGATGGATATCGGCCTTCATGGGCTCACACCGTAAATGGGCTGGTGGTCAAGAGCGGCATTATAAGCACCGGTTGCCGCTCGGGGCAACCGGTGCCGGGCAACGGACGTCAGTCCGCGCCCAGGGCCTGGCGCACCAGGGCCTCGAAACGCCCCTGGTCGTAGGCCATCAGCAGATCGCAGTTGTCCGGCTGGCCGGTCTGGCGGTTCCAGTCGACGATGGTGGCGCCGCGGCTGAACGTGCCATTCAGCTCCACGTTCAGCGGCCGCGACTCGACCTGCAGCTGCCCTTCCGGGTTCAGCGCCCACGCCATGGCCACCGCATCGGCGGTATACCAGCGGCCGCCCTTGGCATCTTCCGACAGCGCGCGGGTCTTGCGCGAGATCAGTTCGTAGAAGCGGGCGCGATCGGAATCGGCCTGCAGCCATTTCTCGGCATCCTCCAGCGGCAGACCGTGGGCCACAGTGGCCTCCCAGTCCGACACCAGCAGGTGCTTGAACGAGGTGAACACCACGTGCGCGGCTTCCGGATCGAAGGCGATGTTGAATTCGGCTGCCGGGGTGATGTTGCCGTGGCAGGTGACCGCACCGCCCATCACCACGATGCGCTTGATGCGCTGGGGCAGGGTCGGGTCCAGCTTCAGCGCCAGTGCCAGGTTGGTCAGCGGGCCCAGCATCACCAGCATCAGTTCGCCGGCATGCACGTGTGACAGGCGCAGGATCGCCAGTGCGGCGTGCTCGGCTTCGGCCTGGCGGCTGGGCGGCGGCAGGTCCACGTCGCCATAGCCGTCACGGCCATGCACGTGGGCAGCATCAACGGAAGGATGCAGCAGCGGATCCGGGCTGCCGGCAAACACCGGCACGTCGGTGCGGCCGACGATGTCGCAGAGCTTGAGGGCGTTGCGGACCGTGTACTGCAGGCCGACATTGCCGGCGGCGATGGTCAGGGCGACCACGTCATGCCGTTCATCGGCAAAGGCCATCAGCAGGGCCAGGGCGTCGTCCACACCGGGATCGGTGTCGATCAACAGGGGGATCTTGTGGGTCATCGTTGCCGTCTTCAGATCGGCAACGAAGTGTGGACCGGGATGATGACCGTTGCAAGTATGGGGGGCGGCAGGGCTGCGCCCTGCACCCGCGGTAGTGCCGGCCGCTGGCCGGCAACTTCAACAGCAACGTCAAAAACGGGTTTCCCGCGGATGGCGGGGAAGAGCTCTCTGTAGAGTCGAGCCATGCTCGACTCCCGCGCGCAGCGCGCACAGCGCGCACAGCAGCCGAGCGTGGGCTCGGCTCTACAGTGGATCCACGCCGTGCGTGGATGTGCGTCCCCGAAATGGGGTCAAAGCCCTTTGCTGTGCGAAGGGATCCGCCCCCGGCACTTACGCCGAGGCGTAACGCACGGCGGTGCCGATCCAGCGCTGCACCACGCGGTCGGCCAGCGCGGGCTGCTGGTCCAGCAGGCGCTCGGCCAACTCGTGCACGCCGGGCAGCAGGCCGGCGTCGCGGGCCAGGTCGGCGATGCGGAAGCCGGCCAGGCCGGTCTGGCGCGTACCCAGCAATTCGCCGGGACCACGCAGTTCCAGATCCTTCTCGGCGATGACGAAACCATCGTTGGTTTCGCGCATGGTCTGCAGGCGCTCGCGTGCCATCTGCGAGAGCGGCGCCTGGTACAGCAGCACGCAGCGCGATACCGCCGAACCACGACCCACACGGCCACGCAGCTGGTGCAGCTGGGCCAGGCCGAGGCGCTCGGCGTTCTCGATCACCATCAATGAGGCGTTCGGTACGTCCACGCCCACTTCGATGACCGTGGTCGCCACCAGCAGGTCGATCTCGCCGGCCTTGAAGGCCACCATCGTCGCCAGCTTCTCGGCGGCCTTGAGGCGGCCATGCACCAGCCCGACGCGAACGCCGGGCAGCAGCGCCTGCAGTGATTCGTAGGTGGCCTGCGCCGGGGTGGCATCCAGCTCTTCGCTTTCCTCGATGAGCGTGCACACCCAGTACACCTGCCGCCCTTCCTGGCAG
This sequence comes from Stenotrophomonas sp. YJH_SMC_122, assembly GCF_059369535.1. Classification (NCBI taxonomy): domain Bacteria; kingdom Pseudomonadati; phylum Pseudomonadota; class Gammaproteobacteria; order Lysobacterales; family Lysobacteraceae; genus Stenotrophomonas; species Stenotrophomonas sp. YJH_SMC_122. The sequence continues at coordinate 25,061 of NZ_JCAFST010000003.1, read as the reverse complement.
GCCAGCGCAATGCGCTCGATCAGCTCCGGGCGACGGTCATTGTTCAGTGCGACGGTCTGCACCGGCGTGCGGCCCGGCGGCAGTTCGTCGATGGCCGACACGTCCAGGTCTGCGTACTCGGACATCGCCAGCGTGCGTGGAATCGGCGTGGCGGTCATTACCAGCTGGTGCGGCACGCTGTTGCCGCCCGCGCCCTTGTCGCGCAGGGCCAAGCGCTGGTGCACGCCGAAGCGGTGCTGCTCGTCGACGATGGCCAGCGCCAGGTCCTGGAACACCACCGCCTCCTGCATCAGCGCATGGGTACCGACGACCACCTGCGCTTCGCCGTTGGCCACCTGCTCCATCACCTTGGCACGTGCCTTGCCGGTGACCTTGCCGGCCAGCCAGGCGATGCGCACACCGAGCGGTTCCAGCCAGCCGCGCAGGTTGTTGAGGTGCTGCTCGGCCAGCAACTCGGTGGGGGCGGCCAATGCGACCTGCTTGCCCTGCTCCACCGCCAGCATGGCGGCCAGCGCGGCCACCACGGTCTTGCCGGAGCCGACGTCGCCCTGCACCAGCCGCAGCATCGGGCTGGGCCGCGCGAGGTCTTCACGGATCTGCTTGAACACGCGTGCCTGCGCGCCGGTCAGCGCGAACGGCAGCTGCTTCAGCAGCGCCTTGGCCAGCTTGCCAGGACCGGCCAGCGGCGGTGCATGGTGTGCCTGCAAGGCAATGCGCTGGCGACGCAGGCTGAGGTGGTGGGCCAGCAGCTCTTCCATCGCCAGGCGACGCTGCGCCGGGTGGGTGCCGGCGGCCAGCGCGGCCAGGTCGGCATCCGGTGGTGGCCGGTGCACGGTCAGCAGCGCGCTGCGCAGCGACGGCAGGCCCAGGCCATCGAGCCAGCCGCCGGGCAACAGTTCCAGCGCACTTTCCTCGGGCAGGCGGTCCAGCGCCTGGCCGATCAGCTTGCGCATGGTCATCGGGCCGACGCCTTCGACGGTGGGGTACACCGGGTCGAGGCGGTCGCCGAGTTCGGGATCGTCGTTGCGGCCCAGCACCTGGTAGCTGGGATGGACGATTTCCAGGCCGAGGTGGCCGGGCTTGGGCGTGCCGAAGCAGCGCAGCCGGTTGCCGACCGCGAACTGCCCGACCTGCTGCTGGCGGAAGTGGAAGAAGCGCAGCACCAGGGTGCCCTGCCCTTCGTCTTCCACCGCCACTTTCAGCATCGGCCGGTAGCGCATGCCACGCTCGACCGCGACCACCCGCCCTTCCACCTGCGCCGGCACGCCGTTGCGCAGGTCTTCGATGCGGGTCAGCCGGGTCCGGTCTTCATAGCGCAGCGGCAGGTGAAGCCAGAGATCCTGCAGGGTGGCCAGGCCACGCGCCTGCAGCTTGGCGGCCACGGCCGGACCGACGCCGGCGAGCATCGCCAGGGATGCTTCGCCGGACGGTGACAGGACCGGAGTGACCGCCGCCTTGCGTGCCACGTGGCGGTCAGTCGATGACCATCACCGCGTCGACCTCGAAGCTGGCGCCCTTCGGCAGGCCGGACACTTCGATGGTGGAACGGGCCGGGTACGGGGCCTGGAAGTAGTCCTGCATGACCGCGTTGACCTTGGCGAACTCGCCCAGGTCGGTCAGGTACAGGCCCAGGCGCACGACCTTGTCGAGCGAGCCGCCCGCGGCTTCGGCCACGGCCTTGAGGTTGTCGAAGGCGCGACGGGCCTGCGCTTCGACGTCACCGGCGCCGACGATGTCGCCGGTGGCCGGGTCGAGCGGGATCTGGCCGGAGAAATACACGGTGTTGCCGGCGCGCACGGCCTGCGAGTACGGGCCGATGGCGGCAGGGGCCTCTTCGGTGTTGATGATCTGGCGGGACATGGGTCGCTCCGGTGCTTTGGGGGAAAACAGAGCGGTGATTGTACCGGCTGGGGGTGCATCCACGCATGGCGTGGATCTACCGCGCCGCTTCGGTAATGCCGGCCGCTGGCCGGCCAGCGCGATGCCGTCGAGGATCCATGGGTTGCCGGCCAGCGGCCGGCGCTACCGGTACGCGCAGGACCTACTGGCGGCGTACCGCTTGCACGACCGACAGGCGGCGCAGGCGGCGCATCACCTCGGCCAGGTGGTTGCGGTCGCGCACCTGGATGTTGAACGCCAGCACCGCAGCGTTGAAGTCGCGGTCCAGGTAGTCCACGCGCTCGATGTTGGAGTGGCTCTGCGCGATGGCGGCGGCCAGCTGCGCCAGCACGCCGGTGCCGTTCTCCACTTCCACCACCAGCGAGGTGTCGTAGTCGCCGGAGACGGTGGTGTCCCAGCCGATCGGCACCCAGCGCTCGGGCGACTTGCGCAGCTCGGCCAGGTTCGGGCAGTCCATGCGGTGCACCACGATGCCCTTGCCGGCGGTGTGGTAGCCCATGATCTCGTCGCCGGGAATCGGCTGGCAGCAGCCGGCGAAGGTGACCACGCCGCGCTCGCTGCCGTTGATCAGGATCTTCTCCTGCGAGTGGTGGCGCGAATGCGGGCCGCCACGCAGTTCGGCGTAGGCCATCAGCGCCTGCGCGGCCTGGGTCGGCATCCAGTTGCCCAGTGCGACCTCGGCCAGCAGCGCCTCCAGGCGCGGGAAACGGTGCTCGGCCAGGAACGCGTCCAGGCGCCCCTTCGGCAGCCGTTCCAGCGACGAATCCATCGCTTCCAGCGCACGGTCGAGCATGCGATGGCCGAGCTGCACGGCATCTTCGTGCTCCAGCTGCTTGAGCTGGTGGCGGATGGCGGTGCGTGCCTTGCTGGTGACCACGAATTCCAGCCACTGCGGTTTCGGCGTGGCCGAGCGTGCGGTGATGATCTCCACCGACTGGCCCGACACCAGCTTGGTGCGCAGTGGCACCAGTTTCTTGTCCACGCGCGAGGCCACGGCCATGTTGCCCACGTCGGTGTGCACGGCGTAGGCGAAATCGAGCGCGGTGGAATTGCGCGGCAGGGCCAGGATCTTGCCCTTCGGGGTGAACAGGTAGACCTCGTCCGGGAACAGGTCGACCTTGACGTTGTCGAGGAACTCCAGCGAGGACCCGGCGGCGCGCTGCGAGTCGATCAGCTCGACGATCCAGGCGTGGGCACGGCTCTGCGCGCTGTTGGGCGAGTCACCACCGAACTTGTAGGTCCAGTGCGCGGCCACGCCGCGTTCGGCGATCAGGTCCATTTCCTCGGTACGGATCTGCACTTCGATCGGCGAGCCATACGGCCCGAACAGCACGGTGTGCAGCGACTGGTAACCGTTGGCCTTGGGAATGGCGATGAAATCGCGGAAGCGGCCATCGAGCGGCTTGAAGGTGGCGTGCACCGAACCCAGCGCGTGGTAGCAGCTGGGCACGCTGCGCACGACCAGGCGGAAGCCGAACACATCCATCACCTGGTCGAAAGATTTGTTCTCGTCGCGCATCTTGTTGTAGATGCTCCACGGGGTCTTGATGCGGCTGATCAGCCGATGCTCGATCCCCTCCTTGGCCAGGCGCTGCGACAGCTGCACTTCCACCTGCGCCATCGCTTCGCGACGCACCACCGGCTGGCTGCGGATGTGTTTTTCGATGATGGCGTGGCGCCACGGGTAGAGCGCCTTGAACCCCAGGTTCTGCAGCTCGCTCTTGACCAGGCTCATGCCCAGGCGCTGGGCGATGGGCGCGTAGATCTCCAGCGTCTCGCGGGCGATGCGGCCACGCGCTTCGCGGCTCTGCGCGCCCAGCGTGCGCATGTTGTGCAGGCGGTCGGCCAGCTTGATCATGATCACGCGCAGGTCGCGCGACATCGCCAGCAGCATCTTGCGGAAGCTCTCGGCGGCCGCTTCCTGGCGGTCGCGGAACTTCAGCTTGTCCAGCTTGGTGACGCCGTCGACCAGTTCGGCCACGGCTTCGCCGAACTCGGCGGCCAGCGCCTCGCGGGTCAGCGGGGTGTCTTCGATGGTGTCGTGCAGGATCGCGGCGATCAGCGCTTCCACGTCCAGGCCGAGCTCGGCCAGCACCTGGGCCACGGCCACCGGATGGGTGATGTAGGGCTCGCCCGACTTGCGCGTCTGCCCAGCGTGCGCGGAGGCTCCGACTTCCCAGGCACGGCGCAACAGCGGCAGCTGTTCCGGCGGCAGGTAGTGGGCGGCGCGTTCAAGCTGGAGGACGTAGTCGGGTACGGCGGCAGCGGGGGCTGCGGCGACCTTGGCAGTGGGGCCTGGGTTCATGCCCGAAGCCTATTCCAGCGCGACGTTTACGGCAAATCCTGAATGCGAAACAGCCCGCACGGGGCGGGCTGTTCGGCGATCCAGCAATGACGTTGATCGATGCGATCAATCGTCGTTCTTGGACATGTCTTCGTCGGCGACCACTTCGGCGGCAGCCCACTCCAGCGCTTCGCGCTCGGCGCGCTCACGCTCGGCCTTCTCGACTTCGTCGATCAGCGCGTTGTCGATCTTGCGGGCGGCGATTTCGCGCAGCGCCAGCACGGTCGGCTTGTCCTCGGTCTCGCTGTTGTCCAGCGTGGCCTGCACGCCGTTGGCGAGCTGACGGGCACGCTTGGACGCCATCATGACCAGTTCGAAACGGTTGTTAACGACTTCCAGGCAATCTTCTACGGTGATGCGGGCCATACGGGCTCCCGGCGACCGATCGGCCGCTCAGTCGAATGAGGGAAAGGGGACGGAGTGTACTGGCAGGGGCTGGACAAAATCAAGCCAACCCCAACCCGATTCTTTTGGAATCAGTCAGTTGCACCCGCATCGGGGGTCAGCAGGGCCTGGATCAGGGCGGCGTGGCGCACCTTCTGGGCCTCCCGGCGCAGGCGGCTGGCAGTGAAGATGGCGCACAGCTCGTCCACGGCAGTGTCGAACACCTCGTTGACGATGACGTAGTCGAACTCGTTGAAGTGCAGCATTTCATCGCGGGCTGCGCCCAGCCGCTGGGCGATGACCGCCTCGCTGTCCTGGCCGCGCTTGCGCATGCGGTCCTGCAACGCCTGCTTGGACGGCGGCAGGATGAACACGGTGACCGTGCCCGGCACCAGCTGCCGCACCTGCTGCGCGCCCTGCCAATCGATCTCCAGCAGCACGTCCTGGCCAGCGGCCAGCTGCGGCTCCACCGACTGCCGGGCCGTGCCCTTCCAGTCGCCGTGCACCCAGGCGTGTTCGAAGAAGTCGCCGGCGGCGATCATCTGCTCGAACTTCTCGGCACTGACGAAGTGGTAGTGCTGGCCGTTCACCTCACCCGGGCGCATCGCGCGCGAGGTGAAGGAAATCGACAGGGCGATCTGCGGGTCACGCGCCAGGGTGGCGTTGACGATGCTGCTCTTGCCGGCGCCGGACGGGGCGGCCACGATGTACAGCGTGCCGCGCGCAACGGTGTCCGACGGTTTCGACGGGGCGCTCATGCGGGGGATCCAACGGGTTGATTTCGCAAACTTTTTTCCTCGGTGTTCCAGGTCCGGCGCGGCGGATCGCGCCAGGACGGCGGGGGCTGCGCGGAACATCCTGGAACCAGGCCCGGCAGACGCTTCCCCGGGGTGCGGGCACGCAACTTTACCAGAGGCGCCCGTTTGCGCGCCCGCCCGGCAGGCGCCGGGCCTTGTGCCACATGGGCATCCGGGGGCCTGTGCTATAACCGGGCCGTACCCAACGACAGCCCGGAGGCCCGTGCCTCCCCGCCATCCCAGGAGAACGGCATGCCATCGATGAGCCGCCGCCAGTTCCTGAAAGTGACCGGGACAACCCTGGTCGGCTCCAGCCTGGCACTGATGGGCTTCGCGCCCGGCATCGCGCTCGCGGAGGTCAGGCAATACAAGCTGACCCGCGCGACCGAGACCCGCAACACCTGTACCTACTGTTCGGTGGCCTGCGGCATCCTGATGTACAGCCTCGGCGATGGCGCCAAGAACGCCGAGCCGAGCATTTTCCACATCGAGGGCGACCCGGACCATCCGGTCAACCGCGGCACGCTGTGCCCGAAGGGTGCCGGCCTGGCCGACATCATCCACAGCAAGTCGCGCCTGCTCTACCCCGAGTACCGCGCGCCGGGCTCCAACGAGTGGAAGCGGCTGAGCTGGGACGATGCGCTGGACCGCATCGCGCGGCTGATGAAGGAAGACCGCGACGCCAACTTCGTGCAGAAGAACGAGGCCGGGCAGACGGTCAACCGCTGGCTGACCACCGGCATGCTGGCGGCCTCGGCCACCAGCAACGAGACCGCGGTGCTGACCCACAAGGTCGTCCGCTCCCTGGGCATGCTGGCATTCGACAACCAGGCACGTGTCTGACACGGCCCGACGGTGGCAGGTCTTGCCCCGACGCTAGGCCGTGGTGCGATGACGAATCACTGGGTCGACATCAAGAATGCCGACCTGATCCTGATCATGGGTGGCAATGCCGCCGAGGCGCATCCGTGCGGGTTCAAATGGGTGACCGAGGCCAAGGCCCACAACAAGGCCCGGCTGATCGTGGTCGATCCGCGCTTCAACCGCTCGGCTGCGGTGGCCGACGTGTACGCGCCGATCCGCACCGGCACCGACATCGTGTTCCTGGGCGGCCTGATCAACTACCTGTTGACCGAGGACCGCATCCAGCACGAGTACGTGCTGAACTACACCGACATGTCGTTCCTGGTGAAGGACGAATTCGCCTTCAAGGACGGCCTGTACTCGGGCTACAACGAGGAGAAGCGCAGCTACGACCGCTCCAGCTGGGACTACGCCTACGGTGACGATGGCTTCGTGCGCAGCGACCCGACGCTGAAGGACCCGCGCTGCGTCTACAACCTGCTGAAACAACACTACGCGCGCTACACCGTGGAGATGGTCGAGCGCATCTGCGGCACGCCGGCCGACAGCATCCGCCAGGTGTGGGACATGATCGCGTCCACCGCCGGCAAGGACAAGGCGATGACCATCCTGTACGCGCTGGGCTGGACGCAGCACTCGATCGGCGCGCAGAACGTGCGTGCCGGCACCATGGTGCAGCTGCTGCTGGGCAACATCGGCGTGGCCGGTGGTGGCATGAACGCGCTGCGCGGGCACTCCAACATCCAGGGCCTGACCGACATCGGCCTGATGTCCGACCTGCTGCCCGGCTACCTGACGCTGCCTAAACAGGATGAGCAGGACTACAACGCGTACATCGCCAAGCGCACGCAGAAGCCCCTGCGCGCCAACCAGATGTCGTTCTGGCAGAACTACCCGAAGTTCCACGTCAGCCTGATGAAATCGTGGTGGGGCGATGCTGCCACCGCCGACAACAACTGGTGCTTCGATTACCTGCCCAAGCTCGACAAGCCGTACGACATGCTGCAGGCGTACGAGCTGATGAACGAGGGCAAGATCCATGGCTACATCTGCCAGGGCTTCAACCCCCTGGCCTCGGCGCCGAACAAGGGCAAGCTGATCAGCGCGTTCTCCAAGCTGAAGTTCATGGTCAGCATGGATCCGCTGGAAACCGAGACCATCGCCTTCTGGCAGAACCACGGCGCACTGAACGACGTCGACCCGAGCACGATCCAGACCGAGGTGTTCCGCCTGCCGACCACGTCCTTCGCCGAGGAGAACGGTGCGGTGGTGAATTCCTCGCGCTGGCTGCAGTGGCACTGGAAGGGGGCCAATCCGCCAGGCGAAGCGCGCAGCGACATCGAGATCATGTCCGAGCTGTTCCATCGCATCAAGGCGATGTACGAGAAGGACGGCGGTGCGTGGTGGGAGCCGGTGCGCGACCTGGCCTGGAACTATGCCAATCCTGAAGTGCCGACGCCTGAAGAGCTGGCGATGGAGTACAACGGCAAGGCGCTGACGGACGTGTTCGATCCGAAGGATCCGACCAGGCTGGTGCGCAAGGCCGGCGAGCAGCTGGCGACGTTCGGCGACCTGCGCGACGACGGCAGCACCGCCTCCGGCTGCTGGATCTACATCGGCGCCTGGGGCCCGACCGGCAACATGATGGCGCGGCGTGACAACAGTGACCCGACCGGCATCGGCAACACCCTGGGCTGGGCCTGGGCGTGGCCGGCCAACCGCCGCGTGATGTACAACCGCGCCTCGTGCGACGTGGCCGGCCAGCCGTTCGATCCGCGCCGCACGCTGCTGGCCTGGAACGGGAAGAACTGGGGCAATGTGGATGTGCCGGACTTCAAGGCCGACGAAGATCCCGCCGGTGGCATGGGTCCGTTCATCATGAACCCGGAGGGCATCGCCCGCTTCTTCGCCAAGGCCGGCATGGCCGAGGGGCCGTTCCCGGAGCACTACGAACCGTTCGATACCCCGCTGCGCAGCAACCCGCTCAGCCCCGGCCAAGCCCTGACGCTGAACAACCCGGCGGCACGCGTGTTCGCCAGCGACCGTGCCCAGATCGGTTCGCCGGACGAGTTCCCGCATGTGGCCACCACCTACCGCCTGACCGAGCATTTCCACTTCTGGACCAAGCACGGCAAGCTCAACGCCATCATCCAGCCCGAGCAGTTCGTCGAGATCGGCGCTGCCTTGGCCGACGAGCTGGGCATCAACAACGGCAGCCGCGTGCGCGTGAGTTCCAAGCGCGGGCACATCGAAGCCGTTGCGATGGTGACCAAGCGGATCAAGGCCCTGCAGATCGATGGAAAGACCGTGCACCAGGTGGGCGTGCCGATCCACTGGGGCTTCCTCGGTGCGGCCAAGCCTGGATACATCGCCAATACGCTGACCAATGCCATCGGTGACGGCAACTCGCAGACGCCCGAGTCGAAGTGCATCCTGGTCAAGGTCGAGAAGGTGTAGGAGACACGCCATGTCACTGCAATCGCTGGACATCATCCGCCGCTCGGCTACCACCACGCCCTCGCCGGAGGCGCGCGGTGCGCACACCGGCCAGGTCGCCAAATTGATCGATGTGAGCAAGTGCATCGGCTGCAAGGCCTGCCAGGTCGCCTGCATGGAGTGGAACGACCTGCGCGACGAGGTCGGCAGCTGCGTCGGCAGCTATGACAACCCGCCCGACCTGAGTGACCAGTCGTGGACGGTGATGAAGTTCCGCGAGTACGAGGACGAGAAGGGCAAGCTGGAGTGGCTGATCCGAAAGGAGGGCTGCATGCACTGCAGCGACCCGGGCTGCCTGAAGGCCTGCCCGTCGCCGGGCGCAATCATCCAGTATGCAAACGGCATCGTCGACTTCCAGGAAGAGAACTGCATCGGCTGCGGCTACTGCGTGACCGGCTGCCCGTTCGATGTACCGCGCATCTCCAAGAAGGACCACAAGGCGTACAAGTGCACGTTGTGTTCGGACCGGGTGGCGGTCGGCCAGGAGCCGGCCTGCGTGAAGACCTGCCCGACCGGGGCGATCACCTTCGGCAGCAAGCAGGCGATGACCGAGCATGCCGCCGGCCGCGTCGAAGACCTGAAGTCGCGCGGCTACGAGAACGCCGGCCTGTACGACCCGCAGGGCGTCGGCGGTACCCATGTGATGTACGTGCTGCAGCATGTGGACAAGCCCGAGCTCTACGCCGACCTGCCCAAGGACCCGCGCATCAGCCCGATGGTGGAAGTCTGGAAGGGCGTCGCCAAGCCGCTGGGCGTGCTGGCGATCGCCGCCACGGCCTTTGCTGGGTTCCTGCATTACATCGGCATCGGCCGCAACACGGTCAATGACGAGGAAGAAGAGGCCGCCGAACACGAAGCGAAGAAGATCGAAGAGGAGCAGCGGCCATGAAGTACGCCCCGCACCCGCGGCAGATCATCCGTTACCGCGCGCCGACCCGCATCAATCACTGGATCGTGGCGATCTGCTTCGTGCTGACCGCGCTGTCCGGGCTGGCGCTGTTCCACCCTGCCCTGTTCCCGTTGACCCAGCTGTTTGGTGGCGGCCCGTGGACGCGCATCCTGCATCCGTTCATCGGGCTGGCCATGGTGGTGGGTTTCACATTGCTGGCGTTCCGCATGTGGCGCGACAACCTGCCGACCGCCGACGATCGCGCATGGATGCGCGGCATGCGCGATGTACTGCGCAACGAAGATGAGAAGCTGCCGCCGGTGGGCCGCTTCAATGCCGGCCAGAAACTGCTGTTCTGGGCCATCATCGGCTGCCTGTCGGCGCTGCTGCTGACCGGCTTCGTGATCTGGCGGCAGTATTTCAGCCACTTCTTCCCGATCGGAGTGATCCGCTTCTCGGTCCTCGCCCATGCGCTGTTCGGCTGGGTACTGGTGTGTGCGATCGTGGTGCACATCTATGCGGCGCTCTGGATCAAGGGATCGGTGCGGGCGATGACCCAGGGCAAGGTGACCTATGGCTGGGCGTACAAGCACCACCGGCAGTGGTTCCGCGACATCCTGCGCGGGCGCCGGGAGGAGGGTTAGCGGCAGGGCCTGCGGCCCTGCACCCGCAGAGGCAACGTCAACGTCAACGTCAACGTCAACGTCAAGAGCGGGCTTCCTGAGGGGTGGCGGGGTGGGTCCGGTTGCGGGGGACGCCGTAAACCCGTCCTTGGGGGCTTGGCCGCGGCATCCATGCCGCAGACACCCCCGCAACCGGACCCACTCCGCCTTCGACAGTTTCCCGCTGCTGTCGGAATGGCATGAGCTGCTCTTGGTGGGTGTCGACCTTGGTCGACACGATGAACATGGCAACGACAGAAACCGGATTTTGTAGAGTCGAGCCATGCTCGACTGTTTTGCTCGACTGCGTTGTTTGAACACGCTGGACGCGAGCGCCGACAACGGCGAGGATGGAGGCTGGTTCTTCTGGCTGGCCCTGCATGGCGCAACGCATCCTTGAACCCGGTGAGATCGAAACGCTGGCCTCGCGCGATGTACCGCGCATCATCCTGCCCGATATCACGTCGCTGTTCGCCGAGCGCGCCAAGCGCCTGCGCAGCCTGGCCGCGCATAGTGCCATCGGCGGCTACCTGCAGCTGCTGGCGGCGCTCGCTGATGCCCAGCAGGCGCTGCTGGATGAACTGACACCGCAGCAGCGCGAAGCTCTGCAGTCGCAGGCGCGTGCGCAGCAGTCGAGTGCGGCGGCCGGTGCCGGCATGCCGTTGCGGCCGGCCAACACACTGCAGCTGGATGGACGCTGGCGCGACTGGCTGCGCACGCTGTGCCAGCACTGTGCCGACGAAACGGGCCTACCGGCGGAAACCCGGCAGGAGCTGCAACGCGTCGCGGCTGCTGATGATGCGTGGTTGGATGCACAGGCGCATGCGGTGCTGGAACGCGATGACGCGCCCTCGGTCGACGCCGTCGCCGCGCTGCTGGTGATGAACGCGCTGCAGGTGTACTGGGCGGTGCTCGCCGCCAGCTTCCATCCGACCGACCTGAAGCCGCTGGCCGATGCGCCAGGCCTGTGCCCGCTCTGTGGCACGCTGCCAGTGGCCAGCGTGGTGCAGGCGCGCCCGCCCTACGCCGCCTATCGCTACCTGTCGTGCTCGCTGTGTGCCTGCCAGTGGCATTACGTGCGCGTGCAGTGCAGCCAGTGCGGCGCCGCCGGCAAGGACATTGCCTATCGCGCCCTGGCCGAGGTGGACGGCGACAGCGGCGAGGCGGTGCGCGAAAGTGCGGTGCGCGCCGAGACCTGCGACCACTGCCGCAGCTATCGCAAGATCCTGTACCTGGAGAAGGATCCGTCACTGGAGCCGGTGGCCGATGACCTCGGCACGCTGGCGCTGGACCTGCTGCTGGCCGAGGAAGGCTATGCGCGCGCCAGCCAGAACCCGCTGCTGTGGCAATCCGACGGCGACTGACCGATGCCACGCACGCACGCCACGCCGGTATCGGCCGCCGCCCTGCCTTCGCTGGACCGGCTGCTGCGCCTGCCTGCACTGGCGCCACTGATCGAAGGCCACGGTCGAAGCCGCATCACCCAGCTGCTGCGTTCGCACCTGCAGCTGCTGCGTGAGGGCGTCAGCGGCGGCCAGTTGTCGACCGCGCAGCTGCAGGAAGCGGTCGACGGCCCGGCGCTGGTGGCAGCGGTCGAAGCCGCACTGGCAGCCGATGCACGGCTGGACCTGCTGCCGATGTTCAACCTGACCGGCACCGTGCTGCACACCAACCTGGGCCGCGCCCTGTTGCCCGATGTCGCCGTGCAGGCGGTCACCCGCGCGATGACCGCGCCGGTTGACCTGGAATTCGACATCACCCGCGGCCGCCGGGGCGACCGCGATGCACGCGCGCAGGCGCTGGTCTGCGAGCTGACCGGCGCCGAAGCCGCCACCGTGGTCAACAACAATGCAGCGGCGGTCCTGCTGCTGCTCAACAGCCTGGCCAACCGCCGCGAGGTGGTCGTCTCGCGCGGCGAACTGGTGGAGATCGGCGGCGCCTTCCGCATTCCCGATGTGATGCGCAGCGCCGGCGCGCGGCTGCTGGAAGTGGGCACCACCAACCGCACCCACCCGGCCGACTTCGCCCATGCCATCGGCGCACGTACCGCGTTGCTGATGGAAGTGCATGCCAGCAACTACGCGATTACCGGCTTCACTGCCAAGGTCGACACTGCGGCAATGGCTGCGATCGCGCACGAGCACGGCCTGCCGCTGGTGGTGGACCTGGGCAGTGGCAGCCTGTGCGATCTGGCGGCCTTCGGCCTGCCGCACGAGCCCACCGTGCAGGAAGCACTGGCGGCCGGCGCCGATCTGGTCTCGTTCAGTGGCGACAAACTGCTGGGCGGCCCCCAGGCCGGGATCATCGCCGGCCGCGCCGACCTGATCGCGCGGATCAACCGCAACCCGCTCAAGCGTGCGCTGCGCATGGACAAGATGGGCCTGGCCGCACTGGAAGCCGTGCTGGCCCTGTACCGCGAACCGGAACTGCTGGCATTGCGGCTGCCGACCCTGCGCAGCCTTTCGCGCCTGCGGGATGACATCGACGAGCAGGCACAACGCCTGCTGCAGCCGATGCGCGCGTCGCTGGCGTCCGACTACGCGCTTGAACCGGCCTTGATGTACAGCCAGATCGGCAGCGGTGCCCAGCCGCAGGCGCAGCTGGGCAGTGCCGGCCTGCGCATCACCTCAGCGCGTCGCGGCGGGCTGGATCGCTTGGCCAAGCGCTTGCGCCAGCTGCCGCGGCCGGTGCTGGGCCGCATTGCCGATGACGCGCTTTGGCTGGACCTGCGCTGCCTGGAACCCACCGACGAAGCCGCCTTCCTCGCGCAATGGAGCACGCTGCAGGCATGATCGTCGGCACCGCCGGGCATATCGACCATGGCAAGACCAGCCTGGTGCGCGCACTGACCGGCATCGAAACCGATCGCCTGCAGGAAGAACGCACGCGCGGCATCTCCATCGAGCTGGGCTATGCCTATGTCCAGGTGGAGAACACAGGCGGCGGGAATGCCGAGTCGACGCTGGGCTTCGTCGACGTGCCGGGCCATGAACGCTTCGTGCATACGATGGTGGCTGGCGCCACCGGCATCGATGTCGCCCTGCTGGTGATCGCCGCCGACGACGGTGTAATGCCGCAGACCCTCGAGCACCTGGCGATCCTGCAGCTGCTGGGCGTGGACCGCGGCGTAGTGGCCTTGACCAAGATCGACCGCGTGGAAGCTGCACGCATCGCCCGGGTCGAGATCGAGATCGCCGCGCTGCTGGCCGGCACGCCGCTGCAGGATTCCCCCGTATTCGCCTGCAACAGTACGGCGCCCGATGATGCCGGCATCAACGCGTTGCGTACCCAGCTGCACGCGTGGGCGTCGGACGACGCCAGCATGCGCCAGGCCGAACTGCGCAGCGAGCTGTTCCGCATGCCGGTGGACCGCGTGTTCTCGCTGGCCGGCCACGGCACGCTGGTGACCGGCGCAGTGCACGGCGGCACCGCTGCCGCGGGTGAGCATCTGCAGCTGATGCCGACCGCCACGGACGTGCGCGTACGCAGCATCCACGCGCAGAACCAGCCCAGCGAACTCGCCATGGCCGGGCAGCGCTGCGCGTTGAACCTGGCCGCCATCGCCCGCGACGACATCCACCGCGGCGACTGGATCGCCGATCCACGTGCGCTACGGGCGACCCGTCGCGTCGACGTACGCCTGCGGCTTTCCCCACTGGCCGCACCGTTGCGCGACTGGGCGCCGCTGCACATCCACTGGGGCACGATGCATCGGCAGGCCCATGTGGTGCTGCTGGAGGACGACGATCACGGCGATGGACAGTTGGTGCAGCTGGTGTTCGATGCCCCGGTCTGCGCGATGTGTGGTGATCGCTTCATCGCCCGTGATTCAGCGGCGATCCGCACGCTGGGCGGTGGCATCGTGCTCGATCCGGACCCGCCACAGCGGCGCCGGCGCAGCCCGGCACGGCTCGCCTGGCTGGGCGCACTGGAGCAGCTGGCGGCAGGGGCGGGAACCGGCCCGCTGTTGCAGCAGGCTTCCTTCGGCATAGCCATGGCCGCCCTGCAACGCTACTGCCGGCGCGCGGCCGACCGGATCGATCTTCCTGCAGACACACGACGCATCGTCACCCGCGAAGACACGGTGGTCATCCTCGCCTCGCACTGGCAGGCGCTGCGCGAGCAGGTAACTGCCTCACTGCGCAACTGGCACGAGCGACGACCGGACGAACCTGGTGTCGACAGCGGGCGCCTGCAACGCAGCACCCTGCCCACGCTTGCGACGGGGCTCTGGAATGCGCTGCTGCAGGACCTGCTGGCCGACGGCACGCTGCAGCGCGTGGGCGCGTGGTGGCGCCTGCCCGGTCACGACCACGCGCCGCCGGAGCGTGAACGCCTGCTGCTGGAACGCGCGCTCCCGCACCTGCACGCCAGTGGTTTCGATCCGCCGTGGGTGCGTACCCTGGCCACCGACTTCGGCCTGGCCGAAGACGAGGTCCGCGCCGTCCTGCGCCGCGCCACCGCGCGTGGCGAACTGTTCCAGGTGGTGCCGGACCTGTTCTATGCACCGGCCCGCATTGCCGAGCTGGCCGCGATCGTCGCGCAGCTGTCGCAGGCCACCGGCACGGTGGATGCGGCCACCTTCCGCGATGCCATCGGCCTAGGCCGCAAGCGCAGCATCCAGATCTTGGAGTTCTTCAACCGCGTTGGCTACACTCGACGCGTCGGTGACCAGCATCGGCCGCGCGGCGACCTGCAGTGGAACGCGGCCCGCGACTGAGCCCACCGGTGCCGCCGTACTTTCGGAAGGCATGCGCATCCGGGCATGCGGCTGGGCTTCAAACCCAGTAGGGGGCGTCGATCGTTCCCTGGTAGGTTCGACTCCTGCTGCCTTCCGCCATTGGTGTTTCCGCAGGAGATGTCGGCATGGCCACGCACGTGCAGTCCCCCGCCCCTTCAACGGCCGATGCCCCGCAACGACTGACCTCGCTGGCGCATGGCGGCGGCTGCGGCTGCAAGATCGCGCCGGGCGTGCTGAGCGAACTGCTGCGCGGCGTTCCCGCGCTTGCTGCGCCGGCCGAACTGCTGGTCGGCCGCGAGACCAGCGACGACGCCGCGGTGTACCGCCTCGATGATCGCCAGGCAATCGTCGCGACCACCGATTTCTTCATGCCGATTGTGGACGACCCGTTCGACTTCGGCCGCATCGCCGCCACCAACGCGCTGTCGGACCTGTACGCGATGGGCGCGCGACCATTGTTCGCGCTGGCCATCGTCGGCATGCCGATCAACACGCTGCCGCAGGAGACCATCCGCGGCATCCTGCAGGGCGGCGAGCGTGCCTGCGCCGATGCCGGCATCGTGGTCGCTGGAGGCCACAGCATCGATTCGGTGGAACCCATCTATGGCCTGGCCGCGATCGGCGTGCTCGACCCGCAGCGGCTCAGGCGCAATGCCGATGCCCGCGCCGGTGATGTGCTGGTGCTGGGCAAGCCCCTGGGCGTGGGCGTGTATTCATCGGCGCTGAAGAAAGAAGTGCTGGATGCCGAGGGCTACCAGCAGATGATCGCGTCGACCACCCGCCTGAATACCGTGGGCGTGCCGCTGGCCGCGCTGGACGGTGTGCACGCGATGACCGACGTCACCGGTTTCGGCCTGCTCGGCCACCTGCTGGAAGTGTGTCGCGCCAGTGGCGTTGCCGCCGAAGTGGACAGCGCGCAGATCCCGCTGCTGCCGCAGTCCCTGGACCTGCTGCAACGCGGCTGCGTAACCGGCGCCTCCAATCGCAACTGGGCCTCGTATGGCGCCGAAGTTCACTTCGCCGAGGGCTTGGCCGCCCACTGGCAGCCACTGCTGACCGATCCGCAGACCAGTGGCGGGCTCTTGGTGTCCTGTGCCCCGGAGGCAGTGGATGCGGTGCTGGCCTGCTTCCAAGACGCCGGGTTCGGCCAGGCGACCGTGGTGGGACGGTTGGCCGAAGGCGCGCCGGGCGTCAGCGTGCGCTGATGCGTTGAAGCGACAAGGGCGCCCGGAGGCGCCCCTGCGCTGTTGCCGGATGCAACATCACTCGATGTTCTGCACCTGTTCGCGGATCTGGTCGATCAGCACCTTCAGCTCGACCGCCGCATTGGACGTACGGCTGTCCACCGACTTCGAGCCCAGCGTATTGGCTTCGCGGTTGAACTCCTGCAGCAGGAAGTCCAGGCGGCGGCCGACCGGCTCGCGCTGCTTGAGCACGCGTCGGATCTCGACGATGTGGCTGCCGAGGCGGTCCAGCTCCTCATCCACGTCCAGCTTCTGCAGCCACAGCACCAGCTCCTGTTCGGCACGACCAGGGTCGACCGGGTGCGGCAGGTCAGCCAGGCGGGCGGCCAGCTTGGCGCGCTGGCCGTCGCGAATGGCCGGAATCAAGGTGTGCACTTCGGTGGCAATGCGTTCGATGCCGTCCACGCGCTCACTGATGGCCGCCGACAACTTGCCGCCTTCGCGTTCACGCGCCTCGACGAAGCCGTCCAGTACCTGGTCGAGCAGGGCCAGCGCCTCGACCTGCAGGGCGGCGGCATCGGTGGCCTCGCCACGGGTCACGCCGGGCAGCTGCAGCAGCTCGGTGAAACTGACCTGCAGATTGGGGAAATCGGAGGTCAGGCGGTGCGCCAAGCGGCCCAGCTGGCCCAGCAGGGCCTCGTCCACCTGCAGGTTGGCGGCGGCTTCCGGCGCACGCAGGCGCATCACCAGATCCAGCTTGCCACGGCTCAGGCGCGCGGCGATGCGCTCGCGCAGCTGCGGTTCCAGCGCCCGCAGTTCCTCGGGCAGGCGGGTGCCGACCTCCAGGAAGCGGTGGTTGACCGAGCGCAGCTCGCAGCCCAGCGTGCCCCACGGGGTGACCCGCTCGCCGCCGGCATAGGCGGTCATGCTTCGAATCATGGAATGTGTCCGGTGCGTGCAAAGGGGGAATGGTACCCTAGCGCCCTCACCAGAGCCCCCTTGCCCGCCCCGTGAAGGCCGCGGGCGTGGCGGCGTACTCCCTTGCCATTACGGAACCCGCACCATGTCCGATTCCCGCCCCAGCGGCCGCCAGCCCGACCAGCTCCGCCCGGTCGTCATCCAACGCGGCTTCACCCGCCACGCCGAAGGTTCGGTGCTGGTGTGCTTCGGTGAAACCCGCGTGCTGTGCACCGCCAGCGTCGAGAACCGCGTGCCGGGCTTCCTGCGCGGCAAGGGCGAAGGCTGGGTCACCGCCGAGTACGGCATGCTGCCGCGCGCCACCCATACCCGCAGCGACCGCGAAGCGGCCCGTGGCAAGCAGGGCGGTCGCACGCTGGAGATCCAGCGCCTGATCGGCCGCAGCCTGCGTGCCTGCGTGGACCGCAATGCGCTGGGCGAACGCACCATCACCCTGGACTGCGACGTGCTGCAGGCCGACGGTGGCACCCGCACCGCCGCCATCACCGGCGCCTATGTGGCCCTGGTCGATGCGGTGAACGTGCTGATGAAGCGTGGCGACATCAAGCGCAACCCGGTCCTGGGCGCAGTTGCAGCAGTGTCGGTAGGCGTGTACCGCGGCACCCCGGTGCTGGACCTGGACTACGCCGAAGACAGCGACTGCGACACCGACATGAACGTGGTGATGAACGACGGTGGCGGCTTCATCGAGCTGCAGGGCACCGCCGAAGGCCACGCCTTCCGTCGCGATGAACTGGACGCGCTGCTGGGCCTGGCCGAGAAGGGCGTGGCCGAGCTGCTGGCCGCACAGCAGGCGGCGCTGTCAGCATGAACCGGCGCATCGCCCTGACCACCCTGGTGGTTGCCGACTATGACGAAGCCATTGCCTGGTACACCGGCAAGCTCGGCTTCGCATTGCTCGAAGACATCGACCAGGGGCACAAGCGCTGGGTAGTGGTCGGCCCGACCGACGGCAGCGCCGCCGCCCTGCTGCTGGCACGCGCCAGCGACGAGGAACAGCGCAGCCGCATCGGCAACCAGACCGGTGGCCGCGTCGCCTTCTTCCTCAACACCGATGACTTCCACCGCGACCACGCGGCGATGCTGGCCGCCGGCGTCGAGTTCCTGGAAGCACCGCGCGAAGAACCCTATGCAACGGTCGCAGTGTTCCGCGACCTGTATGGCAACACCTGGGACCTGCTGGAGCCCCGTCAATGAAGAAACTGGTACTGGCCAGCCACAACGCCGGCAAGCTGGTGGAGATGCAGGAGATCCTCGCCGACCTGCCGCTGCAGATCACCTCGGCCGCCGAACTGGGCCTGGGCGACGTGGAAGAGACCGGCCTGACCTTCGTCGAGAATGCGCTGCTGAAGGCACGCGCGGCCTGCGAAGCGACCGGCCTGCCGGCACTGGCCGATGATTCGGGCCTGATCGTCGACGCACTCGGCGGCGCGCCCGGCCTGTACAGCGCGCGCTATGCCGGCCACCCGACCAATGCGGCGGCCAACAACGCCAAGCTGCTGGACGCGATGGCCGACATTCCCGACGGCCAGCGCAGCGCCCGCTTCTACGCGGTGATCGTGCTGCTGCGCCACGCCACCGATCCGCAGCCGCTGATCTGCGAAGGCCGCTGGGAAGGACAGATCATCCGCGAACTGCGTGGCACGAACGGTTTTGGCTACAACCCGGTATTTCTGGATACCACCCACGGCCTGACCGCTGCGGAAATGGAGCCGGCACTGAAGAATGCCATCAGTCACCGTGCCATTGCCCTGCAGCAGCTCAAGCAGCAGCTGGCGACGCTGTACTGACGCCACCCGATCGAACCAGGGAAGCCGGCCAGCGGCCGGCACTACCGAAGAAGCCCATGCCGCACGACCACGACCACTGCAACCACCTGCCGGGCGAAGCCTGCTCCGCTGGCCACGCCAGTCCGCCGCGACTGGTGCCACCACCGCTGTCGTTGTACGTGCACCTGCCGTGGTGCGTGCGCAAGTGCCCGTACTGCGATTTCAACTCGCACCAAGCCAAGGGTGAGCTGCCGTTCGATGCCTACATCGATGCGCTGCTGCGCGATCTCGACCAGGATCTGCCGCTGGTCTGGGGCCGGGTGGTGCACAGCGTGTTCTTCGGCGGCGGTACGCCCAGCCTGTTCCCGCCGGAAGCGATCGATCGTTTCCTGCAGCAGGCCAGCGCGCGCCTGCGCTTCGCACCCAATGCCGAGATCACCCTGGAGACCAACCCGGGCACCGCCGAGCATGGCCGCTTCGACCGCTACCGCGCAGCCGGCGTGAACCGCCTCAGCTTCGGCATCCAGAGTTTCGACGATGCAATGCTCAAGCGCCTGGGCCGCATCCACGACAGTGGCGAAGCCGAGCGCGCGGTGAAGATGGCGCAGGACGCGGGCTACGACAACGTCAACATCGACCTGATGTACGCGCTTCCGGAACAGACCCTGGCCGGTGCCGAGGCCGATCTGGAACGTGCATTTGCACTGCAACCGGCCCATATCTCGCACTACCAGCTGACCCTGGAACCGAATACGGTGTTCTTCGCGCGTCCGCCGCAGGGCATTCCCGATGAAGACAACGCTTGGGACATGCAGGAGCACTGCCAGGTGCTGCTGGCGCAGGCCGGTTTCGGCCAGTACGAGGTCAGCGCCTACGCGCGCCCCGGCCGGCAGAGTGCGCACAACCTGAACTACTGGCGCTTCGGCGATTACCTGGGCATCGGTGCCGGTGCGCACGGCAAGATCAGCTCGGGCGCCGAAGAACACGTGCTGCGCCGCTGGAAACTGAAGCACCCGCAGGCCTACCTGGACAGCGCCGGCACGCCGGCCTCGTTCGGTGGTGACGATGTGATCGCAGCCGAGCGCCTGCCGTTCGAGTACATGCTCAACCTGCTGCGCCTGCACGAAGGTTTCGGCCTGCGCGATTTCGAGTCGCGCACCGGGCTGCCGCGCAGCGTGCTGGACGCGCCGCTGGCCGAGGCCGTGCAGCGCGGCTGGCTGGACGTGGCGGAGGGCCACGTGCAGCCGACCGAGCTGGGCCGCCGGTTCACCAACGACGTGGTGAGCCTGTTCCTGGAGGACTAAACCTTCCGCCGTAGCGGGTAGCGCCGGCCGCTGGCCGGTACTCCGGTGGAGACAGCGCTGCCGGCCAGCGACCGGCACCACCGTTCATCCGTCGTCCCTCCCCAGCGGACGTGAGACACGTTCACCCTAAAGTAGCGCCGACTGCGGCCGACACGGTAGATTCACAAGATCGATCCGCGGGAATCCGGGTACCGCTCGCCGATGTCAGCTGTCTTTTCCATTACCTCTGCCGACAAAACCCGCCTGGCCGCCAGCGACCTGCCACCGCGGGTGCGTGAGCTGCTGGGCGCGTTGATCGGCCTGTGCCGGCAAACGCTGGCCGCGCCGCTGATCCTGACCGTCGAAGCGTTGGAGCAGACGCTGCTGCACGACGCGGATCGCGCGCGCAATCCGCAGCTGCAGGCGGAGTTGATGGCCCAGCGCGGCCAGTTGCATGCCTTTTCCGGTCATTTCGCTGACCGCATGCTTGATGCCGTGGCCGATGCGCTGATACGGCTGCGCGAACCCACGGCCCACTTCAGCACCGGTTCCACGCCGCCTCCGCTTCCCGGAATGCTCGGGCTGTCGCTGGTCGATGAACATGAAGTGGACCGCGACCTGCTGCTGACCGAGATGGTGCGGCGGGAGACGCTGCGTTCGACCAACACGCTGAACCTGCTGGGCCAACGCCTGGGCGTACTGGCGGCAGCACCGGCCTTCGAGGCCGACACCCTGCCGCTGGCACCGCAGGCACTGTGCGCCATGCTGCGCCGGATTGCCGAACAGGATTCGCTCGCTGTCGACGTTCAGCTGGCGCTGTACCGCAGCTTCGAACGCCAGGTGCTGGAACGCCTGGGCGACATCCTCGACCGTGCCAATGCCCTGTTGGCCCAGCACGGCGTGCTGCCCGGTCTGGTCTACACCCCCTATCTGGCGCGTTCATCGAGCACCCGGCGGATCATCACCCAGTCGGTGGGCGGTGGTCGCACCACGCAGCCGGCAAAGCGTGCCGCCGCGCCACTGACCGGCTGGAACGGATCGGCACCGGCCGGCTCCTGGTCGAGCCTGGTGCAGGACGCTTTCCAGGATGACAGCACGGCCGGCGCGGCCTTGCCGGGCCTGACCACCTCCACGGGCAGCGCGCTGCATGCGCTGCTGCAGCAGGCACGCCATGCCAGCGCAGCACCTGCGGATCGCGATGCTGTGCCGAGCGCGGCCGTGGATGCGGTCCTCGCACGCCTGCAGGCGCAGTCCAGCGCCGCCACCGGCGTAGCCGACCTGCAGGCGGCCGTGGTGGCGCAACTGCGCAGCGAGCATGGCACGCAGGCCCAGCTGGGCAGCCACGACCGCGACAGCCTCGACCTGCTGCGCATGCTGATGCAGCAGGTGCAGCAGCAGCAGCGTCCGGACCCGGTGCCGGCCGCCCTGCTGGCGCGCCTGCAGGTACCGCTGGCACGTGCGGCAATGGCCGACCCCGGCTTCTTCGTGCGCGACGAGCACCCCGCGCGCGAACTGCTCAACCAGATTGCCGAAGTCGGCGCCAACTGGCTGGGCGACGATGATGTCGACCCGCAGTTGCTGCAGCGCATGGCACAGAGCGTGCAGGGCCTGCTGGGCCAGGATGCGCGGGCGCCGGAGGCCTTCGCCAGCGCGAACGAGGACGTGCAGCAGCATCAGCGCGCCGCAGCGCATCGCGCCGAGCTGGCCGAGCGCCGCCATGTGGAAGCCGCCCGCGGCAAGGAGCGGCTGGAACTGGCCCGGCGCCAGGCCAGCGCACAGATCGACCAGTGCTGCGACGCGCAGGAGCCGCCCCGCTTCGTGCAGACCCTGCTGCGCCAGGCCTGGGCCGATGCCCTCACCCTGACCCGCCTGCGCCACGGCGACGATTCACCGCAGTGGCAGGAACGCCTGCAGCAGACCCAACGCATTGCCACCATCACCGCGCAACCCGTTGATGCGCCCGGCGGCACCGATGCAACGCTTGCTGCCGAAGTCGAGGCCGCCCTGCTGCAGGTCGGCTACCACGCCGAGGAAGCCGCCGCCGTCGCACGCAGGCTGGCCACGCCTGGCGGCGAGGACGAGAGCACCTCGCGTACCGAACTCAGTGCCCGCCTGAAGGCACGCGCGCGCCTGGGCGAGCACGCCGGTACGGCCGCCGGCACGACGCCCGCCACACCGCGCAGCAGTGCCGAGGAAGCCGCTTACCAGCAGCTGTCCTCCCTGCCCTTCGGCAGCTGGTTCGACATCGATACCGGCGATGGCACACTGCGCCGCCAGCGCCTGTCCTGGTACAGCCTGCTGACCGGCCACGCCCTGCTGGTCAATCCGCGCGGGCAGAAGATCGCCGATACCGACCTGGATACGCTGGCCCGGCAGATCAGTGCCGGCCAGGCGCAGCTGGTCACTGAGGACAAGGCCCGGCTGGTTGACCGTGCCTGGGAGGCCAGCCTTGGCGCATTGCGTGCACTGGCGGCCGGCCATACCCAGGAGACTTCCGCATGATCACCCAACCGCCGCAGGACACCCGCCGCGCGCCGCGCCGCCAGGTCTCGGACCTGGTACCGGTCACCGACCAGATGCGCGAAAGCGTGGTGGGCCGGCTCGGCAATATCTCCGAAACCGGCATGCTGATGCTGGCCAGCGCACCGTTGCGCGAGGATGCGCTGTACCAGTTGCGCTTCCCCCTGCCGCTGGGCGACGGCCGCCACCAGGACATCGACGTGGGCGTGCACCTGCTGTGGAGCGAACCCGCACACGCCCCCGGACAGAGCTGGACCGGCTTCCGCTTCCTGACCCTGTCGCGCGAGCATCGGCAGCTGCTGCGCCAGTGGGTGGGCGAAGACAGCGACGAGGGGCCGGTTTCGACGGCCTGAGTGCCGGTTCCAGCACAGCGGTTTTTCCCGGTATGCGGCAGAATCTAGGGCCGTTTTCCGTGTCGAGCCACCGCAATGATCCAGCAAGACCCCGGCGCCCTGTATTCCGACCACCTGGCCGTGCTGTGCCGACGTGCCGAACAGGCGCTGGCCCGCGGCGGCTTCGATCACCTGGTGGTGCCCAGTGGCACCCTGCACTACCAGGTGTTCGATGATCGCGACTACCCGTACGCGGTCAATCCGCAGTTCAAGGCCTGGTTGCCGCTGACCCGCGTGCCCAACAGCTGGATCGTGTTCACCCCCGGCACGCGCCCGGCGGTGATCTTCCACCAGCCCTTCGACTACTGGCACGTGGTGCCGGATGCCCCCAGCGGCTGGTGGGTGGATCACTTCGACATCCACATCATCCGCAAGCCGGAAGACGCGCTGGCGCTGCTGCCGGCCGATCCATCGCGCTGCGCGATCCTCGGCGAGCCGCAGAGCGCGCTGGGCAGCTACGTGCCGAACAACCCGGCCCCGGTGGTGAACTATCTGGAATGGCACCGCGGCAGCAAGACACCGTATGAGATCGCCCTGATGCGCCAGGCCCAGGTGCTGGGCGTGCGCGGCCACCGCGCTGCCGAAGCCGCATTCCGCAATGGCGCCGACGAGTTCAGCATCCACATGGCGTACTGCCAGGCGGTCGGCCAGGATGCCAACGAGCTGCCGTACGGCAACATCGTGGCGCTGAATGAACATGCCGCCGTGCTGCACTACACCGAGCTGGGTCGCAAGGCACCGCAGCCGCTGCGCAGCTTCCTGATCGATGCCGGCGCCAGTGCCCACGGCTACGCCAGCGACATCACCCGTACCTACGCCGCGCAGGGCCACGACGAGTTTGCGGCGATGATCGCCGCCGTCGACGCTGCCCAGCAGCGGATGTGCGCAGCGGTGCGGCCGGGCTTTGACTACAAGCAGCTGCACGTGGATGCGCACCTTTCGCTGATGGGCGTGCTGAAGGAGTTCGGCGTGATCAAGGTGTCGCCGCAGACCGCGCTGGAGACCGGCGTCAGCGCCGCGTTCTTCCCGCATGGTATCGGCCACCTGATCGGCCTGCAGGTGCACGACGTGGCCGGTTTCGCGGCCAGCGACGAAGGCGGCCGCATCGAGCGCCCGGCCGGCCACCCGTACCTGCGCCTGACCCGCGTGCTGGAGCCGGGCATGGTGGTGACCGTCGAACCGGGCCTGTACTTCATCGACATGCTGTTGAATGAAGTGAAGGACGCTGGCCACGGTGATGCGATCAACTGGGACCGCGTGGACTTCTTCCGTCCGTATGGCGGCATCCGCATCGAAGACGAAGTGCTGTGCACCGAGGGCGAGGCGGACAACCTGACGCGGCCGGAGTTTGCGGCAGCGAACGGCTGAGCCCCTCGTGGTTGGCTGCTTGGAGCAATAGCCGCGCTTGGCGGGGCGGGTGGGCCATGCAGGAGACGCTGCAAGTACGTCCCTGTAAGCTCGATGGCGCCATCCATGGCGCCAACGCCCCTGCATGGCCCACCCGCCCCACCTTTGACAGTTTCCTGCGCGCGTCCAACCACGGAAAAGAAAAAAGAAAAGCAAAAGCGGGTCGCTTGCTGCGCTCGCTCTGTGTCGACCAAGGTCGACACCTACCAACAGCCGCGCGAACCAACAACCGCCGTTACCAACAGCCGCGTGAACCTGTCGAAGGCGGGGCACTGTGGGTTTGCGGGGTGTGAGCCGCATGGATGCGGCGACCAAGCCTTATCTGATCGGAATCTGGCAGCGTAGGTGTCGAGAGCCGGCGTGGGCCGCCGTGTAAGCCTGGATCTCGACGATCGCCATGTAGCTTGGCGCCCACGCCGGAATCTCCCTTGATCCGCCCGAACAGTTGCTGG